>NZ_JBSFUW010000023.1:0-117759 GCF_053591995.1 Streptomyces sp. NPDC002835 | reverse complement strand
TTCAGCGCCGATGGTACTGCAGGGGGGACCCTGTGGGAGAGTAGGACGCCGCCGAACAATTATTGTGGGAAGGCCCCGCACCTCTGGTGCGGGGCTTTCCTGCGTTCACGACCCAATCACGGCCACCGGATTCAAGGCCGGATTCAGGACCGACTCACGACGGATTCACCAGCCTGGTGTCGTACGCCAGAATGACGGCCTGGACCCGGTCCCGCGCGCCCGTCTTCGCCAGGATGCGGCTCACATGCGTCTTCACCGTCGATTCGGCGAGGTGCAGCCGCGTCGCGATCTCGGTGTTCGTCCAGCCCTGGCCGATGACCGTCAGGATCTCCCGCTCCCGCTCGGTCAGCCGCGCCAGACGCTCGTCCGGAGCCGTCGTGCCCACGCCGCCGTCCCCCGTCTCGGGAAGATGCTGCACATAGGTGTCCAGAAGCCTGCGCGTGAGGCTCGGTGCGACGACCGCGTCTCCGGCCGCCACCGCGCGAATGCCGGAGAGCAGCTCCTCCGGCAGGGCGTCCTTGATGAGGAAGCCGCTCGCGCCGGCGCGTAGCCCCTTGTACGCGTACTCGTCCAGGTCGAACGTCGTCACGATCAGTACGCGGGTGCGGGCACCGGAGGCGACGATGCGGCGGGTCGCCTCGATGCCGTCGAGGCCGGGCATCCTGATGTCCATCAGGACGACGTCGGGGCGGTGTTCGCCTGCCGCGCGGACGGCCTCCGCGCCGTTACCCGCCTCGCCGACCACCGTCATGTCGTCCTGGCTCTCCAGCAGCATGCGGAAACCGAAGCGCTGCATGGGCTGGTCGTCGGCGATGAGCACGGTCGTCACTGGTCGGTGTCCTTCGGGAGGGAGAGACGGACGCGCCAGCCGCCACCGGGCCGGCGCAGCGGGCCGGCCTCAAGTGTGCCGCCGTACAGGGCGGTTCGTTCCCGCATTCCTGTCAGGCCGCGGCCCGCGCCCGCAGCGGTGGCCGGGGCGTCGCCGGTGTCGGTGACCGTGACGGTGACTCCGTCGGCCGCGTGCCGTACCTCCACCGTGGCCGTGGCGTTCGGACCGCCGTGTTTCAGCGTGTTGGTCAGGGCTTCCTGGACGACCCGGAACACCGCCAACTGCTTGCCCGCCGACAGCGGTTCGGGGCTCTTGTCGACCGTGAGGGCGACCGGCAGTCCTGCTCGCGACACCCGCTCGACCAGCCGGTCCAGGTCGGTCAGGTCGGGCTGTGGCGCGAGCTCCGCGACGGGCCGGGACTCGGCCTCGTCGCGGAGTACGTCGAGCAGCCGGCGCAGTTCCGTCAGCGCCTGGCGGCTGGTGGTGCCGATGGCCTCGAGCGCCTGGACGGAGCGTTCCGGGGAGCCGGCGGCCGCGTAGGCGCCGCCGTCCGCGAGGCCGGTGATGACGGACAGGTTGTGGCCGATGATGTCGTGCATCTCCCGGGCGATCCGGGCCCGTTCCGCGGCCGCCGCCAGCTGCGCCTGCTGGTCCCGTTCCACCTCGAGCTGCCGTGCCCGCTCCACCAGGGACGCCAGATACTCCTTCTCGAGCGGACCACCAGCCCCAGCAGCGCGACCAGGGCGAAGCTGTAGAGCATCGGCACGAACTGCTGGTCCCAGCTGCCCACCGGGTAGACCGTGGCCCCCACCGCCAGCGGCACGAGCACCGTGCCGAATGACCACACCAGGGTCCGCAGCGGCAGCCGCAGCGCGATGTTGTAGACGGCGATCATCTGCAGGAACGACGCCTGGAGGTGTGCCCCGCTCGCGGCGTTGACCAGCGAGAACGGCAGCATGACCAGCAGCACGGCGAGCGGGTGGCCGCGCCGCCACAGCAGCGGGACCGAGAAGCCCAGGCTCATCAGAACGACGAGCCAGAGCGGCACTTCGTCGTTGAAGGCGACGTTTCGCCAGCCGCCAGCCGTGTCCACCAGTGCGGCGAACACGGACGCGCCGGTGAGATGCAGGTCCCACAGCAGCGGGCGGCGGCGGTCGAGGGAGCGGATTCGCTCGGTGAGGCGGTGCAGCCGGCCGGTGAGCGGCCGGGCTCCCGTCGACCAGCCCTGCTGCGCGGGGCCGGCTGACGGCGGGTCGTTCCGCTGCTGGGCCATGCGCACCCCCACATCCTCGTACACGACGGTCTCAGACGTCCCGGCGCTTGAGCGTCGCACCGGCGAGGGCCAGTGTCGCCGCCGCCCAGAGTGTCAGGGCCAGCAGCGCTCCGCCCGGCGATGCCGCCCCGTGGACGGGTTCAGCAGACATCAGGGACTCCAGGGCCTTTGCCGGGAAGTACTCCACGGCGTCCGCCACGACGTCGTACGGGAGCATGACCATCACCTCGGGCAGGATCATGACGCCGCCGATGAACGCCCCGATCGCGCCCGGGACGGACCGCACGAGCGCGCCCAGTCCGAGGGCGATCAGTCCGAGCAGGGTGAGCCCGGCCGAGCTGCCCACAAGGGCCCTGACCACGCCCGGATCGCCGAGCGACGCCTCCTGGTCGGTACCGGCGAAGAAGAGCTGCGCCGCCGGGAAGGTGACGAAGGCGGTGAGGAGCGTGATGGCGAGGGTGACCGCGCCGAAGACCGCGGCCTTGGACCACAGGACCGGGAGCCTGCGGGGCACCGTGGTCATCGAGGCGCGGATCATGCCCGTCGAGTACTCGCCGGCGGTGACGAGGATGCCGAGCACGGCGAAGGCGATCTGGGCGAACTGGACGCCGATCAGCGTCAGTACGACGACGTCCACGTCGCCGTCGCCGCCGCCCGTCTCGTACGTGGCGCCCATCAGCAGGCCGATGCCCAGGGTCAGGACGCCGGCCGTCAGGAGCGTGATCCAGGTCGAGCGCAGCGTCCACAGCTTGTGCCATTCGGAGCGCAGCACCCGCTTCGGGGTCAGGGCGTACGCGTTCATGCCGCTGCTCCTTCGAGGGGGGTGGTCTGGTACTCGACCGCGTCGTGCGTGAGGTCCATGAAAGCCTGCTCCAGCGAGGCGGTGACCGGGGTGAGTTCGTACAGCGGGATGCCGTGGGCGGCGGCGGTGCGGCCGACGGTCTCACTGTCCGTGCCGCGTACCAGCAGTTCGCCGGGGGCGGTCCGTTCCAGGTCGACGCCCGGGCCGTCCAGCAGGGTGACCAGCGTGGCCGCTTCCGGCGAGACGACCTTCACGGCGCTTGCGCCGGAGTCCCGTACGAACGCCTCCACGGTCGTGTCGGCGAGCAGCCGGCCGCGGCCGACGATGACGAGGTGGTCGGCGGTGAGGGCCATCTCGCTCATGAGGTGGGACGAGACGAGCACGGTACGGCCCTCCGCGGCCAGGGACTTCAGGAGCGTCCTGATCCACAGGACGCCTTCCGGGTCGAGGCCGTTGACGGGTTCGTCGAGGATGAGGGTGGCCGGGTCGCCGAGCAGGGCGGCGGCGATGCCGAGACGCTGGCCCATGCCGAGGCTGAAGCCCTTGACCCGGCGTCCCGCCACATCGGTGAGGCCGGTCAGGGCGATGACCTCGTCGACGCGGGAGCGCGGGATGCCGTGGGTGTGCGCGAGGGCGAGCAGGTGGTTCCTTGCGGTGCGCCCGGGGTGGATCGAGCGGGCCTCCAGCAGGGCGCCGACCTCGGTGAGGGGCGCCGGGTGGGCCGCGTAGGGCCGGCCGCCGATCGTGGCGCGGCCGCGGGTGGGCGCGTCGAGGCCGAGGAGCATGCGCATGGTGGTGGACTTGCCGGCTCCGTTCGGTCCCAGGAAGCCCGTCACGGAGCCGGGCCTGACGCTGAAGGTGAGGTCCTGTACGACGGTCTTGGCGCCGTAGCGTTTGGTGAGGTGGACGGCTTCGATGCCGTGTGGCCTGGTCATGACGTCGACGCTACGGAGGCGGCCGGGGCCGGGCGTCCGACCGTGGGCGGCAGTCGGGGAGCGGGCGTAGTACCGGGGTACGACGGGAAAACGGCGTTGCTCAGGGGTGCCGCCGACGCCAGTATCGGGGGATGGAATACATCATCCGGCGCGTGCGTGCCGAGGAGTGGGCCAAGGCCCGCGACCTGCGGCTCGAAGCCCTTCAGGACCCGCTCGCCCCCATCGCCTTCTACGAGTCGTACGAGCAGGCGCTCGCACGGCCCGACTCGTTCTGGCAGGAGCGCACGGCCAATGCCGCCGCGGGGGTGGACGTCGTCCAGTTCGTGGCCGAGGCGCCGGACGGCCGGTGGGACGGCACGGCGAGTGTGCTGGTCGAGCACGAGGGCAGCGCCGTGATCGGCAGGCCGGCCCCGGTCGAGCAGACGCACGTGGTGGGCGTGTTCGTACGGCAGCAGGCGCGGGGCAGCGGGCTGGCGGAGGCGCTGTTCCGTGGGGCGCTGGAGTGGTCGTGGGCGCTGGACTCGCCGCCTGTGGAGCGGGTGCGGCTGCTGTTCCACTCGGACAACGCCAGGGCGGCCGCGCTCTACCGCAAGGTCGGCTTCGTACCGAGCGGCGTGAGTGCGCCGGTGCCGGACGACGAGATGGCGGAGGAGTACGAGATCCGGCGTCCGTCCCAGGACTGACGGGCGCTCAGCGCCCGAGAGGCATGGGTCAGGACTGGGGCAGGGGGGCGGTCCAGCGGGCGCGGGCCTGTTCGGGGGAGCGGAGCAGGGCGAGCGCCGGCATACCCAGGACGTCGCCGGTGGCCAGCAGTTCGGGGAGCCCGGGGAACGGGGCGACGGCCGCGACGTCGTCCAGCACGAGGGTCATTGGTGGGTCGAGCCGACCGTCGGATGACCGTGCGGCCATGCGGCGGCCGTGCTCGACCACGTCTGCGGCGAGTGCCGTGAGAAGCGGCATCGCGCCGGGGTGGGTGCGAGGATCTTCGATCGGTTCACCCACGACATAAAGCGTGCCCGCTTCGTTCACGAATGATTCCAGGGCGAGCAGATCCGTTCGATTCGCGGTGCACGCCTCGCGGATGTGGACGGAGGAGAGCGCCGACAGCGCGCGTGCGGTCAACTCCTGGGCGATCTCGCGCCGTTCCGGATGGGCGGTGAGCGCCGACTCGAGCAGCCCCGCGAGCCCGCCGGCGGCCTTCGGGTGGGTGCGGAGGATGCGTACGGGCTCGTGGGCGCCGCTGCCCTGCGCCCAGCGGTGGACCTGGCGGAACGGGCGTCCGTCCACGGCCGCGGCGTGCAGCCAGCAGCGCATGAGCGTTTCCGCGGTGTCCGCCACGGCGGCGTCGATGAGCGCCCGGGGGCGTACGGGCGCGAGCAGCGCGCCGGCGCGGGCGGCGGCCGTACGGTCGTCCTCGCAGTGGGCGGTGGGCGACCAGTGCAGCCGGGCGGGGGTGTCGCACAGGTGCCCCGGGTCGTAGACCAGTACCGGCCCGAGCTTGGCCCGCGCGTCCTTGGTCTCGGCCCACACGGCGGGGTCGGAGGTCACGACGAGCGCCGGGCCCTCGGCGTCGATGAGCGCCTGGACGGCGGCGGGCCGCCGGCCGGCGGGATCGGCGTACAGGACACGGGGTGTCCGGGCACGGGGCGCCGGGACGGCGGGCGGCGGGGCGAGGGTCGGCGTTTCCGGGGCCGCGTCCGCGACGGGACCGGGGGCGGGCGCGGGCTGCGGTACCGGCCGGACGGGGGCCTCCGGTACGGCCACCTCCTGTACGGGCGGCTCCGGCGCGCGCTCCGAGCTCCGTACGCGCCGGGGCTCACGCGCCTCGGTACGTCCCGCCGTACGCGCCTCTGCACGCGCTGCCGCCCGCACCGCGCGCCAGCGCGCCACCGTGCCCAGCGTGAACACCGTCAGCACGATCAGCACCATCAGCTGCCCGATGAGCAGCCCCCAGAACAGCCCGTACCCGGAGAGCTCGCCCGGTGGGGTGGCGGGCCAGGCGGCGGCCAGGTCCTGCGGGGCGCCGGCGAGTGACCGTATGGCCGCCGGGGTGTTGGTGAAGGTGACCCCGGAGGGCCAGGAGCCGTGCGTGAACAGACCGGCGAGGCCCGTCGCCGACCAGACGAGCAGCGTCAGGCCGAGGAGGAGGGCCAGCAGCCCGACCAGCAGGCCGTCGGGCACGCCTCCCTCACGCCGTGCCTGGCCCTCACGGCCGCCCTCGTACATCTCACGCCACCGTCGACTCTGACGACTCGCCGAGCTGCTGCTGCTCGATGAGCTGGGCGCGTTGTTCCGCCTCCCACTCCGCGGCCTGTACGTGCTCCGGTACCGCGGGGACCGAGGACTCGGTCATGGCGCGGTCGGTGAAGACCAGTGGGCGTTCCGCCTCGGTGATCAGGTGCTTGACCACCTGGACGTTTCCGTTGACGTCCCACACGGCGATGCCGGGCGTCAGCGTGGGGATGATCTCCACGGCCCAGCGTGGCAGTCCCAGCACCTTTCCGGTGGCCCGTGCCTCGTCGGCCTTCTGGGCGTAGATCGTCCGGGTCGAGGCCATCTTGAGGATCGCCGCGGCCTCTTTCGCCGCCGCCCCGTCGACCACGTCGCTCAGGTGGTGGACCACCGCCACGAACGACAGGCCGAGCCGCCGTCCGAACTTCAGCAGCCGCTGGAAGAGCTGGGCGACGAACGGGCTGTTGATGATGTGCCACGCCTCCTCCACCAGGAAGATGCGCTTCTTGCGGTCGGGGCGGATCCAGGTGTGCTCCAGCCAGACGCCGACGATCGCCATCAGGATGGGCATCGCGATGGAGTTGCGGTCGATGTGCGACAGGTCGAAGACGATCAGCGGCGCGTCGAGGTCGATGCCGACGGTGGTCGGCCCGTCGAACATGCCGCGCAGGTCGCCGTCGACGAGCCGGTCCAGGACCAGCGCCACGTCGAGGCCCCAGGCGCGGACGTCGTCTATGTCGACGTTCATGGCCTCCGCGGACTCCGGCTTCGGGTGCCGGAGCTGCTCCACGATGTCGGTGAGGACCGGCTGCCGGTCGGTGATGCTCGTGTTGACGTACGCGTGCGCCACCTTGAGCGCGAAGCCGGCCCGCTCGTCGAGGCCGTGCCCCATGGCGACCTCGATGATCGTGCGAAGCAGCGCCAGCTGACCGGTCGTGGTGATCGACGGGTCGAGCGGGTTGAGCCGGATGCCGCCGTCGAGGGCGGTCATCGGGTCGAGCCGGATGGGGGTTATTCCCAGCTCCTGCGCGATGAGGTTCCACTCGCCGACGCCGTCCTCGCCCTGCGCGTCGAGCACCACGACCTGGCGGTCGCGGAAGCGCAACTGCCGGAGCACGTACGTCTTCTCGAGGGCGGACTTGCCGTTGCCGGACTCGCCGAGGACGAGCCAGTGGGGGGCGGGGAGCTGCTGCCCGTACAGCTGGAAGGGGTCGTAGATGTAGCCCTTGCCGCTGTAGACCTCGCGGCCGATGATCACACCCGAGTCGCCGAGGCCGGGCGCGGCGGTCGGCAGGTAGACGGCCTGGGCCTGGCCCGTCGACGTACGGACGGGCTGACGGGTGGTCTCCACCTTCCCGAAGAGGAAGGAGGTGAAGGCATCCGTGAGGACGGACAGCGGATCTCGCATCACACGGGCCCCTATCGGCGGATGCCGGTCGCGAACGGCAGGGTGTTCACAAAGGCCCTGTGGTGCTCGCGGTCGCACCACTCCAGCTTCAGGTACGACTTGCCGGCGGAGGCCCTGATCGTGCGCTTGTCCCTGGCCAGGGCCTCGGGGGAACGCGACGACACAGTGATGTACCCGACGAGGTTGACCCCCGCCGCACCGCTCGCGAGATCTTCACCCCGCTGGTCGAGCCGGCCGTGCGCGGCGATGTCGCGCGGGTCGATGGTCCGGTTCATCTTGGCGGCGCGGCTGGCGTCCGCCTCGTCGTTGGTCTTCTCGGTCAGCATCCGCTCGATGGCGACCTCGGTGGGCTCGAGGTCCATGGTGACCGCGACCGTACGGATCACGTCCGGGGTGTGGACCAGCAGCGGGGCCAGGAAGTTGACGCCGACGGGCGTCATCGGCCACTCCTTGACCCACGCGGTCGAGTGGCACCAGGGGGCCCGGGTCGACGACTCGCGCGTCTTCGCCTGGAGGTAGGTCGGCTCGACGGCGTCCAGCTCGGCCGGCCAGGCGTTCCGCTTCGTCATCGCCTGGATGTGGTCGATGGGGTGGTCCGGGTCGTACATGGAGTGCAGGAGCGACGCGAGACGGGACTGGCCGAGCGGCTGCCGCACCCGGATGTCCGCCTCCGCCAGCCGTGCGCAGATGTCGGTCAGTTCACGGGCCATGACGACGGCGAGACCGGCGTCCTTGTCGAGCCGCCGGGCCCCGGACGCCGCCTTGGCGGCGCGGGCCATGGTGTGCGCCTCCGCGGCCAGTTCGCGGGAGTAGTGCATGCACGCCACCAGATAGGCGCGGTGCTGCTCGCTGGAGGTCGACACCATCGACTGGAGCTGGTCGTACGACTCCTTGAGCCAGCCGGGGGCGGTCCGGTCGCCGCGCTGGGCGACGTCCTTTGCGTGGGCGTCCGGGTCGGCGGGCAGCGTACGGGCCAGCATCTGAATCCGCGTCACGAAGCCGTCGCCGTTGGCGACATGCTTCAGGAGCGTGCCGAAGCGGTCGACCAGGGCCTCCTGGTCCTCGCTGTCCCGCAGGCCCACGCCGGGGCCCTCGATCTCGATCGCGGCGGTCACGGTCCGGCGGTCGGCGTGCAGCAGCACGGCGATCTCGTCGGGGCCGAACGGCGCGGCGAGCCAGTTGATGCGCCCGATCCCCGGCGGCGGCCCGACCTCGACCTCCCGGCCGTCGAGCCGGGTGCCCGCCTCGACGGCGCCGGAACGGTAGAGGGTGCCGCCGTTGCGCAGGGACCGCTTGTAGCTGCGGTTGATTTCGAACCATCGGTAGAAGGTGCGCTGTTTGTACGGGACGTAGACGGCGGCGAGCGCCAGCATCGGGAAGCCCATCAGCAGCACGATGCGCAGTGACAGGACGGGGACCAGCAGCCCGCTCATCATGCCGAGGAACGCGCCGGCGATGATCAGCGCGATCTCGCCGGTCTCACGGTTCTTGCCGATGACCGCGTTCGGCCGGGCCCGGCCGATGAGGTACGTGCGGCGGGGCGTGATCGGATGGGACTGGGTCGTCAACGCCGGCCACCTCCTGTGCTGTTGCGATTGCCGTGCGGGGTCCCGCTGGTCGGACTGCTGTTACGGGGCGCGGGCGCGCCCGCCGCCCCCTCCGAGCCACGGCTGCCGTGGGCCGCCATGCCGCCGGAGGCGGGGTTGGCAGGGCGGGGGCTGCTGCCGCCGCCGTCGCCGGTGTTCTGGTTGCCGCGGGTGCTGTGGGTCTTGATGCCCTGGGACACGAGCGCCGCGGGGGAGCTGATGACGGCGGCCGCCTTGTTCTCGGCGCCGTTCTGAATGCGGTTGTTGCGGGAGGAGGCGATCTCGTCGCCGAAACCGGGGACGAAGCGGTAGATCATCGCGGACGCGAAGATGGCCAGCAGGATGATCGCCAGTCCGGACACGACCGCGGAGAACGAGTCGGGCCCGTCGTCGGCGGACAGCGCGCCCGCGAGGCCCAGCACGATCACGATCACCGGCTTGACCAGGATGATCGCGATCATGATCCCGGCCCAGCGGCGGACGTGGCCCCACATGTTCTTGTCGACGAGGCCCGCGTACACGACGACGCCGAGCAGCGCGCCGACGTAGAGCAGCACCGCGCGGATGAACAGCTCGAGGTACAGCACGCCGGCGGCGAGGATCGTCACCAGCGAGACGACGATCAGCATGATCGGCCCGCCGCCGATGTCGTCGCCCTTGGCGAGCGCCTTGGAGAAGTTCCCGAAGAACATGTCCGTCTGCTGCGCCGTGCCGCCCGCGATGACCTCGGTGACGCTGTCGGTGACGGACACCAGCGTGAAGAGGATCAGGGGCGTGAAGGCGGAGGCGAGCACGCTCAGCCAGAGGAACCCGACGGCCTCCGAGACCGCGGTCATGAACGGCACGCCCCGGACGGCCCGCTTGGCGACGGCCAGCAGCCACAGGAGCAGCGTGAGGATGGAGGCGGCGGCGAAGACGATGGCGTAGTGCGCGAGGAACGTCAGGTTCGTGAAGTCGACGGTGGCCGTCGACTCGACGGCCTCTGACAACTTCCCGATCGTCCACGACGCGGCATCGGCGCAGCCGCGCGCGAGCGACGACAGGGGGTCGAGCGCGGCGCCGGGATCGGCGTCGAGGCCTGACCGGCCGGGGGTGGAGGCGCCTTCGCCGTCTTCGCAGTAGTCGCGGGCGGGGCCAACGATGAGGTCGCACTTGTCCTCGTCGGACGGAGTGGGCGTCGGTTCGGCAAAGGCTCTCGTCGCTCCCACGAACACCGCTGCCTGCACAGCGGCAAGCGCCGAGGCGACAGTGAATGCGCGGCGCGGGCTACCGGGCATAGGTGAACCCTCCGTACTGCTCGACTGCCTTGGCGATTTCGTCGGCGCTGGAAGCTGTACGGTCAGCGTTCACGGGTGCGGGGCCGTCCTTCTGGGAGAAGCTTGCGACCTTCCAGTCCATGTCGGCCCACCGAAGCTCCAGAGTCATGGTGAACCAATCGTTGGTCACCGGGTTCGTGGAGCTGACCCCCGCGGTACCGAACACGCCCGTGCACCACACTTCGACGGTTGCGCTGGTGCCGGCGTACTTGGTGACCTTGGTTCCGACGGGCGCGGTGCGCGACACGTAGGTCATGCCCGGAGCGGCGTTGCCGTTCGCGTCGAGACCGATCTTGTCCAGGAACGTCTTGTCGTAGGCTCGATCGAGCTTGCCTTCGAGTTCCTGGACCTTGTCCGCGACGAACAGTTGCCGCACGATGTCGCTTCGCCGGTCGGGCTTGAGGATTTCCGCCGAGACGAGCGCCACCGCGTAATTCGCGGCTGCGCTCTGCGCCCCCTGCTCGTCCCGCGCGTAGCCCGTCGGGATGCCGCCGGTATCGCCCTTGACCGGGCGGACGCCCGAAGGAGCCGTCGGCTGGGCCGCCGGCTCCTTCGCGCTGCCCGGCGCGTCGTCGTCGCCCCCGCCGCCGCCACCCCGGTTGGCGAAGGCGATCGCCGCGATCAGCAGCACCACCACGCCCACCACGGTGATGAGCGAGCGCGAGCCGCTGCGCGCCGGGCGGCGGGCGCCTCCGTAGATGTCCGCGTCGCCGCTGCCCGGGAGGCGGGTGCGGGTCTGGCCCGAGCCGCCGAAGCCCTCGCTCGTACGGCCGCCCGGCTCGCCGCCGTAGCCGTGATCGTCGCCGAGGCTCATGTCGCCCAGGCCCCCTCAACCAGTGGTGGACGTACTGCTTGCCGCGCGGACATGCTGTGGTGACTCGACATCAGGGAGACGCAACCTCGAAGGGTGGGCCCGGGGCGAGCCCGGAGGACTGACGGACGCTTAGACAGCCATCCCGTAGACGATGGTGAACAAGGTCCCCAGTGACCCGATGATGAAGACGCCGGTCAGGCCGGCGACGATCAGGCCCTTGCCCTGTTCGGCACTGAACGTGTCGCGCAGCGCCGTCGCGCCGATGCGCTGCTTGGCCGCTCCCCAGATCGCGATGCCGAGGCAGAGGAGGATGGCAATGGCCATCACGACCTCGATCATCACCCGAGCCTCGTTGCCCAGGCTTCCGAACGGCCCCCAGTTCGGGGCGATTCCGCCGATGATGGTGGTGATGTCGCCCTTTTCCGCTGCCAGGATCATGTAACTCACCGCCCCTGTTGGGTTGTTAGCCGCCCGCGCCCCTCGGCACAGGCCCTTGGTTCTATCTTCGCTGATGAAACCGCCCGCGTATGCCGACTTGGAGGGTCTCTTTACCCGATCTCCGCACGTATGACCGAACCAGCCGCCCTGACCTGCGGCGGCGCGGTTCGGGTTGGTGCGACTGTCTGCATGGTCACTCTGTGTATCACGGAGGGTGACCTCGGGCAACGACTGTCGTTGTTCCACCTTTGGGGTGGTTCGTCCCTAGTGGGCGTGCCGGAGGCACGACGAAGGCGGTGCGGGTCCGAGACCGGACCCGCACCGCCTTGGTTCTTCTGCCTGGCCCTGTCGGGTCAGCCGCTGACCACCATGTAGCCGAGGAGGCCCAGGGCGACGGCGAGCAGTACGACAAAGGTCAGCGTCGCGATCATGCCGCCGGAGTCATCCTTGCGGCGGCCCGACTCTCCCCCGTTGCGCGCGTCCTTCGTGTCGGCTGTGTCCGTCACGCTCGCAGCGTTCTTCACGTGTTGCTCCTGTGGTGCTGTGTTGCCGGCCCCTGCCGTGGTCGCCGGGAGGGGGTTTGACCGTGGGTCGACTTCAGCCTTCTGGGCTGTGTGTGACACAGGGTAGCGGACAGAGGTCCAGACCAGTCTCGGGGGTCGGGTACGTGAGTGTGGCGGACGCCTCCCGAGTCGGGCCCGGTCGTCCGGCCGGCGTGGGGCCGCCCTCCTGGTCTTGATGGTCGCGGCTTCGGGCCGTGCGTCAAGGGCGCTCGGTCGTTCCTCCCTCGCGTCGCCTGCGGCGATTGCGCTTCGCTCCACCCTTGACCCCCGCCCCTACGCCGCTGGAAACGCTCTTGGGAGGGCGGCCGGGGGAAGGGCTGCCGGTTCAGGTGGCGCCCGGCTGGGGTCGGTTCCCGGCCTGCGGGCCGGTGGGTGGGGGTGCGGCAGTGGCGTGGGGCGACCTGGCTCGGCTCGGCGGGTGACGGTCGTCGTCCGGCTGGGGCTCAGGCCCCGCTGGTCACCGACCGGTGGGTGGGGAGGGGCTGATCGGGGAGGATCGAGGGGGCTCTGGGAAGTTGTCAGCAGTTACGGACACCGATACCGCCCAAATCGGGCCTCAAAGTGTCCGTAGCCGATGACAACTTCAACAGGACGGCAATGCGCCCCTTTCGCGGCCCCGGCCCTGGTGAAGGGCTCGTTCACTGCTTCCCGGCTACCGGCCCCGGGGGCGATCGGCTCCTCCCGGGGCCTTCATGGGGCGGGAGGCAGCCACCGGCCACGACCTCGGACGGCGACCAGCGGGGCATGAGCCCCAGCCGAACGGCCGCCCGCAGTCGCTGAGCCGGTGCCGAGCCGCCCCACAGCACTGCCGCGCCCCACCCACGAGCCGCAGACCCCCACGGCGCCCCCCACAGACAGCCCGACGGGCGGCCACTTCCCCCCGGCCGCCCTCCCAAGAGCGTTCAAAGCGGCGCAGGGGCGGGAGTCAAGGGTGGGCGCAGCCCATCGCGCAGCGACGCGAGGGAGGAACGACCGAGCGCCCTTGACGCACGGCCCGGAGCCGCGACCATCAAGACCAGGAGGGCGGCCCTCCGTTGCGCTTGTGGGCGTGGCGGGGCGGGGGCGCGTGGCTAGTGGCCGAAGTGGTCGAACTCGCCGGCCCGTACGCCGAGCACGAACGCGTCCCACTTCTCGGGCGTCGTCGTGACGACCCCGCCGACGCGGACCAGTCCGTCGGTGGTGCGGGTGACGTGTATGTCGGGGCTCGGGTCGCCCGTCTTGAGCGCGTGGGTCAGTGACGCGAAGGCGGCGGGGGTGGTGCGGAGTATGTGCCCGTCGGGGTCGCTGCTCTCGGTCAGTCTGACGCCGGTGGCGTCGGCAGCGACGTTCAGGCAGGCGTCGCCCTCGCCGCAGTACGAGGACTTCTGCCAGGCGGATTCGAGCACGTCCGGTCCCTTCACAGTTCGTGGGCAATCTTCTGGATGAAGTCTTGGGACGCCTCGGGCGCCAGGGCGACGGCCTCCATCCGATCGAGCAGGGTCCGGTAGCGGGTGAGCTGCGCTTCTGCGTCGAGCAGGACGGGCCCGTGCGACTGATCGAGGTGGACGGTGTCGAGCTGGGGAACGGGGCCGAGTCCGTAGGCCAGGGACTGGCCGGAGCCGGGGAACGCGCCCTTGGCGAAGGGGATCACGCGCAATGTGATGTGTGGCCGCCGGCTCATGTCGAGCAGGTGATCCAGCTGCCTGCGCGCGACCGCTGGACCGCCGAACTGCATCCGGAGAGCGGCCTCGTGCACCACCGCCCCGTACGGGATCGGGCTCGACCGGTAGATGACGTCCTGGCGCTTGATGCGATGGGACACCCGGTGTTCGATCTCCGGTGGTGTCAGCTCGGGCACGACTTGGCGGAAGACCTCGCGTGCGTGGTCGGCGATCTGGAGCAGGCCAGGGATGTGGGCGGTGTATGCCGTGCGTAGCCCGACGGCGTGGTGCTCGAACTCGGCGAGGTCGAGCAGGCCGGTCGGGAGGATGTCCCTGTACTGCTCCCACCACCCTCGGCTCCGCTCGGTCGCCATGGCCGCCAAGGCGTCGATGAACGCCTGGTCCGAGCAGGAGTAGGCGCGGGCCATGGCTCGGACCCGGTCCGCGCTCACGCCGAATCGTGCGGTCTCGACGTTGCTCAACTGGCCAGAGCTGGTGCCCAGTTCCTTGGCGGCCTCGGTGGCGGTCATGCCGGCCCGCTCACGAAGTCGCCGCAGCTCGGCGGCGAGACGAACACGCCGCGCTGTTGGGGCCGGCCTCGCAGCCATGCGACTCCTTCGGTGTCAGGGGTGAGGGTCACCCACACGAGGGATTCAAGCATGGAATTCCTCGAATCGATGCAAAGGTTCTTTGCTTAGCCCTAGCCTCTTTCTCAGGCCACCCGCCTGGAAGAACCCCGCTCGACGGAGCGACCTGGTCACCGGGCAACCACCACCGCAGCCTCAACGCGACCTCCGACGAGGGGACTTCCATGACCACCGTAGCCCCGCCCTGGACCTACGCCCTTCAACTCCCGCAGGATCCCCGGGCGCCCGGCATCGCCCGGCACATTCTGCGGGCGGTCCTCCATGCTCACCACCTCGCCGGTCTCGCCGAGACCGCGGAGCTGCTCGCCTCCGAGCTCGTGACCAACGCGCTCGTGCACACCGAAGGCCCGTACGGCCTCCGACTGCGCGCGCCCGAACGGGGGCGGCTGCGGCTCGGGGTGTGGGACTCGAACCCCGACGTACCGCCGCCCTTCGAGGGGCTGCCGCGCCGACCCGAGCCGGAGGCGCCCGGCGGTCGCGGGCTCTGCCTCGTCGCCGTGTGCGCGGACGCGTGGGGCGCGACGCGGCTGCCGCAGGGCCGGAAGCTGCTCTGGGTCGAGCTGGGCGGTGCGCGTTGACGCGGCGCGGCCTGCTCGGACGCGTGCTGCCGCGCAGCCCGCGCGACGTGGCGCGCCTGATCTCGCGGGCCACGGACTTACGCGTGGAGATCCTCGCGGGCAGCCTCGTGCTGTCCCGCACCGATTGCGCGACCCGTGCGGCCGTCGTGCGGCACCTGGTCACCGGCATCGCGCCGTACGCCACCGTGGTCGAAGCCCCGTCCGTACGGATGCCGATGGACCTCGACGACTTCGCCGTGCCGGACGTCGTCGCCCTGGCCGACGGCGTGGACGCCGCCGACCGGACCGTCCGTACGCAGGACGTCGCACTCGCCGTCGAGGTCGTGCCACGGCAGGAGAAGGCACGGGAGCTCGGCGGCAAGCCGGACTGGTACGCGGTCGCGTACGTACGGGCCCTCCTGGTCGTCGATCCCCGCCGCGGCACCTGGGCTCTGCACACCGCGCCCGACGGGGCCCGCTACCGGCACACGCTGCCCGGCACGTACGGGGAGGCCGTCCCGCTTCCCGAGCCGCCGGCGTTCGACCTCGCCACGGGGGCGCTTCCCGTGTACGGGGAGGCCGGATGGGCCGATTGAACAGGCTGGGCGGGACGCGGGGTGGCGCGTACGACCAGTGCCATCAGGGCCGCGACGAGGCAGATCGTGCTCAGGGTCGTCCGGACCACCCCGTACGAGCCGAAGACGTCGCGTGCGGTGGCGCCCAGGAAGGCTGAGGCGCCCGTGACGAGACCGCGGCGGCGGTCGTCCCTCCACCTGTGAGTGCCCTCCTCCGCCACGGAAGGAGAAGCCGTCCGGTCGTGCCGGACCAGTGGGACCACTCGGCCGCCGGCAGGCTGAGTCGAGGCTGAACCCTGTTGCTGGGCCGAGGAGTTGACTACGGTTCCGACCGTGACAGACCATGCGCAGATCCATGACCGGATCGACACCACACGCCCGCACACCGCCCGGATCTGGAACTACTGGACCGGCGGCAAGGACAACTACCCGGTCGACCAGGAGGCCGGCGACCAGATCCGGGCTCTGCACCCCGGCATCGGCGACTACGCGCTCGCCGACCGGCGATTCCTCGGCCGGGCCGTGCGCCATATGGCCACCGAGGCGGGCATTCGGCAGTTCCTCGATATCGGCACCGGGCTGCCGAGCGCGAACAACACTCACGAGGTGGCGCAGCTCATCCGGCCTGACGCCCGCATCGTGTACGTGGACAACGACCCGCTGGTCCTCGTCCACGCGCGGGCGCTGCTCACCGGTACGCCCGAGGGCCGGACCGACTATCTGGACGCGGATCTGCGGGACACCGACGCGATCCTGGAGCAGGCGGCGCAGACACTCGACTTCTCCGAGCCGGTCGCGCTGATGCTGCTCGGCGTCGTCATCTTCGTCGAGGACGACGAGGAGTCGTACCGCGTGGTGCGACGGCTCATGGACGCGTTGCCGTCCGGAAGCCATCTCGCGCTGTCGCACACGATCTCCAGCCCGTCGATGCCGGACGTGGACGCGGCGGTCGCCTTCTGGAACGAGCACGGCACTCCCCGGCTCACCCAGCGGACGCCGGAGCAGGTGCGGCGCTACTTCGACGGCCTGGAGCTGCTGGAACCGGGCGTCGTCTCATGCAACCGCTGGCGGCCCGAGGAGGAGACCCAGTCGGCCCCGGCGGAAGTGGCGATGTACGGCGGAGTGGCCCGTAAGGCGTGAGGCCGGGGGGCGGGGGGCGGCCGACGGCGCGCGGATCCGCCCCCGGTGAGCGCCTCCACGGGAGGAGGGCCGCCGCCTACACTGACGTCCGGGTGGACTACCGGGCGTCGAGGGGCGGTTGACGGTGCGTAAGGCGTGGCTGGTCGCTGGGCTCTCGGTCGGGTTCTGTCTGTGCTTCGTCGCGCTGCTCGTCGTCGGGACGTACTCCGCCGCCGCCGGGCTTCTCGGCGGGAACGGGAAGAGCGGGGCCGTGGGGCTGGCGAAGGGGGCCGTGCCCGCGAAGTACCAGTCGCTGGTGCAGACATGGGGGAACCTCTGTCCGGCCATCAACCCCGCGCTGCTCGCCGCCCAGCTGTACCAGGAGAGCGGCTGGAACCCGAGGGCGCAGAGTCATGCCGCGGCGCAGGGCATCGCGCAGTTCATCCCGGGCACCTGGGCGACGCACGGCATCGACGGGGACAAGGACGGCGACCGGGACGTGTGGGACCCGGCCGACGCGATTCCGTCGGCGGCTTCGTACGACTGCGAACTGGCTGGATATGTTCGCAAGGCGCCGGGTGACCCGACCGACAACAT
The DNA here is from genome assembly GCF_053591995.1 of Streptomyces sp. NPDC002835. Classification (NCBI taxonomy): domain Bacteria; kingdom Bacillati; phylum Actinomycetota; class Actinomycetes; order Kitasatosporales; family Streptomycetaceae; genus Streptomyces; species Streptomyces sp. NPDC002835. The sequence continues at coordinate 100,428 of NZ_JBSFUW010000023.1, read as the reverse complement.
GCTTGCCGCGTACAACGCGGGCGCGTATGCGGTCATCAAGTACGGCGGTGTTCCGCCGTACCGCGAGACGCAGAACTACGTGAAGGTCATCCGGACGCTCGAGAAGAGCTTCGCCAAGCCGGTGGGGCGGGTCGAGCCGTCGCGGCAGGCGGCCGGGGCCATCTACTTCGCGCAGCAGAAGCTGGGCACCAAGTATCTGTGGGGCGGGAACGGGACGCCCGAGCAGGAGGGGCGTTTCGACTGCTCCGGCCTGACACAGGCGGCCTACCGCACGGTGGGGATCGAGCTGCCGCGGGTGGCGAACGATCAGTACAACGCGGGGCCGCACCCGTCCCGTGACGAGCTGCTGCCGGGCGATCTGGTCTTCTTCTCCGACGATCTGACCAACTCGCGCGCCATCCGGCACGTGGGGCTGTACGTCGGCGGCGGGTACATGATCAACGCCCCGTACACGGGCGCCGTGATCCGGTTCGACAAGATCGACACGCCCGACTACTTCGGCGCGACACGGGTGACCGAGGACGGTGCGCGGGCGCTGCCGACGGACCTGCCGAAGGCCCCGGAAGCGTGAGGCTCCGGAGGGTGAGTGGCCGGAAAGCGACTCTTGCCGCAGGGCTCTGAGCTGCGACGACGTGTCACCCTTCGATAACGTGATCGTGTTCGTTCGGTGGAGAGGGGAACGCGGCCACCGATCACGTCGTTCCCTGTGCAGAACAGGCCGCACTGACCATGCAGCAGACACCGCAGAACCACGGGGGTTGATGAGCGGCGCACAGGCAGGTGCGCCGGCAGGCACAAGGCAAGGGGCCGTGGCAGATGGCTGGACTCGCAGCAGACGGGCTGAACCCGGATGTAGGCCTGCTCTACGACATCAACGGCCTCGCCAAGGACGCACCCACCTGGTTCGACCGCATCATGGAGTACGTCGGCGAGTACGGGACCATGTTCGCCATGGTGCTGGTGGCGCTCTGGTGCTGGTGGAGCGTGCGCCGGCGCGGCACCCCGGAGGAGTCGGTGTCCGCGGTCGCCGGACTGATCTGGGCCCCGCTCGCGGCCGGGATCGCGCTGTTGATCAACATCCCCATCCGGGGCTTCGTGGAGCGGCCCCGCCCGTTCCTCGACCATGCGGGCCTCGAGGTCCTCGTCGAGGGTAAGACGGACTACTCGTTCGTGAGCGACCACTCGACGCTGGCCATGGCGATCGCCGCCGGGCTCTTCCTGGCGCACCGTAAGTTCGGGCTCGCCGCTCTCGGCCTCGCGGTCGTCGCGGGCTTCTGCCGCGTCTACATGGGCGTGCACTACCCGACCGACGTCATCGGCGGGTTCGCGCTCGGCACGGCGGTGGCCCTGCTGCTCGCGCCGCTCGCCCTCGCGCTGCTCACCCCGCTGGTGTCGGCGATCGCGGCCTCGCGCCCCTTCGGGTGGGTCGTACGGTCGAAGCACGCCCCGGCGGGCGCCGCGCTGCGGGCGGAGAACCTGGGCGTTCCTGAGCCGAGGGCCGAGGGCCACGGCGAGAACGGCCTCGCCGCCTGACCCGCGGCGACGGACGGGTGTCTCACGACTCCGCCCGGTCCCGGCGCGTCAGTCCTCGATGACCGGGCGGACCGGTGAGAGGAACGGGTCCGGGCGGACCTGATTCCGGCGGAGTCGTGTCGATGACCGGCTTGATTCCGTAACGGTCACAGCGCCTGCGGGTGGTCGAAGAGGCGGTCCGGGTCGTAGCGGTGCTTCAGGCGGGTGAGGCGGTCGAGGGCCGGGCCGTAGTAGGCGCGGCGCCAGTCGGTCAGGTTCGGGTCGGCGTAGTTCTGGTACGCCGCGCCCGACGCGTACCGGCGCATCGACGCGTGGGTGTCCTTCAGCCACGCCTGCTGGGCGGCCCCCGCCGTGCCCGGACGCCAGGCGGCGATGTACTGGGCCAGCATCCGGGAGCGCCGGTGCACGAACGACGTCGCCAGCGGGTCGACCCGGTTGACCGCGCCGCCGAGCGCGGTGAGCGCGATCGAACCGCCGCCGCTCGCGCCGGCCGGGATGCGGGTGAACGCCTCCGCCGCCGCGATCAGGGCGCGGCGTCCGCCCGCCGGTATGTCGCGGTCGTAGAAGTCGGAGGCCGACGCGTACGTCTCCCGGGGCAGCGCGCCCTCGCGACCGCGGCCGGGGGTGGTGCCCGGGAGGCGGCACTGCTCCTCGGTGAGGGAGAGGCAGTTCGCGTAGCCGAGCATGGCGTCGCGGTAGCTGCGCGGGCGCAGGGCGACGGAGGCCGCGGGGGAGCCGACGGCGTCCGCGAGTCGGTCGAGCGCGTTGCGCAGGTCGCTCTCCGAGCCGAGGGTGAAGGCGGTGACGGACAGGGTGGGCCGGGAGCCGCCGGGGCCGGCGGCGAGGTGGAGCGACGACCAGATCTCGTCCGGCAGGTCGGGCGCCCAGCGCTGCCAGGCGGCGAGCACCGGCTCGGCCTTCTGCCACGGCCAGTTGAGGAACGCGGAGACGGTGTCGGGCGCTGGGTGCGTACGGAAGCGGAAGCCGGTGACGACGCCGAAGTTGCCGTTGCCCGCGCCGCGCAGTGCCCAGAAGAGGTCCTTGTTCTCGTCCGCGCTCGTGGTCAGCCGTTTGCCGTCGGCGGTGACGATCGTCGCCTCGGTCAGGCTGTCGCAGGTCAGCCCGTAGGCGCGGGAGGTGACGCCGTGACCGCCGCCGAGCGCGAGGCCGGAGACGCCCACGGTGGGGCAGGAGCCGGCGGGGACCGTACGGCCGTGCCGGGCAAGGGTGTTGTAGACGTCCACGAGCTTGGCGCCGGCCCCGATCGTGCCGTCGGCGCCGACCCGGTCCAACGAGGACACGTCGATGACCAGGCGTCCGTTCCCGGAGGACCAGCCGCCGTAGGAATGGCCGCCGTTGCGGATCGACACGGGCGTGCCGTGCGCCTTGGCGTAGGCGAGGCATTCGCGTACGTCGTCCTCGCCCGCGACGTAGGCGACGGCCGCCGGTTTCAGTGAGTCGAAGCGCGTGTTGTAGAGCTGCCGGGCGCTCGCGTAGTCCGCGTCCCCGGGGCGGATCAGCCGGCCGTCGAGACCGCGGGCGAGAGCGGCCCAGTCGGCGGCTGCGGTCGTGCCGGCGGACGGTGTCGGGGAGGTGCGGGTGCGGGCGGGGGTGCGCGGCGGGGCGCCGGCCTCCTGGCCCGTGCAGCTCGCGGTGGCGGCGCTGGCGGTGAGGGCGGCGGCGGTGGTCAGCAGTGAGCGCCGGTCCAGTTCCATGGAACCTCCTGTGGAACGAGACGGCCGCGGTGGCCGGCGGGTTCCCGTCGCGGGCGGCTCGCCGGGGTGCGGCGGGTCATGGCGCCGAGGCGTGCGACCTGGCGTCCGTACGTGCCTTGTCGCGGGACCGCCTCGCCGGTCCCGACCAGCCACAACTGCAGCGGGCGATGGCGAAGGACCCGCGCTCGACGGTCGTGGTCACGTGCGTTCCCGGATCACCGGTCGAGAGGTCCTGCTGGGGCACAGGACAAAGGTACTGCGGTGGCAGTGGCAGCAAACCCCGGGTGGTCGGCGTGACGGCGTGCCCGGGCCGTCGTTATGCGAATGGGTGTCCCAGGCCCCAGGGCCGAGGGAGCGGTGAGTCCCGTATCAAGCAGCGGTCCGGTGTTGGGGGTTGGCAGGCGATGGTGGTGCAGCACAAGCGCAGGGGCGGGGCGGTCGCCGTCGTGACCGCCGTGGCGGTGGCCGCGGCCGCCGGATGCTCCGGCGGAGGCGCTGCGGCCGTGGACGGTGAGGGCGGCGGCGTCCGGCCCGGCGGCCCGGCCGACGAGGTGCGCAGGGCCGCGGACACGCTGGCGGGGGCCCGCAGCTCCAAGGCGCGTACGTCGATGGAGATGGCGTCCGGCGGGACGCGGATCACCATCCGCGGCGAGGGCGGATACGACTTCGCACGCGGCATGGGCAGCCTGAAGGTCGTCCTGCCGCCGGACGCCGCCGGTGCGGAGGAGCACGAGCCGATCACCGAACTGCTGACGCCGGGCGCCCTCTATATGAAGAACCGGGGCGCGGGCGTGCCCGCCGACAAGTGGGTCCGGGTCGACACGACCACGCTGGACGACGGGAACCTGGTCACGGGCGGGGCGACCGATCCGCTGGCCGCCGCGGAACTGCTGCGCGGCGCGGACCGGGTGCGGTACGTCGGGGACGTCGAGCTCTCCGGGGAGACGGTGCGGCACTTCAGCGGCACGATCGACATCGGGCGGGCGGCGCTGGCCGCGGCCCCGCATACGAAGGCGTCACTGGCCGCGGCGGCGAAAGGGTTCGCCAAGGACGTGGTGCCGTTCGACGCCTATCTGGACGAGGCGGGCCGGCTCCGCAAGGTGCGGCACCGCTTCACCTTCGCCAACGAGGGCCGGACGGTCGACGTCACATCGACCACGGTCCTCTTCGACTTCGGGACCAGGGTCGTCGTCCGGCTTCCGGACAAGCGGGACATCTACACCGGAAAGGTCGAGCTCTGAGCGGGTGGTCCCGGGCGGTGGGAGCCGGTGCGGGAGTCGGGGCGGGCGAAGAAGGACGGCGTCGCGGGGGTATGGCACGTCGGGGTCCGGGCAGGGGTGGCCGGAGAGGCCTGGGTCGGGAGAGTCAGGACCTAAATGGTCCGGACGTGCCATGCGCGGGGCGTGCACCGCTCCCTACGCTAGGAAACCGACATCGGCCGGAAGAGGTGATTGCACGTGGCTCCGCCCAGTACGACCACCGTCCAGGAAGACCACGTCGCCCTCGCCGAGATCGAACTGTGCGGTGAGCTGATGATCGCCGCGTCGGCCGCGGTCGGGGAGCGGCTCAGTCCGGACCGTATCGACGAGGTCCTGATGGTGACGGCGGACCGCATCGACCGTGATCGCATCGACCGTACGGACCGCGCCGTGCGCGCCGACCGTCAGGAGCTGCCGTCGCCCAGGACGCCGTCGTCGATAGTGGCCGCCTCGCGGGCGCCGACTCCCGGGGTCAAGCAGCCGCCCGGCCGGCGAAGGGCCTGACCGGGACCCTGGGACCTCGACCGACGAGATCAAGCCACCGGTGCGACGGCCGGGGGCCGTGCGGAGGCGACCCGTGCGGGCCGCCCCATCAGGTGCGCAGCAGGCGGGCGATGGCCTTCGTGGCTTCCTCCACCTTCGCGTCGACCTCTTCGCCGCCCTTGACCGCCGCGGCCGCGACGCAGTGCCGCAGGTGCTCCTCCAACAACTGGAGCGCGAACGACTGCAGGGCCTTGGTGGAAGCCGAGACCTGGGTGAGTATGTCGATGCAGTAGACGTCCTCGTCGACCATCCGCTGCAGTCCGCGGATCTGGCCCTCGATCCGCCGCAGGCGCTTGAGGTGCTCGTCCTTCTGCTTGTGGTACCCGTGGATACCGCGGTCGTGGTCGGTCTCTCGCTCCGTGACCGGAAGGCCGGCCGCCTCGGTGGTCGTCATCGCGTCCTCCCGTTGTGCAGAAAGGGGTGCATACCCCTCGTGGGTATATGGTAACGAATCGTGCGGAAAGTGGTGGGGTCCCGTGCTGATCTTCTTGCCGCATGGGCGACACTGGGATACTGCCTGCCGTTAGCCGTGGCCGGATGATGCGCCTAGCATCAGCCTGACCGAATCCCAGCACCCCGAGGACCCCACGTGCGATTTCGTCTGACCCCCAGGGAGACGAGCTTCTACGACATGTTCGCCGCTTCCGCGGACAACATCGTCACGGGCTCGAAGCTCCTGATGGAACTGCTCGGGGCGGAATCCTCCGCCAGGGCCGAGATCGCGGAGCGGATGCGGGCGGCGGAGCATGCGGGTGACGACGCTACCCACGCGATCTTCCATCAGCTGAACTCCTCGTTCATCACGCCCTTCGACCGCGAGGACATCTACTCCCTCGCATCGTCCCTCGACGACATCATGGACTTCATGGAGGAGGCCGTCGACCTGGTCGTCCTCTACAAGGTCGAAGAACTGCCCAAGGGCGTCGAGCAGCAGATCGAGGTCCTGGCGCGGGCCGCGGAGCTGACCGCCGAGGCCATGCCGCATCTGCGGACCATGGACAACCTCACCGAGTACTGGATCGAGGTCAACCGGCTGGAGAACCAGGCCGACCAGATCCACCGCAAGCTGCTCGCCCACCTCTTCAACGGCAAGTACGACGCCATCGAGGTCCTCAAGCTCAAGCAGATCGTCGATGTGCTCGAGGAGGCCGCGGACGCGTTCGAGCACGTCGCGAACACGGTGGAGACCATCGCGGTCAAGGAGTCCTGAACCACGTGGACACCTTTGCCCTGGTCGTGACCATCGGGGTCGCGCTCTTCTTCACGTACACCAACGGCTTCCACGACTCCGCGAACGCGATCGCGACGTCCGTCTCCACGCGGGCCCTGACGCCGCGCGCGGCGCTGGTCATGGCCGCGGTGATGAACCTCGCCGGCGCGTTCCTCGGGCAGGGCGTCGCCAAGACGGTCAGCGAGGGGCTCATCGCGACGCCGGTCGGCGCGCGCGGCATGGGCATCCTGTTCGCGGCGCTCGTCGGGGCGATCGTCTGGAACCTGATCACCTGGTACTTCGGCCTGCCGTCGTCCTCGTCGCACGCGCTGTTCGGCGGCATGGTCGGTGCGGCGCTGGCCGGCGGGACGGACGTCATCTGGACCGGTGTGCTCGAGAAGATCGTCATCCCGATGTTCATCTCGCCGGTGGTCGGCCTGCTCGTCGGCTATCTGGTGATGGTCGGCATCATGTGGATCTTCCGCAAGTCCAACCCGCACAAGGCGAAGCGCGGCTTCCGTATCGCGCAGACGGTCTCGGCGGCGGGCATGGCGCTCGGGCACGGTCTGCAGGACGCGCAGAAGACCATGGGCATCGTGGTGATGGCCCTCGTCATCGCGGACGTCGAGAACGCGGGCGACCCGATCCCGACCTGGGTCAAGATCGCGTGTGCGGTGATGCTGTCGCTGGGTACGTACGCGGGTGGCTGGCGCATCATGCGGACGCTGGGCCGCAAGATCATCGAGCTGGACCCGCCGCAGGGGTTCGCGGCGGAGACGACGGGCGCGTCGATCATGTTCGGCTCGGCGTTCCTGTTCCACGCGCCGATCTCGACGACGCATGTGATCACGTCGGCGATCATGGGTGTCGGCGCGACGAAGCGGGTGAACGCGGTGCGGTGGGGGGTCGCGAAGAACATCATCATGGGGTGGTTCATCACGATGCCGGCCGCGGCGTTTGTCGCTGCGCTCAGTTATGGCGTGGTGTACGTGGTCTTCGGCTGACGCCGCGGGTTGGTGTACGGCCCCTGGTGCCCGGGTGGGCGGCGGGGGCCGTTGCGTTGGGGGTGCGCTGCGGGTGGTGGGCCGCTGCGCGGGGCCGTTCCCCTACCCGCCCCTTCCCGCTGTACCGGATGTGCGGCTCCGCCGCGTGGGGGCAAGCCCCGGACCGCGGTCCGCCGTCCGGGCGGTGGGCCGGGCTTCGCCCGGGCCCGGTATCGCGCTTCGCGCGGTGGCCTCAAGCGCCGGCCGGGCTGGGGTGGGCACCGGCTGCGGGGGACCCCCGCACTCGCGTGGTGGGCCGCGGTCCCGGCGGGGCTCCCGCCCCCGCACCGGGCCGGGGGCCTCGAGCGTCGGCCGCGTGGCAGAGCCCCGGGGTCTCCGCTTCGCGCGTGCTTGGCCCGGCGGGGTTTCGCCCCGGCACCGGGCCGGGGGCCTCGAGCGGCAGCCGCGTGGCAGGGACGGGCCCCGGGGACCCGCGCTTCGCGCGGTGCGGCGTCGGTCCCGCCGGGCCCCGACCCGGGGTGGGGCACCGGCTGAGTGCCGGGGGCGACCCCGCGCCTCGCGCGGGTGCTGGCCCGGTCCGAGGGGGACCGCCCCGGAGAAATGAGTGGGCCCGCCCCCCGGGAGAGGGGCGGGCCCGTCGTCTTGCGGGTGGCACCGCCATGCAGCACCCGCAGACGTTTTATCCGAAGCGGCCCGAGATGTAGTCCTCGGTCGCCTGGACGGACGGGTTGGCGAAGATCCGCTCGGTGTCGTCGATCTCGATGAGCTTGCCGGGCTGGCCGACCGCCGAGAGGTTGAAGAAGGCCGTGCGGTCGGAGACGCGCGCCGCCTGCTGCATGTTGTGCGTCACGATGACGATCGTGAAGCGCTCCTTCAGCTCGCCGATCAGGTCCTCGATCGCGAGCGTGGAGATCGGGTCGAGCGCCGAGCAGGGCTCGTCCATCAGCAGCACGTCGGGCTCGACCGCGATCGCGCGGGCGATGCACAGGCGCTGCTGCTGACCGCCGGAGAGGCCGGAGCCGGGCTTGTTGAGGCGGTCCTTGACCTCGTTCCAGAGGTTCGCGCCCTTGAGGGAGCGCTCGACGACGTCCGCGAGCTCGTTCTTCTTGTACGAGCCGTTCAGCCGCAGGCCCGCCGCGACGTTGTCGAAGATCGACATGGTCGGGAACGGGTTCGGGCGCTGGAAGACCATGCCGACGGTGCGGCGCACGGCGACGGGGTCGACGTGGGAGCCGTACAGGTCCTCGTCGTCCAGCATGACCTTGCCCTCGACACGGCCGCCGGGGGTGACCTCGTGCATGCGGTTGAGGGTGCGCAGGAAGGTGGACTTGCCGCAGCCGGACGGGCCGATGAAGGCCGTCACGGAGCGGGGCTCGACGGTCATGGAGATGTCGTCGATCGCCTTGTGGGAGCCGTAGTAGGCGGTCAGGCCCGATACATCGATTCGCTTGGCCATGGTGGATCTACTTTCCGGTCTTCGGGGCCTTCCAGCGGGCGATGCCGCGGGCCACCAGGTTGAGGAGCATGACGAAGGCGATCAGAACCAGCGCGGCGCCCCAGGCGCGCGCGATCGAGGCGTCCGTGCCGACCGCGTACTGCTCGTACACGTAGAGCGGCAGGGAGGACTGGGCGCCTTCGAAGGGGTTCGGGTTGATCAGCCTCGTGCCGAAAACGAGGAGCAGTACCGGGGCGGTCTCACCGGTGACTCGCGCGACGGCGAGCATCACACCGGTGGTGATGCCACCGATCGCGGTGGGCAGGACCACCTTCAGGATGGTCCGCCACTTCGGTACGCCCAGGGCGAGGGAGGCCTCGCGCAGCTCGTTCGGGACCAGCTTCAGCATTTCCTCGGTGGAGCGGACGACCACCGGCATCATCAGGATGGCGAGGGCGAGTCCGCCGGCGAAGCCGGAGGGGCCGAAGCCCAGCATCAGGTTCCACGTGGCGAGGACGAACAGGCCCGCCACGATCGAGGGGATGCCGGTCATGACGTCGACGAAGAAGGTGACGGCCTTGGCGAGCTTGCCGCTTCCGTACTCGACCAGGTAGATCGCGGTGAGCAGGCCGATCGGGGCGGCGATCACCGCGGCGATCAGGACCTGCTCGACGGTGCCGAGCAGCGCGTGGTAGATGCCGCCGCCGGGCTGGGCGTCGAGGACGCCGTTCATGGAGTGGCCGAGGAAGTAGCCGTCGACGACTTCGAGGCCCTCGCCGATGGTGACCCACGTCAGCGAGAACAGCGGCACGATGGCCAGGACGAAGCTCACCCAGACGAGGCTGGTGGCGACACGGTCCTTGGCCTGGCGCGAGTTCTCGACCTTGGTGGTGATCACATAGGTGGCGAGGACGAAGACCAGGGCGGCGATCATGCCCCACTGGACGCGGCTGTGCCAGCCGGCGGCCAGGCCGATGCCGCAGCCCGCGGCGATCGAGCCGGCGGCGATGGCGGCCGGGGCCCAGCGCGGGAGGCGCGCGTGGGACAGGGAGCCGGTGCGCACGGCGGTCACCGCGGGCGCGTCCTTTACGAGCTGGCTCATGCGTTGGCCCCCGAGTACTCCTTGCGGCGAGCGATGATCAGGCGGGCAGCGCCGTTGACCAGCAGGGTGATCACGAACAGCACGAGGCCGGAGGCGATCAGTGCATCACGGCCGAACTTGTCCGCCTCGTTGAACTTGGCCGCGATGTTCTGCGCGAACGTGCCGCCGCCCGGGTCCAGCAGGTGCCCGGAGATGATGAAGCTGGGCGACAGGACGACGGCGACGGCCATCGTCTCGCCGAGGGCGCGGCCCAGGCCCAGCATGGAGGCGCTGATGATGCCGGAGCGGCCGAAGGGCAGCACCGACATGCGGATGACCTCCCAGCGGGTGGCGCCGAGCGCCAGGGCGGCCTCTTCGTGCATCTTCGGCACCTGGAGGAAGACCTCACGGGTGACGTTGGTGATGATCGGCAGGATCATGATCGCGAGCAGGATGCCCACGGTGAACAGGTTCCGGGCGGCGCCCTCACCCGACTTCTCGAAGATGTACGTCCAGCCGAGGTACTCGTCGAGCCAGCTGTTCAGGCCGTCGAGGTAGGGCACCAGGAAGAGGGCGCCCCAGAGGCCGTAGATGATGCTGGGCACGGCGGCGAGCAGGTCGACGACGTAGGCGAGCGGGGAGGCGAGCTTCCGCGGCGCGTAGTGCGAGATGAACAGCGCGATGCCGATGGCGACCGGCACGGCGATGATCATCGCGATGACGGAGCTGACGATCGTGCCGAAGGCGAGGACGGCGATGCCGAAGACCGGCGGGTCGCCGGCCGGGTTCCACTCCGAGGTGGTGAGGAAGTTGGCCTCGTCCTTCGAGATGGCGATCCCGGCGCGGTACGCGAGGAATCCCGCGATCGAGGCCATGATCACCAGAAGGGTGATGCCGGCTCCCCGGGACATGCCCAGGAATATGCGGTCACCGGGGCGCGGCTTGCCGCGCATGGAGCGCTCTGCGGCCTGCGCACTCGGCGGTGGGGGCGGTGTGGTGGTTGCTGTATCCATCGGGGTCTCCGGTCTGCGGAGCCGTGAGGCTCCAGGCGGCGGTGCACCGGATGCCGGGGCCGGTCCGTGCGGACCGGCCCCGGCCGGACATCAGGACAGGGTGGGGACGATCTCGCGGACCTTGGCCGCGATCTCGGCGGGCAGCGGCGCGTAGCCGGCGTCCGTGAGGACCTTCTGGCCCTCGTCGCTCGCGGTGTAGTTGAGGAACGCCTTCAGGGTCGGCAGGGTCTCCGCCTTGTTGCCCTTGTCGCAGGCGATCTCGTACGTCACGAGGATGATCGGGTAGGCGCCGTCGGCCTTGGTCTTGTAGTCGAGGGACAGCGCCAGGTCCTTGCCGGTGCCCTTGATCTTGGCGGCGGCGATGGCCTTGGAGGCGTTCTCGCTGGTCGCCTCGACCGGAGTGGCGGCGCCGGTGTCGAGCTTGACGGTGGAGATCGACTGCGAGGTCGCGTACGACAGCTCGAAGTAGCCGATGGAGCCCTGGGTCTGCTTCACCTGGGCGGCGACACCGGAGGAGCCGTTGGCGGCCTGGCCACCGGGGGCCAGCCACGACTTCGACTTCGGGTCGTGCTTCCAGTCGGCCGGGGCGGCCTCACTGAGGTACTTGTGCAGGTTCTGCGTCGTGCCCGACTCGTCCGAGCGGTGGAAGGCCTGGATGCTGGAGTCCGGCAGCTTCGCCTCGGGGTTGAGCTTGGCGATCGCCGGGTCGTTCCACTTCTTGATCTTCGAGTCGAAGATCTTCGCGATCGTGGTGGAGTCGAGGACGAGGTCGTCCACGCCCTCCAGGTTGTAGCCGATCGCGACGGGGCCGCCGACCATCGGCAGGTTGATGCCCTGGCCGCCCTTGCAGATCTTCTTGGACTCCTCGACCTCTTCCGGCTTCAGCGCGGAGTCGGAGCCGGCGAAGGTGACACGGCCCTGGGTGAACTGGGTGATGCCGCCGCCGGAGCCGATGGCCTGGTAGTTGACCTCGACGCCGGAGCACGCCGCCTGGAAGTTCTTGACCCAGAGGTCCATGGCGTTCTTCTGGGCGCTCGAGCCGGCCGCGAGGAGCTGGCCCTTCGCGTCGTCGCACTTGACGTTAGACGCGGCGTTGCTCTTCTCGCCCTCGGGGGTGGTCGTGTTGTCGTCCGAACCACACGCCGTGAGGACCAGGGCGCCGGAGATCGCGAGGGCGCCGAGCGCGGTGGCGCGAAGCCCGTTCTTGCGCTGAAGCTTCACTTTCTGGTGTTCCTTCCAGTTGCCGCCGTCGGTGGCGGCGTGCGTCGGGGTGGGGGACCGGCACCGTGCCGGTCACCGTCTAAGGCCGAAATTAGGCAGATGAGATGAAGCGGCCGACGGGGGAGGGTGAACAGAAGGTGAACCGTGACCGGCGACCCGGTGCTCCACGGGTCGTCGCCCGATTGGAGCTATGGTCCAGGGATTCAGGGAGGTGTCAATCGGGCATGGAGGGACATTCGGCACACTCCAGAGGGTCATGAGGTGTGCAGTGCCTGCAACAGCGCGTCGACCAGCTCGCGGTCACGGGGCTGGGTCAGCCGCTCGCGCGCCGCGGCCGGAGGCAGCCAGACGATGCGGTCGACCTCCTCGCCCGCGGCGAAGGAACCGGTCGTCGCCTCCGCGGCCCAGTAGGTGACGTGCTTGGGGCGGCCCTGCGCCCAGTACTCGGCGGTGGGCAGCCGGGCGCCGGGGACGCAGCGGTGGCCGGTTTCCTCCAGCACCTCGCGCAGCGCGGCGGCGAGCGTGTCCTCGCCGCGCTTCAGCTTGCCCTTGGGGTGGGACCAGTCGTCGTACTTCGGCCGGTGCACCAGGCAGATCTCGAGACCGCCGGGCCGTCGCGGGGAGCGGCGCCAGAGCACGCATCCCGCGGCGAACACGGTGTCCTCGCCGTTCATGGCGCGGTGACCGCCGCGGTGGCGTGGGCCGTGGCGTGGTGCCATTCCTGCTGGAAGGCGAACCGGGCCGCCTCGACCTCGTGCCGCTGGTCGGCGTGGAGGACGCCCAGCGCGTACGCCGTGGCCGGGGCGATACGCGGCGTACGGGCGGCCGACGCCGCCGCGGCGGCCGCCTCCGCGGCGTCGCGGTGCCGGTCCAGCAGGAGGCCCGCGTGGCACAGGGCGAGGTCCCCGCCCGGGCGCAGCACCTCCTGGGCGTAGCGGTGCAGCCGCAGCAGCCTGCGGACCTCGTGCCAGGGCGCGTCCTGCAGCTCACCGGGGGAGGCGGTGGCGAGGCCGCTGAACAGCGCCTCGGCGTTGTACGGGTGGGCCGCCCTGCTCAGCGGCAGTTCGGCGACCGCCGCCAGCAGCCGCCGCTCGGCGGCCCGGGCGGGCAGCGCGAGCGTTTCTGCGGCGGGTCCGGCGGCCGCGGGGCCGAGCGGGAGCTCGGAGGCGAGTAAGGCGACGGCGTCCGCGACCGCGTGGAAGCGGGAGGAGCCGAGCGCCTGGAGGGCGGCTGAGTGGGCGCGAGTCCGGGCCAGCGTGAGCTGGCGCTCCAGCAGCGCCCCGGCCCGCGCGGCGCCGACGGCCAGCGCGCCGCCGGCCTTTCCGCCGGCGCGTGCGGGGGCGGCGGCCGTGACGGGCGGGCCCGCGTCCACGGCGTCGCCCGGCCCGGCGGCCGTCAGGTCCGCGGCGTGGTTCCCGGCCGCACTCGCGGCGGAAGCGGCCGCCGCCGGGGAGCCCGGGCCGGCCGTGGAGCCCGTACCCGGCAGCGGAAGCGTCTCGCCGCGGGCGTGGGGAAGCGGTGATGTGCCCGAGAGGCGGGACAGGGCGTCCAGCAGGCGGGACAGGCGGGACATGCAGGCGTGTTCCTGGGCCAGCGTCGTCGACAGCCACACCAGCTCCGTGCGCAGGCCGTCCGCCCACGCCGGGTCCAGCAGCGGGCGGAAGGTGTGCAGCGTCCCGCCGATGCGGCGGGACGTGATCCGCAGCGCGCGGGCCGACTCCGCGACCACCGCCGTCTCCGCGCCGCTCTCGCCGTGCCGGCGCAGGCTCCGCAGGAAGTCGGCGGCCTGGGCGTGGAGGTAGTGGGCCACCGCCTCACCCGCCGTCCCCGCGAAAGTGCCGTCCGGGGTGGTGTCCGGCCGGGGAAGTTCAGGGCTGTGCACGCCGGCGCCTCCGGGCGTCTATGAGCATCTCCTGTACGTTCCGCAGCGGCTGGCCGTCGGAGTCCGCCGCATGCCTGGTCCACGCGCCGTCCGGGCCGAGGTGCCAGGAGGACGTGGTGTCGGACATGCCGGTCTCCAGCAGCCTGGTGAGAGCCGCGCGGTGGCCCGGGTCGGTGACCCGTACCAGTGCCTCGATCCGGCGATCGAGGTTCCTGTGCATCATGTCGGCACTGCCGAACCACACCTCGGGCTCGCCGCCGTTGCCGAAGGCGAAGACCCGGGAGTGCTCCAGGAAGCGGCCGAGGATCGAGCGGACGCGGACGTTCTCCGAGAGGCCGGCCACGCCGGGCCGTATCGCGCAGATGCCGCGGACCCAGATGTCGATCGGGACGCCCGCCATCGCCGCCCGGTAGCAGGCGTCGATGATCGCCTCGTCCACCATCGAGTTGACCTTGATGCGGACGTACGCGGGGCGGCCGGCCTTGTGGTGGACGATCTCCTTGTTTATCCGGGAGATCAGCCCGTCCCGCAGCGACTTGGGGGCGACCAGCAGCCGGCGGTACGTCTCGCGGCGCGAGTAGCCGGACAGCCGGTTGAACAGGTCCGAGAGGTCCGCGCCGACCTGCGGGTCCGCGGTGAGCAGCCCCAGGTCCTCGTAGAGCCGGGCGGTCTTCGGGTGGTAGTTGCCGGTGCCGACGTGCGAGTAGCGCCGCAGCGTCTCGCCCTCCTGGCGGACGACGAGCGACAGCTTGCAGTGCGTCTTCAGTCCGACGAGCCCGTAGACGACGTGGCAGCCGGACTCCTCCAGCTTGCGCGCCCACTTGATGTTGGCCTGCTCGTCGAAGCGGGCCTTGATCTCGACGAGGACGAGGACCTGCTTGCCCGACTCGGCGGCGTCGATCAGGGCGTCGACTATCGGGGAGTCGCCGGAGGTCCGGTACAGCGTCTGCTTGATCGCGAGGACGTCCGGGTCGGCCGCGGCCTGCTCCAGGAAGGCCTGGACGGACGTCGAGAACGAGTCGTACGGGTGGTGCAGCAGCACGTCCCGTTCGCGCAGCGCCATGAAGATGTCGGGCGCGGACGCGGACTCGACCTCGGAGAGGTCGCGGTGGGTGCCGGCGACGTACTTGGGGAACTTCAGCTCCGGCCGGTCCAGCGCCGAGATGCCGAACAGGCCGGTCAGGTCCAGCGGCCCGGGCAGCGGGTACACCTCGGCGTCGGACACCTTCAGCTCGCGGACGAGCAGGTCGAGCACGTACGGGTCGATCGACTCCTCGACCTCCAGGCGCACCGGCGGGCCGAAGCGGCGCCGCATGAGCTCCTTCTCCAGCGCCTTGAGGAGGTTCTCCGCGTCGTCCTCCTCGACCTCCAGGTCCTCGTTCCGGGTCACCCGGAACATGTGGTGGGCCAGCACCTCCATGCCGGGGAACAGCTCTTCGAGGTGCGCCGCGATGACGTCCTCCAGCGGTACGTACCGCTGGGGCGAGGCCTCCAGGAAACGGGAGAGCAGCGGCGGGACCTTGACCCGGGCGAAGTGGCGGTGACCGCTGACCGGGTTGCGCACGACGACCGCGAGGTTGAGCGAGAGCCCCGAGATGTACGGGAAGGGGTGCGCGGGGTCCACGGCCAGCGGGGTCAGGACCGGGAAGATCTGCTGGCGGAAGAGCGTGAAGAGGCGGGCCTGCTCCTTCTCGGTGAGGTCGGGCCAGCGGATGAGGTGGACGCCCTCGTCGGCCAGGGCCGGGGAGACGTCCTGCTGGAAGCAGGCGGCGTGCCGGGCCATGAGCTCGCGGGAGCGGGTCCAGATCAGGTCCAGCACCTCGCGGGGCTGCAGACCGGATGCCGAGCGGGTGGCGACGCCGGTCGCGATCCGGCGCTTCAGTCCGGCGACGCGGACCATGAAGAACTCGTCCAGGTTGGACGCGAAGATCGCGAGGAAGTTGGCCCGCTCGAGCAGCGGCGTGGCCGGGTCCTCCGCGAGTTCGAGGACCCGCTCGTTGAACGCGAGCCAGCTGCGCTCACGGTCCAGGAACCGCCCCTGGGGCAGCTCGGAGCCGTACGCGGAATCGGGGTCCTCCTCGTAGGAGTCGAGATCCGAGTCGAGATCGGGTTCGAGATCGGAGACCGTGGCGGCGACGGCGTGCGGCCGGTGCGCGGCTATGGACGCGACGGACGGCTGGGGGTGCTGGACCGGGACCTCGGCGGGCTGCTGGCTCATGGCCCCATTGTTCCGCGCGTGCGGCGTCACCGGCGCGTCGGAAAGGGCCGGGGCGAGACGTTTTCTGCCGTTGGGCGAGGCTGGCACAGCAGGCTGCATTGAGTGAGGGTCGCAAGGGTGTCTGAATACCCGGTAACAGGGACATGACGTGAGGGAAAGCGTGGAGAGGCCCCCGGAAGACGTCCCGGGGGCCTTTCCTGCATTTCCCGGCGGTTCGGGCCGGTCAGGCGTGGCGGCGGCGGAAGATCCGGAACGACGCGTAGGCCACCGCGCCGGCGAGGGCGAGGACGATGCCGCTCTCGACGAGCTGGAGCGGCCAGAGGTGCGAGTCGGGATGGTAGTCCCAGTAGCGGCCGGCCACGTCGTGCCGGGCGAGGCATGTCTCGTACTCTTCGGCCGGCCCGGAGCACGTATCGCCGGGGAGACGCTCCCCGGCGGAGGTCAGCAGGCCCTGGTCGGTCACGTATCTGTCCCACCAGCCCTCGTGCCGCAGGCCCCGCTGCTCGACGGTGACGGGCGGCCACAGACTGCCCGACAACCAGGTCATGACCACCATGACCGCCCCGGTCACCAGGCCCGCGGTGGACATCGCGGCCATGGTGCGGCGCATCAGCAGGCCGACGAGAGCGCCGACGGCGACCGCGAGCAGGCAGTGGGCGATCAGTGTCGGCCCGAGGACGAGGAACACCTGCCGCTCGTGCCAGCTCAGCCGGTAGTCGCTCTCCGTCGGGCCCCACAGGACCCGGAAGAGCACGAGGACGCCTGCGCAGGCGAGGGCCACGGCCGCCGCGGGCACCGCGGTCTTCGCTGCGAACCACCGGGCGGGCGCCACCGACTGCGACCAGACCAGTTTGTACGTTCCGCTCTCCAGCTCCCGGGCGATCACCGGCCCCGCGACGACGGCCGCGACGAGCAGCGGCAGCAGCGGGGCGGCCCTCGCGAAGAAGTCGGCGACGGCGGCGAGCCCGCCGTGGAAGGCGGACCGCGAGGAGAGGCCGCTGCCGCCGTACGCCGTGGCCTCGTACGCGACCCGCAGCCCGCCTGTCAGGAGCGTCGCGACGATCAGCAGTACGGCCATGGTGGTCAGGATCCGGCGGTGCTGCCGGACGACGACCCAGGTGACTCCGCGCAGCCGCGGACGGGCGGTGGCCGGCGCGCTCACGCCGCCACCTCCGTCGCGGGGTCCGCGCTCGGCGTGAGCAGGGCCGGGGCGTCGGGGCTGCGCAGATGGGCCATGAGCAGTTCCTCCAGGGACGGCTGCGCGGTCCGCCAGCCGTCGCCGACCGCGCCGGACCCCCGTACCAGCGCGGTCAGCTGACGGCCCGTCGTGCGTGACTCGACGACCGTGCGATCGGGCTGGTCGCCGGCCGGTCCGGTGAGCAGGGTGTGGGCCAGGAGCAGGTCCTCCGTCTCGCCGGCGAGGCGGACGCGGCCGCCGTCGACGAGGAGCAGGTAGTCGCAGGTGGTCTCCAGCTCGGACAGGATGTGCGAGGAGATGACGATGGTGGTGCCGTGGTCGGCGGCCTGTGTCATCAGCGCGGCCATCAGCCGGTGCCGTGCGAGGGGATCGAGGTCGGCCATCGGTTCGTCCAGCAGCATCAGTTCGGGTCGCTTGCCGAGCGCGAGGGCGAGGGCGACGCGGGTGCGCTGGCCGCCGGAGAGGCTTCGGACTCGCGCGTCCTCGTCGAGGCCGCCGCCCTCCGCGACGATGCTTTCTGCGAGGGCCGCGTCCCAGCGGCCGGGGTTGAGCTCCGCGCCGAGCCGCAGCGTCTCGGAGACCGTCAACTGCGGGTAGAGCGGCTTGTCCTGGGCGACGTACGCGATCCGTGCGCGTACGTCGGAGGGCGCGCCGCCGAGGACGCGCAGCGTGCCGTCGGTGGGCCGGAGCAGGCCCGCCGCGAGGGCGAGCAGCGTCGATTTGCCGGCGCCGTTGGGCCCTGCGAGGGCGCAGACGCGCCCGGCCGGGACCCGGAACGAGCAGTCGTGCAGGGCCCGGCGGCCCCGTCTCCCGTAGTCTCGGCCGAGGCCCCTGGCCTCCATCGCGGTCGCGGTCATGCGCCGTCCCCCTTGGTGTGATCCTGTGGGCGCTCCTCCAGCACGGAGGTGAGGAGCGCGGTGATGTCGTCCCGCTCCAGGCCGGCTTCGCGGGCCCGGGCCACCCAGTCGGCGAGTTCGGCCCGCAGCGGGGTGTCGGCGGCCTGGCCGCCGAGGGTGCCGGTCACGAAGGTGCCGAGCCCGCGGCGGGCCTCGACGAGGCCCGCGCGTTCCAGCTCGCGGTACGCCTTGAGCACCGTGTTCGGGTTGATGGCGGTGGCCTCGACGACCTCGCGGGCCGTCGGCAGCCGGTCGCCCGGCTCCAGCAGACCGAGCCGCAGAGCCTGTTCGGTCTGCTGCACGATCTGGAGGTATGTGGCGACTCCGCTGCGCCGGTCGATCCGGAACTCGACCATGCCGCTGCACCACCCTTTCACTAGTTGACTAGTGGAAGCATGATCCAAGAGAGGGGCGGTGTCAACGGACACCGCCCCTTTCGTGTCTGCCAGGGCCTCAGGACTCCGTGCGGTACATCAGGTCCACCTCGTGCGTCACGAACCCCATCTGCTCGTACACGCGCAGCGCCGCCAGGTTGTCGGCGTCCACGTAGAGCATGGCGGTGGGCAGTCCCTGTGCCGCGAGATGGCGCAGGCCCGTCGCGGTGAGGGCCTTGCCGAGGCCGCCGCCCTGGGCGTCGGGCCGGATGCCGACGACGTACACCTCGCCGAGCTGCTCCTCCGCGTGCACCTTCGTCCAGTGGAACCCGATGATCTCCCCGTCCCGCTCGGCCAGGAAGAAGCCCTTCGGGTCGAACCACGGCTCGGACTTGCGGTCGTCCAGGTCCCGCTGGGTCAGGGAGCCCTGCTCGGGGTGGTGGGCGAAGGCGGCGGCGTTCACCGCGAGCCAGGCGGCGTCGTCCTGCCCGGGGACGAAGGTGCGCACGGTGACGCCGGGCGGGTAGACCGGCTCGGCGACGCCCTGCGGGGTCAAGGGGCGGCGCAGCTGCCGCAGTTCGCGGAAGAGGGTCAGCCCGAGGACCTGGGCCATGTGCCGGGCGGCCGACTTGCCGCCGTGCGCCCACATCCGCAGCCGCTTGCCGGAGGCGTCCAGGACCGTCGTGCCCAGCGCCCGCCCGTGTCCGCGTCCGCGGTGGCCCGGGTGCACGACGAGTTCGGCGGCCGGGGCCTCGACGGGGTCGGTGTCCTCGAGCTGGGCGTAGCCGACGAGCTGGTCGCCGACGGTGAGGAGGAAGTGCCGTACGCCCTCGCGCGGCCCGCCGCGCAGCTGGAGCCGCCCCTGCTCGGAGACGGCCTGCATCCCGTCGGACCGTGCGGCCTCCGCGAGCACGTCCAGCACGGCGTCGGCCTGCTCGGTGGTGAGTTCGTCGAGGGACTGGATCTGCCGGCCGGGCTCCGGAATCACTGCGTCGATCGTCATGCTTCGAGGGTACGGCGGAGCCGCCGCCGCTCACCGGTTTCTCCGGGTACGCGGTCACATCGTCGTCGGCGGCGATGGGCGTTTATGTGACGGTATGGCCGTCGTGTGGGTGAAGGGTGGCAAATCACCCGTTGGCGGAAGACGGCAACCAGGTCGTAACCCGTATCCCCCTGTCGCGCTACGCGCGTTGACTCTAGGCTGCCGCTCGCGGGGGCTCCCCGCCCTCACCCACGCCGGAACTGACAAGGGGACAGATGTCAGCGACACCTCCCAACCACCGCGCGCCCCGACGGGGCCACCGGGTTCTCGCGGCCGCCGCCGGGCTCGCGACCCTCGGCGCGCTCGTCGCCGCCCTGCCGGCCGGTGCGGCCGGCGGTGACCGCGCCGGGCACGGACACGGCCGCACCGTCGATGTGCAGCTGCTCTCCTTCAACGACCTGCACGGCAACCTGGAGCCGCCGGCCGGTTCGGCCGGCAACGTCTCCGAGATCCAGCCCGACGGCACGGTCAAGTCGGTCCCGGCCGGCGGCGTCGAGTACCTGGCGACCTCGCTGCGCGAGGCACGCAAGGGCAGCCCGTACTCCGTCACGGCCGCGGCCGGCGACATGGTGGGCGCGAGCCCGCTGCTGTCCGGGCTCTTCCACGACGAGCCGACGATCGAGGCGCTGAACAAGCTCGACCTCGACGTGGCGGGCGTGGGCAACCACGAGTTCGACGAGGGCGCGGTCGAGCTGGCCCGTCTGCAGAACGGCGGCTGCCACCCGGAGGACGGCTGCTACGAGGAGGGCAAGGAGTTCGAGGGCGCGGACTTCCCCTACCTGGCGGCCAACGTCACCAAGGAGTCGACGGGCAGGCCGATCCTGAAGCCGTACACCGTCTGGAAGAAGAACGGCGTCAAGATCGGCTTCATCGGTGTGACCCTCGAGGGCACCGCCAACATCGTCAGCGCCAATGGCATCAAGGGCCTCGCCTTCCACGACGAGGTCGAGACGATCAACAAGTACGCCCGTGAGCTCGACCGCCAGGGCGTGAAGTCGATCGTCGCGCTCATCCACGAGGGCGGTTCGCCGGCGTCGTCGGCGTACAACTACGACTGCGACTCGCCGGGCGCGGGCGACGGCATCTCCGGCCCGATCGCGGAGATCGCCAAGAACGTCACGCCGCGGGTCGACGCGCTGGTCACCGGCCACACCCACCAGGCGTACGTGTGCACCATCCCGGACCCGTCCGGCAAGCCGCGCATGGTCACCTCGGCCTCCTCGTTCGGCAAGCTCTACACGGACACCACGCTCACCTACGACCGCCGCACCAAGGACATCGTGCGTACGTCGGTGCAGTCGGCCAACCACGTCGTCCGCCGGGACCAGCCCAAGGCGCAGGACATGACCGACCTGATCGCGCGCTGGAACGAGCTGGCCGAGCCGATCGCGAACCGTCCGCAGGGCTTCATCGCCGCGGACATCAACGGCCGCGGCGCCACCACCCCGGAGAAGCCGCTCGGCGACCTGATCGCGGACGCCCAGCTCGCGGGCCTCGCCCCGGCCGACAAGGGCGGCGCGCAGCTCGCGCTGATGAACCCGGGCGGCATCCGCTCGGACCTGGTCTACCAGGCGTCGGGCAGCGAGGGCGACGGTGTGGTGACGTACGGCGAGGCCTACACGGTCCAGCCGTTCACCAACATGATGAACGTCGTCGACCTGACCGGTGCTCAGCTGATCACCACGCTCCAGCAGCAGGTCAGCGGCGTGAACGAGGCGTCGCCGAAGATCCTTCAGGTGTCCGAGGGCTTCACCTACACCCTGGACCTGACGAAGACCGGCGCGGACCGGATCGTCGTGGACTCGGTGAAGCTCAACGGCGAGGCGATCGACCCGTCGAAGAGCTACCGCGTCGCGATGAACGAGTTCCTCGCGGGCGGCGGTGACGGCTTCCCGGTCCTGAAGGAGCACACCAACAAGCTGGTGGGCGCTTCCGACCTGGACGTCTTCAACGCCTACCTGGCGGCCAACTCCTCGGCAGAGGCGCCGATCGCGCCGCCGAAGGCCGACCGGATCACGGTCGTGCAGTAGGACGTCGGGCAGTAGCACGGGCGGGGCGGTGGGCCGAACGGCCTGCCGCCCCGTCGGCGTTCCCGTCCGCGTTTCCGGGGGCGGTTCTCGGCCGGTCCAGACCTTTGGGGAGCGTTCGGCGTCCGGGCTCTGGCGGTGGTTGTCGTGCTCGCGTCATACTCCCCGCCATGGACCGACGGAGATTCCTCGCGGGCGCTGCGGCCCTGTCCGCCACCGCCCTCATCGGCGCCCCCCACGCCGCCGCCGCACCGCGCCGCGTCCTGTCCGCACAGGACTGGATGGCCGGCGCGGCCGACTCGACCCCCCTGCAACGGCTGACGATCCCCGGCACCCACGACTCGGGCGCCCGCTTCGGCGGGCTGTGGAGCGAGTGTCAGAACACCACCATCGCTGAGCAGCTCGACAGCGGCATCCGCTTCCTCGACATCCGGTGCCGGGTCACCGGCGGCTCGTTCGCCATCCACCACGGGCCGTCGTACCAGAACATGATGTTCGGCGACGTCCTCGTCGCCTGTTGGAACTTCCTCGCCGCGCACCCGTCGGAGACGGTGCTGATGCGCGTCAAGCAGGAGTACTCGCAGGACGGCGACGCCACCTTCCGCGCGATCTTCGACGACTACCTCGACGCCCGCGGCTGGCGCCCGCTCTTTTGGATCGGCCCCGGCATCCCTGCGCTGGGCGAGGCGCGCGGACGGGTGGTGCTCCTCGGCGACAACGGCGGCCTGCCGGGCGTCCGTTACGGGGACGGCGCGCTGTTCGACATCCAGGACGACTGGAACGCGCCGCCCTGGGACAAGTACCCGAAGGTCGAGGCCCATTTCCGCAGGGCGGTGCAGCAGCCGGGCAAGCTGTTCGTCAACTACGTGAGTACGTCCGCGTATCTGCCGCCGCGCTGGAACTCCGACGATCTCAACCCGCGCGTCCACGCGTTCCTCGACGGCCCGGAGGCGCGCGGCTGGCGCGGCCTCGGCATCGTCGCGACGGACTTCCCGAACACCCGGGCCGGGCTGGTCGATTCACTCATCCGGCACAACGGCTGAGGGAGGGTCAGAGGTCGGCACAGATGCCGCGGGCCTTGGCCAGGTCCTTCTTCACATCGGCGTCGACCTCGAAGACCTGACGATGACGGTGGTGCGCCCGGGTGACGGCCTCCTTGAGCGGCTCGTACGAGGAGTCGCCCAGGGCGGCGGCCGTGGCCAGGTCGAAGGCGCCCGCGAAGCGGTACATCGCCTGCTCGCCCTCCTTGCCCTTCGTCGCCAGCTTCGACTCGTCGAAGCCGGCCAGCGCGTCGCAGGCGCCCCGGGCGTCGTCGGCGGCGCTGCCCCCGCCCGACGTGCCGCCGGTCAGCGCCCAGGCCGCACCCACGCCCGCACCCCCGACCAGCAGTCCGACGAGCAGAGCGGTGACCAGCGGGCCTCTGCTGCGGGCCGGCGCGACGGGCGGCGCGGGCGGAGGCGGCGGGACGGGACTCTGGTACGGCTGCTGAGGCTGCATGTACACGACCGTAGCGGGCGGGCCGGGCGGTGCGCCTCAGGGGGCTCCGTCAAGGACGGGCCCGTCGGGGAGGGACGGTGGCGGGCTCGACGCGCCCGGCAGCCGGATCGCGACCCGGGTGCCGCCGCCCTCCGCGGGCGTCAGCACGGCCTCGCCGCCGGCCTCCCGTACCGTACGGGCCACGATCGACAGCCCGAGCCCCGAACCGGGCAGCGCCCGGGCGGACGGCGAGCGCCAGAACCGCTCGAAGACATGCGGCAGTTCCTCCGGCGGGATGCCCGGCCCGTGGTCCCGCACCCACAGCTCGCCCGCCCGCAGGCCCACCTCGACCTCGCCGCCGGGCGGCGAGAACTTCACCGCGTTGTCCAGGACGTTCACCAGCGCCCGCTCCAGCGCGGCGTGGTCGGCCCGGACGTACCACGGCTCCAGCGCGGCCGTGAAGGTCAGTTCGGGCCCGCGCAGCCGTGCGCGGTCCAGAGCCGTCCGCGCGATCTCGTGCAGCGCCACGACCTGCACCCGGCCGCTCGCTCCCACGTCCGGCCGGGACAGCTCCTGCAGATCCCCGATGAGCGCGGCCAGTTCGGTCATCTGCGCCTTGACCGAGTCCAGCAGCGCCCGCCGGTCGTCCGCCGGGATCGCCCGGCCGGTCTCCTCGCTGCGGGCGAGCAGCTCGATGTTCGTACGCAACGACGTCAGCGGCGTGCGCAGCTCGTGGCCTGCGTCCGCGATCAGCTGCTTCTGCAGATCGCGCGACGAGGCGAGCGCGGCGGTCATCGCGTTGAACGACCGGGACAGCCGGGCGATCTCGTCCTCCCCGTCGACGGGGATGCGTACGCTCAGGTCCTCGGTGCGGGCGACGTGCTCGACGGCGCCGGTCAGTCGGTCGACGGGCCGCAGACCGGTGCGGGCCACGGCCAGCCCCGCCACCCCCGCGCCCACCACGCCGACGCCCGACACGGCGAGCAGCAGCAGGGCCAGGTCGTTCAGGGTGCGTTCGGTGTCGGCGAGCGGTACGCCGATCATCAGGGCGGTGTCCCGGACGACCGCGTTTCCCGTGTCCACGGACGCGGCGACGGTCAGCACGCGCACGGGCCGCCCGTCGGTGTCCGTGCCGTCGCGGTAGCTCAGGATCTCCGGATCCGCCTGCCGGGCGACCTGCTGGTCGCTCTCCTCGACCTGGACCGTTCCGACGGAGTCCACGGGGAAGACGCACGGCCGGTCGTCGGCGGTCCGCACGAGCTGGAAGTAGTAGTCGCGCGGCGGGGCGAACTGGTCCTGCGGGGCGGCCGCCTGCGGGCAGCTCTGGAGCGTGGCCGCGACGGCCACGGCCCGCAGGTCCAGGGTCTCACTCCTGGTGAGCAGCTTGTCGTCGACGGCGTCGTACAGCTTGTCGTGCACGACGAACCAGCACACCGTCGAGACGGCCGCGACCGCGATCGTCACCGCCGTCGCCACCAGCAGCGCCAGCCGGGTCCGCAGGGGCAGCGCGTGGAACCTGTTCGTCACGAGGTCACTCCGGGCCGGTGCGCAGCGCGTACCCCACGCCGCGCACCGTGTGGACCAGACGCGGCTCGCCGGCCGCCTCCGTCTTGCGCCGCAGATACATGACGTACACGTCCAGGGAGTTGGAGCTCGGCTCGAAGTCGAAACCCCAGACGGACTTGAGGATCTGCTCCCGCGTGAGCACCTGGCGCGGGTGCGCGAGGAAGAGCTCCAGCAGCGTGAACTCGGTACGGGTCAGTTCCACCCTGCGCGTACCGCGGGTGACCTCGCGGGTCGCGAGGTCCATCCGCAGGTCGGCGAAGGCCAGCACATGGTCCTCCGCGGTCTCCGCGCCGGCCGCCGCGGCCGCGTAGGAGCTGCGCCGCAGCAGGGCGCGGATACGGGCGAACAGCTCGTCCAGTTCGAACGGCTTGACCAGGTAGTCGTCGGCGCCGGCGTCGAGACCGGTGACCCGGTCGCCGACGGTGTCGCGGGCCGTGAGCATCAGGATCGGCACGGTCGATCCCCCGGCCCGCATCCGGCGGGCCGCGGTCAGCCCGTCCATCCTGGGCATCTGGATGTCGAGCACGATCAGGTCGGGCGCGTACGCCTCCGCCCGGGCGAGCGCGTCGACGCCGTCGACGGCGACCTGGGTGTCGTACCCCTCGAACGCAAGGGAGCGCCGCAGCGCCTCGCGCACGGCGGGCTCGTCGTCGACGATCAGGATGCGCTCGCGCTCGCCTTCAGTCATGGGCCAAGCCTCGCACGCGCTCAGGTACCGGCGGCGTTGCTGCCGCTGTCGCCGGCACGGAGGCTGTCCAGGTCCGCCTTGACGGTGTTCACCGGGATGGCGAAGCCGAGACCGACACTGCCGGCGGTGGAGCCGGTGGCGGCGCTCGGGGAGTACATGGCGGAGTTGATGCCGATGATCTCCCCGTTCATGTTGATCAGGGCGCCGCCGGAGTTTCCCGGGTTGAGCGAGGCGTCGGTCTGGATCGCCTTGTACGTGGTCGTCGACTCGCCGGTGTCCCCGTTGAACTCCTGCCCGCCGAACTCGAAGGGCCAGCCCTGGCGCGGGTCCTGCTGCCGCTCCTCGTCCCTGGCCACGGTGACGTCCCGGTCGAGGGCGGAGACGATCCCGCTGGTCACCGTGCCGGTGAGTCCCTCGGGCGAACCGATCGCGACGACCTCGTCACCGACCTTGACCTTGCCCGAGTCGCCGAGCGTGGCGGCCTTCAGCCCGGACGCGTTCCGCAGCTTGATCAGGGCGAGGTCCTTGGCGGGGTCCGTGCCGAGGACGTCCGCCTCGTACGTCTTGCCGTCGCTGAGCCGGACCTTGACGGCCGAGGCGCCGGAGATGACGTGGTTGTTGGTGACGATCTCACCGTCCGCCGTGATGATCACGCCGGAGCCGGTGGACCGGCCGGCGTTCGAGGCGGCGCTGATCTCGACGATGCTCGGCGAGACGGCCTGCGCGACGCCGGCGACGGTGCCCTTGCTGCTCTGCGACACGTTGGTGCCGGTCGCGACGGGGCTGTGGCCGCTGCTGCCGGTCTCGCCGACGAGCCCACCGACCAGCGCGGACGCGCCACCGCCGACGGCCGCGGAGACGATCGCGACGGCGGCGATGAGAGCGACGGGGCGCTTGGCCCTGGCGCGGTGGGGGGTGGGCGGGTAGTGGGGCGGGGGCGGGTAGTGGGTGCTCATGGGACGACTGTCGGGGGCGTGGATGAGAACGGTCTGAGGGGGTGCTGAGAAGTCCGGCAGAACCGTGTATGTCCGATGTAAGCGGTGCGGGTAGGTGCCGCCTGCGGCGGGTGTGTTCCCCTACCCGCCCCTTCCCGCTGTACCGGATGTGCGGCTCCGCCGCGTGGGGGGCAAGCCCCGACGAGACCGGCCACACCCAGCCCCGTCGGCGTTTGAGGCGCGGGTCCGGGCAGAGCCCGGTTACGGGAAGGTGGGGGTCCCCCCGCGGCCGCCAGGCCGCAGGAGGAGGGTAGGGGAACAGCCCCGCGCAGCGGTCCCCCGGCCCGCAGCCCGGACGTACCCGAGCCGGGCTGGGCCCGGGCCCCCGCGCGGCCCGCGCCGCCGCTACGGCTGCGTGCCGCAGCCGCAGGAGCGGCGGATGACCAGGCCCGACGGGAAGAGCTTCACGCGTTCGCGACGCGAGCCCGCGACCCGGAGCCCGTCGTCCAGGACGAGGTCGACCGCCGCGCGCGCCATCGCCGGCCGGTCGGAGGAGATCGTCGTCAGCGGCGGATCCGTCAGCGCCGCTTCCTTGACGTCGTCGAAGCCGGCCACCGCCAGCTCCCCCGGCACGTCTATCCGCAGCTCCCGCGCCGCCCGCAGCACACCGAACGCCTGGTCGTCGGTCGAACAGAAGATCGCCGGCGGCCGGTCCGGACCGGCCAGCAGCTTCAGCGCGAGCTGGTACGCGTCGTACCGGTTGTACGGGGCCTGGAAGAGCCGGCCCTCGACCGACCGGCCGGACTCGAGCATCGCCCGCCGCCAGCCCTCGACGTGGTCGGCCACCGGGTCGCCGACCGACGGCGTGGACTCGACGCCGCCGAGGCAGGCGACGTACGCGTGGCCGTGCTCCAGCAGATGGCGGGTGGCGAGCTGCGCGCCGCCGATGTCGTCCGTCACGACCGCGACGTCGTCGATCGCCTCGGGCCGCTCGTGCAACAGCACGATCCGCGCGTCCCACGCCTCGATCTCAGCCGCGGCCCGCTCGCTCATGCCCTGGCTGATCAGGATCAGTCCGGAGACCCGCATGCCGAGGAAGGCCCGCAGATAGTGGACCTCGCGCTCGTCGCGGTAGTCGGAGTTGCCGACGAGGACCATTTTCCCGCGCTCGGCCGCGGCCTGTTCGACCGCGTGCGCCATCTCCGCGAAGAACGGCTGCCGGGCGTCGGGCACGATCATGCCTATGAGGTCGGTGCGCCGGGACGCCATCGCCTGGGCGACCCGGTCGGGCCGGTACCCCAGCTCTTTGATCGCGGCGAGTACCCGCTCGCGCGTGGCCGGGGCGACCGGCCGGGGTCCGTTGTTGATGACGTAGCTGACGACCGCGGTCGAAGTCCCCGCCAGTCTTGCCACATCGTCCCGCGTCACCTTGGCCACGCGCGAAGTCTACGCGTGGTGACCTACCTCTGGGCAGGGCGTACGGCCGCTTCCTCCACCTCGTGGCCGTCCTCCGTACGGGCTACGGTCTCCGCCGCCTTCGCCTTGGCCTCTTCGGCCGCACGTTCGACCTTTTCCGGGGCGACGAAGCGGTAGCCGACGTTCCGGACGGTACCGATCAGCGACTCGTGCTCCGGGCCGAGTTTGGCGCGCAGCCGTCGCACATGGACGTCGACCGTGCGCGTGCCGCCGAAGTAGTCGTAGCCCCAGACCTCCTGGAGCAGCTGCGCCCGGGTGAAGACCCGGCCGGGGTGCTGCGCGAGGTATTTGAGCAGCTCGAATTCCTTGAAGGTCAGGTCCAGGACCCGGCCCTTGAGTTTCGCGCTGTACGTCGCCTCGTCGACCGACAGGTCGCCGTTGCGGATCTCCATCGGGGAGTCGTCGGAGGTGATCTGCCGGCGGCCCGTCGCGAGGCGCAGCCGCGCCTCGACCTCGGCGGGTCCCGCCGTGTCGAGCAGCACGTCGTCGATGCCCCAGTCCGCGGTGACGGCCGCGAGGCCGCCCTCCGTGACGACGAGGATCAGCGGGCTGCCGAGCCCGGTGGACCGCAGCAGCTGGCACAGGGATCGCACCTGCGGCAGATCGCGGCGGCCGTCGACGAGGATCACGTCGGCCCCGGGGGTGTCCACGAGGGCGGGCCCCTCGGCGGGGGCCACCCGTACGTTGTGCAGGAGCAGTCCGAGGGCGGGGAGCACCTCCGTCGACGGCTGGAGTGCGTTCGTGAGGAGCAGCAGAGAGCTCATCGCGTCTCACCTGCCCTGTTCGTCCTGCGTTCGGTGGATCGGCCTGGCTCGTCGGATCGCTCGTCCATGACGTCGGTTCCTCCTCGGTCCCTGCGAGGACGTGCACTGCTTCGTACGGCGGCTCTCTCGTGCCCGAGAGCCTTTGTGAGGCTTTGTTCACCAGCCTGTAACAACGGCCGGGAAACACAAAAGGACCCGGGGGCTGCATTGCCCGGATCCTCTGCCCAGCAGAATAACCCACATGAGTTCCGTGGGAGAGGGCCGTTTTCACACTGTGGACGTATCAAGGATCACTTCCAGACCTCGGCGCGCAACTCTGACGACATCGGACGGGGTCCGGATCGAGGCGTTCCACGAGCCGTCGACGGCCGGTCCGACGGACACCGCGATCGTCGTCGCGCACGGTTTCACCGGCTCCGTGGACCGCCCCGCAGTGCGCCGCGCCGCACGGACCTTCAGGCGGTACGCGGGGGTCGTGACCTTCTCGTTCCGTGGACACGGCCGTTCCGGTGGGCGGTCGACCGTGGGCGACCGGGAGGTGCTGGACCTGGCGGCGGCCGTCGAGTGGGCGCGGTCCCTCGGGCACCGGCGGGTGGTGACGGTCGGCTTCTCCATGGGTGGCTCGGTCGCGCTGCGGCACGCGGCGCTCTACGGCTCACAGAAGCACGAGGGGCGCACTGAGGCGCGTACGGACGCGGTCGCCGCGGTGAGCGCCCCCGCCCGCTGGTACTACCGCGGTACGGCGCCGATGCGGCGCCTCCACTGGGTGGTCACCCGGCCTACGGGCCGGTTCGTCGGGCGGTACGGGTTCCGTACGCGTATCCACCGCCGGGACTGGGACCCCGTCCCCCTCTCCCCGGTGGAGTCCGTGCCGCTGATCGCGCCGGCGCCGCTGCTGATCGTGCACGGCGACTGCGATCCGTACTTCCCGCTCGACCACCCGCGGATGCTGGCCGCCGCGGCCGG
This sequence comes from Streptomyces sp. NPDC002835, assembly GCF_053591995.1. Lineage (NCBI taxonomy): Bacteria > Bacillati > Actinomycetota > Actinomycetes > Kitasatosporales > Streptomycetaceae > Streptomyces > Streptomyces sp. NPDC002835. The sequence continues at coordinate 70,906 of NZ_JBSFUW010000023.1, read as the reverse complement.
CGAGGGGGCGGCCGAGCTGTGGCTGGAGCCGGGCATGGGGCATGCAGAGAACGCGGCGGGCGAGGAGTTGCTGACCCGCCTGGGGGACTGGCTCACCGCCGGATAGCCCATCATGGTGAGCGGCGCGCACACGAACGAGAGGAGTGCCGCTATGGCAGCGGGAACCATCCGCTATTGGGCCGCGGCCAAGGCGGCGGCCGGTGTCGCGGAGGAGCCGTACGCGGCGGCGACGCTCGCGGAGGCGCTCGACGCGGTCCGCGAGCGGCATCCGGGGGAGCTGACGCGCGTACTGCAGCGGTGTTCGTTCCTCGTCGACGGTGACCCTGTCGGCACCCGGAGTCATGAGACCGTACGGCTTGCCGAGGGCGGCACGGTCGAGGTGCTTCCGCCGTTCGCAGGAGGGTGAACAGCACAGCATGAGCAGCGATCAGCAGTATCCGTACGGGCAGTCGCCGTACCCGCCGCCCCACGAGGACCCGTACGGGCAGCAGCCGCTGCACCCCGCCGACGAGGCGCCGCAGACGTGGCAGGGCGAGACCTGGGACACCCAGTACCAGCCGACTGTGGTGCGACCGGAGCACCCGGCGCAGGGCGCGACCGGTACGGCGTACGGGCAGGCCGCGTTCGGTGCCGACCCGGCGTACGGGCAGCCCGCGGCCGACCCCGCGTACGGGCACGGCGTGCCCGCCGCGTACGGCACCGCACAGCCCGCCGCACAGCACGTGCCCTCCGGTCCCGCCGTCGAGGAGACCGCGTATCTGCGGCCCGTCACGGCGGGGCGGCCGCTGCCCCCGGAGGCTCCCGCACCGGCGGGAGGCGTCGGCGGACCGGCGCCCGTGCCCGCCGACGGCTACAGCCCGCCCACGGTCGGTGGCAACGCCCGGATCACCGACGCGCAGCGCGCCCGTGCCGAGGGGCGCTCGCCGATCATCCCGCCGGGCATGCAGCCCGCCGGGCTGACCGCCGCGCTGGCGCTGCTGCTCGCCGGCGGCGCGGCCCTCGGGCCGTACGCGCTGCTGGTGCCGCTGGTGCTGCTCCAGGCCGTCACGGCGGCGGGCTGGTTCCGCCTCAACGGCATGTGGCCGGCCCGCCAGGGCATCGCCCTCGCCTTCCTCGGCGGTCTCGCCGCCGACGCGGCGCTGCTCGCCTCGGGCGACGGGAACGCCCCCACCGCGATCATCGGCGCGCTCGGTGTGTGGGTGCTGCTCACGCTCGTCCTCCAGCTCCGCAGCCGGGCGGCGGCCGACGAGAGGATGCAGGGGCTGATGGCGACCGTCGCCTCCGCGGCCTTCGCCATCCTCGCGACCGGCCATCTCGCCGCCGCGGACGACGCGGTGGTCGTCGGTGCGATCGCCGTCGCCATGGCCACCCTCGCCCGTGCGCTGCCGCTGGGCGGCGCCGTCTCCGTCGTGCTGTCCCTGCTGGCCGCGGCCGGTGCGGGCGTCGCGGCCGGCGCGCTCACCGGCATGGGCGCCGACGGCGCCCTGCTGGGCTTCGCCGCCGGTGGATGCGCGCTGATCGGTCTGCGCGTCGCGAGCTACGACTACCCCTCGCGCTTCGTCCACATGACCGCGGGCGTGGCACTTCCGCTGACGGCGGCGGCTCCCGCGGTGTATCTGATCGGCCGCGCACTCGCGTAGCGGCGGGCGCATGACCGGCTGCCCGGCGGGCAGGTACGGAACCATCCGCGTCCGCCGGACGTCGATCAATGCGCAGGTGTCGTCCGGACTGATTCAGGCGACGGACGTCCGTGGCCAGACAGGTGGGGGACACCGAACACATGCGTGCACTGCGAATACTGATCGTCATCGCCGTCGTTCTCGGTGGTCTCTTCGTCGTGGCCGACCGGATCGCGGTCAATGTGGCCGAGTCCCAGGCCGCGGACCGGATCAAGGTCCAGGAGGGGACGGCCGACTCGACGGACGTGTCCGTCAAGGGCTTCCCGTTCCTGACGCAGGCGCTTGCCAAGGAGTTCGACGAGGTCGAGATCAAGCTCACCGGTATCGAGACCAGGGCGGCGGGCCGGCCGGTGCGGATCGAGGAGATGACCGCGGACCTGTTCGATGTCCGGGTGGACGAGGGGTACTCGACCGCGACCGCCGCGCGGGCCGAGGGCACCGCCCGGATCACCTACCAGGACCTGACGAAGGCCGCCGACGACGATGTCACCGTCGCCTACGGCGGGAACGGCAAGGTGAAGGTGACCGGTTCGGTCACGCTGCCGCTTGTCGGGAAGATCACCCGCAGTGTCGTGTCGACCGTGAGCATCGTGGACGGGAACACGATCAGGGTGCGCGCCGACAAGGTGCCGGGCGAGGGGATCCCCGGACTCGAGGGCGAGATCCGCAAGAAGACGGACTTCGACCGGAGGCTGGGCGGGCTGCCGGCGGGCCTGACCCTGGAGAAGGTCGAGGCCACGCCCGAGGGCGTCGTCATCACGGTCGCCGGCAAGGACGTCTCCCTGGCGGGCTAGAGCCGCCGCGACGAGCGCCGCGGAGCCCCGTAGCGCGGCCTCCGGCCGCATGGTGAGACGACTTGGTCCGCTGGGCAGAAGCCGGCGTGACGCAGGCCGCTCCCGGCGCTCGCCCGGAGGCCGCGCGCCCCCTTGCGTATCGGAATGTGGACGATCGCGTCTCAACATACGACACACCGGTGACACGGTGCCCGACTCGTCCCTACGATCGGTCCCATGAAGCAGCGACAGGCGGATCTCACGAAGCGGCGGGCAGTAGACCTGTGCCGCGTCGCCGCCATGCTCTGTCGCCCCGTCTGAGCGGGAGCACTGCCCCGTATCCCAGGCCCTTCGACCTCGTCGGGGCCGCCCCGTGCTGATCGACGCCGTTCCGCGTACCCGCACACCTCTTGCGCACAACCCCTCGCGCATCACCACCGCCGCACACTGCCCCGGAGGAGAACCATCATGAGCCGCAGCGACGTCCTTGTAGACGCCGACTGGGTCGAGGCCCACATCGACGACCCGAAGGTCGTCATCGTCGAGGTCGACGAGGACACCTCGGCGTACGACAAGAACCACATCACGAACGCGATCCGGATCGACTGGACCAAGGACCTCCAGGACCCGGTCCGCCGTGACTTCATCGACCAGGAGGGCTTCGAGAAGCTCCTGTCGGCCAAGGGCATCGCGAACGACTCGACCGTCGTCCTCTACGGCGGCAACAACAACTGGTTCGCCTCCTACGCCTTCTGGTACTTCAAGCTCTACGGCCACGGCGACGTCCGTCTCCTCGACGGCGGCCGCAAGAAGTGGGAGCTCGACTCGCGCGACCTGGTCGCCGAGGTGCCGGTCCGCGAGGCGACCGACTACAAGGCCAAGCCGCAGGACGCCTCCATCCGCGCCTTCCGTGACGACGTCGTCGCCGCGATCGGCACCCAGAACCTGGTCGACGTGCGTTCGCCCGACGAGTTCAGCGGCAAGCTGCTCGCCCCGGCGCACCTCCCGCAGGAGCAGTCGCAGCGCCCGGGCCACGTGCCGAGCGCCCGCAACATCCCGTGGTCCAAGAACGCCAACGACGACGGCACCTTCAAGTCGGACGAGGAGCTCAAGGCCCTCTACGAGGCCGAGCAGGTCGACCTGTCGAAGGACACCATCGCGTACTGCCGCATCGGTGAGCGCTCCGCGCTGACCTGGTTCGTCCTGCACGAGCTGCTCGGCCAGGAGAACGTCAAGAACTACGACGGCTCGTGGACCGAGTACGGCTCCCTCGTCGGCGTGCCGATCGAGCTCGGCGCCAACAAGTAACCCGCCAGACCTTCCTCTAGGAGAACAGCATGTGTGGAGCGCAGGCCGGCGGCCCCGACGCCTCGACGATCAAGCCCGGTGAGACCACGATCCAGGGCCAGGTGACCCGCGACGGCGAGCCGGTGACGGGCTACGTCCGTCTGCTGGACTCGACCGGCGAGTTCACCGCGGAGGTCCCGACCTCCGCGACGGGACAGTTCCGCTTCTACGCGGCCGAGGGCACGTGGACCGTGCGCGCCCTCGTTCCCGGCGGGACGGCGGACCGTACCGTCGTCGCGCAGACGGGCGGCCTCGCCGAGGTCGCGATCGCCGTCTGAGTCCGTTGACCGGCCGAAGGGCCGCACCTCCTGGGGGTTGGACGCTTACCGGGAACGAGGTGCGGTCCTTCGGTCGTACGCTGAGGACATGTACGCGCGACGGCGGCGCAACTACTTCCTGCTGATGGGCGGATGCCTCGTCCTGTTCGTGTCCGCCTGGTCCGTCGTGCGGCTCTGGTCCGTGCCGGCCGCCGTCGCCATGTGCCTCGTCGCCATGGTCATCCCGCCGGTCGCCGCCGTGGTCGCCAACCGGCGCGGCCCCGAGGACCGCTGGTGGGACGACCCCACCGGAGATCCGAAGTCCGACGAGTGGTGGGACGAGCTCGACGGCAAGCGCCGCCGGCCGGGCCCGTAGCCGGCCGGGCCGGCAGCCGTCGTCGCGTCAGCAGCCTGCCCTTGTCAGTAGACGAGGGCCTGCACGCCCTCCGGCATGATCTCGCTGACGAAGACCTGCGCGCCCGCGATCCGTACGCCGTCGAGGACATCCTTCTCCGAGATGTCCCGGCGCGCCGCGCACTGGGTGCACAGGGTGATGAGTCCGCTCGCCCGGATCGACTCGATGAGGTCCGGCAGCGGTGCGGCGTGCGGCAGTTCGAACTCGGCCGCGCGTCCGGGCAGCGCGAACCACGCGGACTCCCCGGTCAGCCACAGCGAGACCTCCACGCCGCTGGCCGCGGCCACGGCCGCAACCGTGAAGGCCTGGGAGCAGCGCTCGGGTGCGTCGGCACCGGCGGTCACCTTGATCACGAGCTTGTTCGCCATATGCCGAACTGTAATGCGCGGCGTTACAACCATGGTCATCCGCACGCGGTCTGCACTGAGGCGCGGATACGGAATCCGTGCCTCAGGTCTCAGGGGGGCCACTTTTGGATACGCACGCCAACCACGTGCCGCCGGACCCGGAGCCGGCACCCGACGCGCCACCGGCGCCGCCGACGCCTCCGCTCGACGAGCCGGAAGCGACCGCCGTACCCGCCGTACCGGCGCCGCGCGTGCGCCGGCGCGGCCGGACCACGCTGCTGATCGCCGTCGCCGCGGTGCTCGGTGTCGTGGCGGGGACGGTCACCGGATACGCCGTCCAGTACCACCGCGACCCCACGCCGCTGCCGGCGCTGTCGCAGCCGGACATCAGGACGCCGAAGCCGGTCCAGGCGGACAGGAACACCACGGCACGGTCCGTTTCGGTGAACCGCTGGGTGAAGACCGACGGTGATCTGCGGAAGCTGCTGGTTCCGAAGCCGAAGGGTACGAAGCACGAGCAGAAGCCGGGCTGGGAGGACCTGTACGCGTTCGCGACGTGGTTCGAGTACGAGGACGAGGTGTTCCAGGACCTGGCCGGGCACGACTTCCGCCGGTCCGCGACCGTCGCCTGGTCGAAGGGCAGCGAGGTCTACGTCGACGTCAGGCTGGTGCAGTTCCGGGAGACCGCCAAGATCAACGCGGAGGACTTCGCCGAGGGCCAGCACGAGTACCTGGTCGAGGACGACTGGGCGGGCAACGAGGGCGAGCCGATCCCCGGCAGCGCGAACGGCCGCACCTATGTGTTCGACGAGCCGCACCGCGAGGCCGGATACGAGCCCTTGTACGAGGGCCGGGCGGTGGCATGGCGAGGCGACATCGTGATGATGATCACTTACCACAACAACTCGGGGCCGATCGACGCGAAAGAACTGAAGTCGCTCGCCAAGCGTCAGTTGGAGCGACTGTGACCGTAGAGAACGAGTACGCGCACGCCGAGCAGCCCGAAGCCGGCGTAGCCGACGCGACCGGCGAGCAGAGCGGACCGACGGTGGCCCCGGTCGCTCCCGCCCGGCGCCGCCGCTTCCCGGTGGCCGTCGTCGCCACCGCCGTGAGCCTGGCGCTGGTCGCCGGCGCGGGCGCCTGGGGCTGGTCGGTCCTGAAGGACGCGGACCGCACCGCGCCCACCACCGTCTGGGCCCAGCCCGCAGAGAACCCCGAGCGTGACCTTCCGTCGCTCGAACCCGACGGCCTCGCCGCCCAACTGCTGCCGGTGCCGAGGGCCTGGGTGCTGGGACCCGACGTCGACGAACACGGCAACGACACGGTGATCGATGCGCAGCGCGCCGTCGCGCTGGTCAAGCAGGGGTCGCGCGGTCTGCCCAGCGCTCAGCGCAAGCAGCACGACAAGGCCGTGGAGAAGCTTCGTATCAAGGGCCTGGCCATGCGCAGCTACCGCCCGTCGCAGTACCCCGAGTACGTGGTGGAGACGCGTCTGACGCAGCTGGAGAACACCAAGGCCGTCGGCGATCTGGCCGCGTTCCGGAAGTCGCTTGCCGACGCGCTCGACAAGTTCCGGAAGGGCCCGAAGATCGAGGGCCACCCCGACGCCCGATGCCATCTGATGCCCGTGACGAAGGACCTCGAGCTCGACGGCATGATGTGCAGCGGCCACGTGGGCGAGGTGCTGGTGACGATGTACGCCTACGGCAACAAGTCGCTACCCAAGAAGACGATCGCCGACATGGTCCGCGATCAGCTCGACCACATCGCTTCGCCCGGGGAGTCCGTGTGACCGACGCCAACGCCACCACGACACCGCCTCCGGATCCCACCGAGCCGGCGTCTACTGAGGCGCCGTCTACCGAGGCGCCCGTGGACGCGGCACCCTCGCAAGCCTCCGGGCCGGTCGCCTCCGGGCCGGTCGCTCCCGAGCCCGTCCCCTCCGAGCCTGTCCCCTACGAGCCCGTCGCTCCCGAGCCCGTGCCCTCCGTGCCGCGGGACCGGCGGAAGCTGCGGGCCGCGCTGCGGTGGACGGCCGCCGTGGTCGTCTTCGCGGCGGTCGGCACCGGCGCCGCCCTCGGCATCGCCGAGCAGGAGCGCACCGACGTACCCGGCCTCTCCACGCTGGGCGATGGACGCTGGGAGTATCCGCCGCTCTCCCGGCCCACGCTGCCGCCCGGCGCCCCGCTCCCCTTCGCCCAGGAGAACCTCGGCGAGATCCACTACGCCGACCTGGAGCAACTGCTGCTCCCGGCGCCGGCGGGCGCCACGCCCGAGCCGGACCTGGGCGGCGAGCGCAGCCGGGTGCCGGTCGACAAGTACCTCGGGCAGTACGCCGCCGACGACCGCGAGGCGCTGCGCGAGCAGCTCACCGAGGGCGGTCTGCGCCACATCGCGGCGCGCGGCTGGTCGGTGCCGGACGGCACGTCGGCACGGATCTTCCTGCTCCGGTTCCACACCTCCGCGCTCGCCGGCCACTTCTTCAGCGAGCAGCTGGGAGGTGCGCCCGACACGACGGTGCGGCCGACCGGTGTCGAGGAGCTGTCCTCGTTCGACACCAAGTACGACAGTGCGGCGCGGGTCACGTCCACCGAGCGCTACGTGTACGACGAGGCCGCACCCCGCGGCCCGGTCCACGTCCGGCACGCGTACATCATGGCCGGCGACACGGTCGCCCTGGTCGCGGTCTCCCGGAAGGGCGCCGCGCCGCTCGTCCCCTTCCACCAGACCGTGGTCCTGCAGAACCAGCTCCTCGGCTGATCGACGCGAGGGCGACCTCACGGAACGGGCCGGAACCCGGCGCACTAAGCTGGGGGCCGGCCCGCTTTCGCCTTCACGCTCATTCGAGGAGCACCCCGTGATCGTTTTCTTCGAAGCTCTGCTCGTTCTGGTCTGCGTCGGCGTCCTCGCCTTCGCCGGTCTGACCGTGAAGAAGCTGTACCAGGGCCAGCGGTAGTCACCACCTCCCGCACCACTCGACCCCTAGAGATCGACAGAGCTGCTCATGATCGAGATCCCGTCCGACCTGAACCCGGACCTCGTCCCCCTCGCGTTCCTGCTGGGCACCTGGGAGGGCGCGGGTGTTTCGGACTTCCCCGGCGCCGAGAAGTGCAACTTCGGCCAGTCAGTGACCTTCAGCCACGACGGCCGGGACTTCATCGAGTACGTCTCGCACTCCTGGGTCCTCGACACGGAGGGCAACAAGGTCAAGCCGCTGGAGAGCGAGAGCGGCTACTGGCGGATCGACAAGGACCGCAAGGTCGAGGTCGTCATGGTCCGTGACCAGGGCATCGTGGAGATCTGGTACGGCGAGCTCGCAGACCAGAAGCCGCAGATCGATCTGGCGACCGACGCCGTCGCGCGCACCGCGGCCTCCGGCCCGTACACCGGCGGCAAGCGGCTGTACGGCTACGTCAAGAGCGACCTGATGTGGGTCGGTGAGAAGGCCACCCCCGAGGTGCCGCTGCGGCCGTACATGTCGGCGCACCTGAAGAAGGTCGTCACGCCCGAGCAGGTCGAGTCGTGGGCCAAGGACCTCGGCGATCTGCCCGACGACGGCATCGCCTTCTTCAAGTAGGCCCCTTTTTCCAGTAGCCCTCTTCGGACGGCAGCCGGACGCGGCGGGCCCGGCTGCCTACACTGGGGGCGTGGTGAGCACCGACTGGAAGAGCGATCTGCGGCAGCGCGGTTACCGGCTGACTCCGCAGCGCCAGCTTGTCCTGGAGGCCGTCGACGCCCTCGAGCACGCCACTCCGGACGACATCCTCGGTGAGGTGCGCAGGACGGCGTCCGGTGTGAACATCTCCACCGTCTACCGGACGCTGGAGCTGCTCGAGGAGCTGGGCCTGGTCTCGCACGCCCACCTCGGGCACGGTGCGCCCACCTACCACCTCGCCGACCGGCACCACCATCTCCACCTGGTGTGCCGCGACTGCGGGGACGTGATCGAGGCGGACGTCGAGATCGCCGCGGAGTTCACCGCGAAGCTGCGCGACACCTTCGGCTTCGAGACGGACATGAAGCATTTCGCGATCTTCGGCCGCTGCCGCGACTGCACCGTGAAGGCGGCGCGGGCCGAGTCGTAGGCTGGGGCCATGTCACCGACCAGCCCTCTGTTGTCCCTGCCCGGTGCGGTCCCCGCCGAAGGGCGTGACGAAGGGGTCGCCGCGCACTACGGCGACCTGTTCCGTGAGCAGCGATCCCTCGCCTCCGGCCAGGGCTTCGTGGATCTGTCGCACCGCGGTGTCATCACCGTCACCGGCGAGGAACGGCTGAGCTGGCTGCATCTGCTGGTCACCCAGCACATGAGCGAGCTGCCCGCCGGACAGGCCACCGAGGCGCTGATCCTCTCCGCGCACGGCCACATCGAGCACGCGCTCTATCTCGTCGACGACGGCGAGACGGTCTGGGCGCACGTCGAACCGGGCACGCGCGAGGCGCTCCTCGCCTACCTGGAGTCGATGAAGTTCTTCTACAAGGCCGAGGTCGCCGACCGTACGGACGACATCGCGGTCGTCCATCTGCCGGCCGGGTCCATCGCCGAGGTCCCGGACGGCGTCGTCGTGCGGGAGACCGCGTACGGCCGGGACCTGTTCCTGCCGCGCGCCGAACTCGAGGCGTACGCCGAGCGGACCGGACCGGCCGCGGGAATCCTCGCGTACGAGGCGCTGCGGGTGGAGAACCACCGGCCGCGGCTCGGCTTCGAGACCGACCACCGCACCATCCCGCACGAGCTGGGCTGGATCGGCAGCGCGGTGCATCTGGAGAAGGGCTGCTACCGCGGTCAGGAGACCGTGGCGCGCGTCCACAACCTGGGGAAGCCGCCGCGCCGGCTGGTCTTTCTGCACCTGGACGGCAGCGAGGTGCACCTGCCCGCGCCCGGCACGCCCGTCCACCTGGCCTCCGAGGGCGAGGAGGGCCGCCAGCTCGGCTTCGTCACGACGGCCGTCCGCCACTACGAGCTGGGGCCGATCGCGCTCGCGCTGGTGAAGCGCAACGTGCCGGTGGACGCCGCACTGCGGGTCGGGGACACGGCCGCCGCACAGGAGCCGGTCGTCGAGCCCTGAGGCCCTGAGGTCCTGCCTCAGACCTCGATCAGCACGGTGAACGGGCCGTCGTTCGTGAGCGAGACCCGCATCTTCGCTCCGAACCGGCCCGTCTCCACGTGCGCGCCGAGCGCCCGCAGCTGCGCCACCACCTCGTCGACGAGCGGCTCGGCCACCGGGCCGGGCGCCGCCGCGTTCCAGGTGGGGCGGCGGCCCTTGCGGGCGTCCCCGTAGAGGGTGAACTGCGAGATCACCAGCAGCGGCGCGCCCACGTCCGAGCAGGACTTCTCGTCCTCGAGCATACGAACCGACCATAGTTTCCTGGCCAGTTGGGCAGCCTTCTCCTTTGTGTCCTCGTGGGTGACCCCCACCAGCACACACAGCCCCTCGCCGGTGATCTCACCGACGGTCTCCGGTCCCGACTCGCCGGGCACCACGACGCTCGCGCCGTCGACCCTCTGTACCACTGCTCGCATGGAGAGCAACCTATCGGGGCCCGTACGGGCTGCCATTCAGGGCCGAACGGGTGCAGAACGCCTGCGTCGGTACGTATCGGAGTGGCACCATGCACCAAGGCGGTGCAAACCCCTCGGCCCTTCGGGCCCGGGGAGCCCGTGCACCGGTCGAGGGGACGGACATACGCACATGACCATTTCTGGCGCCGGGCAGTCGCTCGGTCCCGTACCGACCAGCCTGCCGCAGGGCATCGGGACGGCACGGCCGCCGCGGCAGCGCAGCGGCGCGGAGCTGCCCGAGCACCCGCAGCACGATCTCACCGCCCTGCGCCTGCCCGAGCTGCGCGCACTGCGCCGCGACGCGCAGCGCGACGAGGCCGACCTGAGCTATGTCCGGAGACTGGTCCAGGGCCGGGTCGACATCCTGCGGGCCGAACTGGCCCGCCGCAGCGACCCCGGGGCGCCCGGCACGCCGGTGGTCGACCGGCTGGTCGGCGACCGGCTGTTCCTCGCCGACGCGCCCTCCCGGCGCGGCTCCTCGGCCCGGCACGTCACGCTCTCCACGCCGCACGGCGAGGAGTACCGGCGGCTCGCGTCCGAGATGCTCGACGAGGTCGGCCTCTCCGACCTGGAGGCCCGTACGGACGAGGAGCTGCGGTCGGCGATGGCCCGGCTGCTCGGCTACGAGGAGCACGTCTCGCACCGCCGCCGGCTGCTGCAGCGGACCGCCGACGATTGCAGTGCCGAGATCGCCCGCAGGTACCGTGAAGGTGAAGCACAAGTCGACGACCTGCTCACCTGAGGCCGGCCGGGGTCATCCCGCCGAGGCGGCCGTCCGGCGCGGGTCCCTGCCCCGGAAGGCCGCCGATGTCCTCCCTGTCCTCCTCCAGCGCCACCGCCATACCGCCGGCGCCGCCGGTTCTCGTCGAGGTCGTCCGATCGGGCTTCGTGGAGGGGCACCACCGGGGCTCGCTGGTCGTCCTCGCGGCCGACGGCAGCGTGGAGACGGCCGTGGGCGACCCGGCACTGCCCGTCTTCCCGCGCTCGTCCAACAAGCCGATGCAGGCCGCGGCCGTGCTGCGCGCCGGTCTCGACATCGACGGGGAGCGGCTGGCGCTCGCCGCCGCCAGCCACTCCGGCGAGGGCTTCCACCTCGAACTCGTACGGAAGATGCTGGCCGGTTACGGGATCACGGCGGACGAGCTGCAGACCCCGCCGGACCTGCCGCTGGACCCGGCGGAGGCCGAGACGTACCTGGCCGCGGGCCAGGTACGGGACAAGGTCACCATGAACTGCTCCGGCAAGCACACGGCCATGCTCGCGGCGTGCGCCGTGAACGGCTGGGACCGTACGAACTACCTGGACCCCGCGCATCCGCTCCAGCAACTGGTCCGCACCGTGGTCGAGGAGGCCGCGGGCGAGCCGGTCTCCGCGGTCGGCACCGACGGCTGCGGCGCCCCGCTGATGGCCGTCTCGCTGACCGGCCTGGCCCGGGCCTTCAGGCACTTCGTGCTCGCCGGGCCCGGCTCGGCGGAGCGCCGGGTCGCGGACGCGATGCGCGCCCACCCCGAGTACGTCGCCGGTACCCGCCGCCCCGACACCTGGCTGATGCGCGAGGTGCCCGGCACGCTCTCCAAGATGGGCGCGGAGGCGGTACAGGCGGTCGCGCTGCCCGACGGCCGGGCGCTGGCCTTCAAGATCGACGACGGTGCGACCCGGGCGCTGGGCCCGGTACTGGCGCGGGCGCTGCGGCTGATGGGCGTCGACGCGCCCGTGGTCGACCGGATCGGGCACATGCCGCTGCTCGGCGGCGGCGTGGAGGTCGGCTCGATCCGGGCGGCGTTCTGAGCCGTTCCGGGGTGGTGGAAAACCGGATGCGGGGCGCTTGCCCGTCTGCCTAGCGTGGCGGCATGAGCGTCGAAACCCGCCTGGTCACCGAATCAGAGTTCCCCGACTGGCTCAGGGCGCTGTCCACCGGCTTTCTGCGGCCTCCGGTGTTCACCGACGAGGAGATCACCGAGCGCCGGGCGAGCATGGACCTCGGCCGGGTCCGGGGCGCGTTCGACGAGGGGCGGTGTGTGGCGACGTACCGTTCCTTCGCGCAGGAACTCACCATGGCCGGCGGCGCCCGGCCGGCGGCGAGCGCCGTCTCGAACGTCACCGTCTCCCCGACGCACCGCCGCCGCGGTCTGCTCAGCCGGATGATGGAGGCCGAGCTGGCCGAGGCGAAGGAGCGCGGCGAGGTCGTCTCGACCCTGATCGCCGCCGAGTACCCGATCTACGGCAGGTACGGCTACGGCCCGGCCACCACGACCGTCGAGTGGTCCGTGGACGTCCCCCGAACCGGCCTGGACCCGCGCTGGTCGGGCCCGGACGACGGCGGCCGGGTCGACCTGGTCGACGGCACGGACGTACGCAAGCTGGGCCCGGAGCTCCACCGGCGGCTGGCGGCCGCACAGCACGGCGTGGTCGACCGGGACGAGCGCTGGTGGCAGGTCAACACCGGTGCGGTGCGGATGCCCGCGTTTCCGTGGACGGAGCCGTTCTACGCGGTGTACCGCTCGGCGGACGGCACGGTCGAGGGGCTGCTGACGTATGTGGCGGACGAAAAGTGGGGCGACGGCAAGCAGCCCCTGAACACCGCCACGGTGCGCGACCTGATCGCGCTCACCCCGGGCGCCGAGCGCGCCCTGTGGCACTTCGTCTGCTCGGTCGACTGGATCACCACCGTCCGCACCGGCTACCGCGCCCCCGACGACCTGCTGCCCCACCTCCTGCCCGACCCGCGGGCGGCGCGCGTCGTCACCCATGCGGACTTCCTGTGGCTGCGGCTGCTGGACGTCCCGGCGGCGCTGGAGTCCCGTACGTACGCGACGTCCGGGAGCCTCGTCCTCGACGTGCAGGACTCCGCGTCGCTCGCCGGCGGCCGTTTCCGGCTCGACGCGTCCCCGTCCGGCGCCGCCTGCGTGCCGACTTCGCAGTCGCCGGACCTGACGCTGGACGTGCGGGTGCTGGCTACGCTCTGCCTGGGCGACGAGTCCGCGTCCCGCCTCGCGGCCCTCGGCCGGGTCGACGAGCACCGTCCGGGCGCGGTCGCCCTGGCGGACACGCTGTTCCGCACGGCGCGGCGGCCGTGGTGCCCGGACGTGTTCTGAGCGGCGGCCGGGGTCCGTGTCAGGGCCGCCGGCCGGCGGGTCCGTTTCTACGGCGGCCGCCGGCCGCCGGCCCCGCGGGTCACTGACCGGGCTGGGTCAGCAGCAGGACGAGGATGACCGATCCGATGACGGTGCAGGCGGTGCTCCTGGCCTTCAGCCCGACGGTCAGCATGGCCAGACCCACCACGCCCATGGCGCCGTACTTCCACTGGACGAGCTGCTCGAAGCCGAGGGCGAAGGTTGCGAGTACAAGTGCGATCAGAGGCATGGGGGTCCCCTCCTTCAAAAGGGTGGGGAGCGCCTTCTGCCCGCACGCCGTTGTCACTGGCTGGGGCGCCCCGTGGAAGTTCGCTCGAGCAGCCAACTTCCAGTCAATTTCGGGGAGTTGGCCTAGGACTTGTCTTCCCACTTCTTGTATGTCGGTAAACTTGTACGACTATCGGTCAAGTTGATTGACCGGGATGTGTCCGTTTCCTGAAATTGGACCGGTCTTATGGACTTCGTCAAGTCAATTACGGCTGGGCTGCGTGTAGTTGTACGGTGATGGTGTGGCAACCCACGGACAAGCAGGCGACAGCAGGAAGTACGAGTACGTCGCGGAGGAGCTGCGGACCCGCATCCGCGACGGCGTCTACCGGGCCGGGAAACTGCTTCCCACGCAGCGTCAGTTGGTGGACGACTTCGACGTGTCCCGTGCGACGGTCACTGCGGCGCTGCGCCTGCTGAGGGACGAGGGGCTGATCGAGTCCCGCCAGGGCAGCGGGGCCCGCGTCCTGCCTGCCGAGGAGCGGTCAGAGCCCTCCGTCCCGCACCGGCCGTCCGGCCCCGCGCTGCCCGCCCTGGAGACGCTCCGGCCCCACCTGCAGGCGGCGTTCGAGGCCGATCACATCACCATGGACGTCTTCTCCCTGACCTCGGAGACGATGAACCGGCATCTCGGAGCCCAGGTCACCCGGATCCACGACGGCGTGATCCGGCCGCAGAGCATCTCGCTGCGCCTGATGGTCCCCGACCCGAAGATCCGGCTCGCCTTCCCGGCGTCGCTCGCCGACCCGGAGGACGAACGGCCGCGGCAGCGGCATCGTGACACATTGATCCAGTGCTCCAGGTCGTTGCGGTACGAACTGCGTACGCTGAAGCGGCAGCGGCTGGTACCGGAGGTCTCGGTCCGCATCAGGACCGTGCCACTGACGCCGACCGGCAAGATGTACCTGCTGAACAAGGATCTGCTGCTCGAGGGCTACTACACCCTGGAGGGCACGGATCCGGACCCGGTCGAGGGCGAGGAGGACGAGGGCACAACCCTCAACTCTCTCGGACTCGGCGCGACGCTCTTTCCGTATTCCAAGCCTGACCAGGCACTGAAGGTGGAGACGGCGCAGACCTTCTTCGACTCCTATTGGGACCTTCTGGCCCAGGATGCGGACTTCGGCGACTGATCGTGCCACCCACCGACACCAACACCAACACCAGTGTGGACACCGAGCCCTGGCCTGAAACAGGCACCGGCGGCGACGGCGGGAACCCGGCATGGGGCCTGCTCTCCGGGGCTTCACTGGTCGTCCTGGACTTCGACAAGATCGTGTGCGATCTGTTCGTCCGCAGCCCGGCCGACAGGATCGCGGAGCGCCTGAGCGAACTGGCCGGTTCCGAGGCATGCGGCAGGGCGGGCGTCACCGGCCTGACTGATCCGCTCGTCGTCTTCACCCGGCTCCACGCCGCCCACCGGGACACTGCTCCCGCCCTGGTGGCCGCCGTCAGGGAACGGCTGGACGCCGAGGAGGTGGCGGCCGCCGAGTCGGCCACGCGTATGCCGGGAGCCGCCGCGGTGATGGAGGAACTGGCCGGCCTCGGCAAGGAGACGGCCGTGGTGTCCAACAACTGCGAACTCGCGGTGCAGACCTTCCTCAAACGCCACGACCTCGAGAAGCACATCACCGCCGGTGTCGTCGGCCGGCCCGAAGAGCCGGACCTGATGAAGCCGAACCCGTTCGGGCTGCTTCAGGTGGTGCACAGCGCCGGCGTGCGCCCCGCCGACAGCGTGATGGTCGGCGATTCGCGGGCCGACGCGGGCGCGGCGCAACGCGTCGGCATGCCGTTCGTCGGCGTCCACCCCGACAAAGGCAGATGGCGCCGTCCGCAGCCGGTCGATGTCGCGCACGCCGTGCCCGACATGACATTCCTGCTTCCGGACTTTGTTGCGTCGCGGCGGGTTTGAGCCTCTGGCTACTGCTGGGTATGAAGATGATCGGCGGTCGGGGACGGCCCGCCGCCGGTGTCGTCGGACCTGAGACCGCAGGAGCCGCATGCCCGATGTAGCGCGCAGCGACTCCGGCCGTGTCGTGGACAACTGGGTCTCGCTGTACCGGACGGCCGCTGAAGGGGTTCCGCTCACCGGCTACTACCACCGCAATCACTGCGTGCGGCTGCCCTCCGGCCCGGCACGCTCGGTGGCGCTGCCCGCGGGCACGATCGTGAAGTTCCGGACCCCGATCACCGAGGCCGCCCAGCTCAACTTACGGATATGGCCCGAGGGGGAGATACTCGGCGCCATCCGCGGCCGGGTGACGGGCAGCCCCCGGGTGCTCGCCGACCGGCCGGGCTTCACCGTGCACTCGTTCGCCGAAGGCCGGTCGCTCGCCGACCTGGTGGGCCGCGACGCCCCGGTCGGGCGCGCGTGCATCGACTCGCTCGGCGGGATCTTCCGGGAGCTGGCCGCCGTTCCGCCGGCCTTGCTGCCCGCCTGCCCCGACGACTGGCCGCAGGACGGCGACTGCGCCGGCTTTCTGCGCACGCTCGTCGAGTTCACCGAGAGCGAGGTGAAGGGGCGGCACGGCAAGGACCACCAGGCCCTGTTCGCCGCACTCCGGGTCCCGGACGGCGCCTTCACCCGGCTGCTGGAACGCGCGGACCCGCTGGGCGAGCGCCCCTTCGTGCTGCTGCACACCGACATCCACCGCGGCAACCTCATCGTCGGCCCCGACGGCGGGCTCTCGCTGATCGACTGGGAACTCGCCCTGTTCGGCGACCCCGTGTACGAGCTGGCCTCGCACCTGGCCCGGATGCGGTACGCGACATGGCCGGAGCGGCGGGCGGCGCACCGGGCCTGGCGTGCGGCCCTCCGCCATGTGCACCCCGCGGCGCTCGCGGGGCACCGCCGGGCGCTGAGGGTCTATCTCGACTTCGAGCGGCTGCAGTCGGTCCACATCGATGTGATCAGACTGGCGTCGGACTTCTCGCGCTGCCCGGACAGGGCGGGACGCGACCGGATCGTGGCCGGGATCGAGTCCGTACTGCGGGCGGCGCGCGGACCGCTCGGGACCCGGCGGGCGCCGAGCGGGCGGCGGATAGCGCGGGCACTGGCCGAGACCGCCGGCGGGACGTGACCGACGGGGCCTGGTCTCACGCCGTGCGCACCTTGAACAGCACCCCCGACAGCGCCACCGCCACCGCGAGGATTCCGCCGCACCACGCCAGCGCCAGCCAGGGCGCGGAGCCCACCGGCTGGTCGTGGAGGAGGCCGCGGAGGGCTTCGATCAGCGGGGTGACCGGCTGGTGGTCGGCGAAGCCGTGGAGCCAGGTCGGCATCGTCTCGATGGGGACGAACGCGCTGCTCGGATAGGGCAGGAACATCATGAAGAAGGTGAAGCCCGCCGCCGCCTCCGGCGTCCTCGCCAGGAGGCCGACCGCCGCCGAGAGCCAGGACAGCGCCACCAGGAACACGACCAGGATGCCTCCGGCGGCGAGCCACCCGGTCAGGGGCGCCGAGGGGCGGAAGCCGATGAGGAGGCCGACGCCGAGGACGAGCGCGGTCGAGAAGAGGTTGCGCACGGTGCTGGCCACGACATGGCCGGCCAGGATCGACGTGGCGCTCACGTCGAGGGAGCGGAAGCGGTCGATGATGCCGCCCTTCATGTCCTCGCTGACCCGGACCGCCGTGCCGGCCGAGCCGAAGGCGGAGCACAGGACGAGGATGCCGGGTACGACGTAATTGACGTACTGCGTACCGGTGTTGATCGCGCCGCCGAAGAAGTAGACGAAGACCAGCATCAGCATGACCGGCAGCATCATCGAGGTGATGACGGCGTCGACGTTGCGGCGGCTGAGGCGGACGCAGCGGCCCGTCATGGTGAGGGCGGGGGTCAGCAGGCCGGCGGCGCCGGGGGACTCAGACATGGGTGTGCTCCTCCTGGCGGCGCGCGCCGGTACGGGTGAGGGACAGGAACACGTCGTCGAGCGTCGTCGTGTGCAGGGAGAACCGGGCGACGTCCCGCCGCTCGGGGTCGATCTCGTCGAGCAGGGCGCGGACGAGGGCGGCCGAGCCGTCCGTCGGCACACCGAGGGTGAGGGTCTCGGGGGAGCGGTGCACGGCCCGGTCCTCGTGCCGCAGGTAGGCGGCCGGGTCGGTGAAGACGAGGTCCAGGCGGTGGCCGCCGACCGTCGCCTTCAACTGCGCCGCCGTGCCCTCGCCGACGATGCGGCCGGCGTCCATGACGGCGATGCGGTCGGCCAGCCGGTCGGCCTCCTCCAGGTACTGGGTGGTGAGGAAGACGGTGGTGCCGCGGGCGGAGAGGCCGCGCACCACCTGCCAGAGCTCCTGGCGGCTGCGCGGGTCGAGGCCGGTCGTCGGCTCGTCCAGGAACACGACCTCCGGTTCGCCGACGAGCCCGGCGGCCAGGTCGAGCCGGCGGCGCATACCGCCGGAGTACGTCACCGCGAGGCGGTCGCCGGCGCCGGTGAGGTCGAAGCGTTCGAGCAGTTCGGCGGCGCGGTGGCGGGCGGCCCGGCGGGACAGGCCGCTGAGGCGGCCCATCATGCGGAGGTTCTCCACACCGGTCTGCTTCTCGTCGACCGCCGCGAACTGGCCGGTGAGGCTGATGGCCCGGCGTACCCGGCCGCGTTCGGCCGTCACGTCGTGTCCGGCGACCCGGGCGCGTCCGGCGTCGGGGGCGGTGAGGGTGGCGAGGATCCGCACGATCGTGGTCTTGCCGGCGCCGTTCGGCCCGAGCAGGGCGAAGACGCTGCCGCGCTCGACCAGCAGGTCCACGCCGTCGAGCACGGTGACCTTGCCGTAGGTCTTGCGCAGGCCGCGTGCGTCGACGGCCGCGCCGGGGGCCGGTGCGGCAGTCGGGGTGGTGGCGGGTTTCGTGGCCGGCGTCGTGGCCGGTTTCGTGGCGGCGAGGGGCGGCGGTCGGTGAGTGCTCATGGCGGCGGACTCCTTCTGCGTATGGGATACGCGCTACTGCGTAAGGGTTACGCATTACTAGGATGTACGTCAAGCACGAGAAGACGGCGGCGACACCGAGGCAGCGGTCAGAGGGCGGCGGAGGCGATGGCGGGCGACGGACGCGGGCGCGGCCCGGGAGGTGCGCGGACCGGCACCGGGCTGCCCGCGAGCATCGAGGCGGCGTGGGGGCTGCGGGAGCGGCCGGGCAAGGGCCCCAAACCGGGGATCGGCATCGAGCGGATCGTGGCGGCAGCCGTCGCCCTCGCGTCGGCCGAAGGGGTCGGCGCGGTCTCCATGGGGCGGGTCGCCAAGGAGCTGGGCGTCTCGACGATGTCCCTGTACCGGTACGTCGCCGCCAAGGACGAGCTCTACATCCTGATGCAGGAGGCGGCCGTCGGCCTGCCGCCGGCCCCGCCCCCGCCGGGGACCGGCTGGCGCGAGGCGCTGACGGCCTGGGCCCGGGCGCAGCGCGAGGTGTTCCACCGGAATCTGTGGGTGCTGCGCATCCCCATCTCCGGCCCGCCGGCCACCCCCAACTCGGTCGCCTGGTGGGACCGCGGCCTCGCCGCCCTGGCCGGCACGGGCCTCGACGAGGGCGAGAAGCTCTCCGTGATCCTGCTGGTCGGCGGCTTCGTGCGGAACGAGGCCATGCTGATGGCGGACCTGGGCGCGGCGATCGCGGCGAGCGGCGAGCCGCCCGAGGCCGTCATGCGCCGCTACGGGCAGACCTTGGAGCGCTTCGCGGACCCCGAGCGCTATCCGGCGCTCGCCCGGCTGCTCGAATCGAAGGTGATGTACGAGCCGGACACCCAGGACTTCGATTTCGTCTTCGGCCTGGAGCGCCTGCTGGACGGGGTCGGCATGCTGATCGACAGCCGCGCGCGGGGCGATGGCGAAGCGTGCGACGGCCGGGCCGGCGGCGCCGCGCCCGGGGAGGGCGGTGCGGCGTGAGCGGCGAGATGGGGCTGCGGGAGCGCAAGAAGCGCCTCACGTACCGGGCGATCTCGGACGCCGCGATCGCGCTCTTCCTCGAACGGGGCTTCGACGCCGTCTCCGTCGCCGAGGTCGCGGCCGCGGCGGACGTCTCGAAGCCGACGCTGTTCCGGTACTTCCCCACCAAGGAGGACTTCGCGCTGCACCGGTTCGCCGACCACGAGGACGAGGCCGCCCGCGTGGTCACGGCCCGTCCGGCCGGCGTCGCGCCGCTCGACGCCCTGCGCCGCCACTTCCTCGACGGGCTGTCCCGGCGCGACCCGGTGACCGGCCTGAACGACGAACCGGGCGTACGCGCCTTCCACCGGCTGCTCTACGGCACCCCGAGCCTGGTGGCACGGCTCCATGCCTACCGGGGCAGATCCGAGCACGCGCTCGCGGAGGCACTGCGCGGCGCGGGCGCGGAGGAGCTTCCCGCCCGCCTCGCGGCGGGTCAGATCGTGGCCGTGCAGCGCATCCTCGCGGAGGAGAACTGGCGCCGCATCGAGTCGGGCGAGCCCGCGGCCGACGTGGCGCCGGACGCGCTGGCGGCGGCGGAGCTGGCCTTCGCGCAGTTGCGCACCGGGGTCCGGTAGGACTGCCGCCGACCGGGCGGCGATTGCAGAGGCGGAGGCGCGCGGACCGCACCCGGCGGGCCCCGGAGACCGGCGGGGCCGCGTGGCAGACTTCCGGGATGACTTCGGAGACGATCGACGCGGCGGCGGCCGGGAGTTGGACGCTGGGGGACCTGAAGGTCAACCGGATCGGGTTCGGCGCGATGCGGCTGACGGCGAAGGCGGACGGGAGTCCGAGTGACCGGGACCGGGCCGTCGCGGTGCTGCGGCGGGCGGTCGAGCTCGGGGTCGATCACATAGACACCGCCGCGTTCTACTTCTCGTCCACGCGCTCCGCGAACGAGCTGATCAACCGGGCGCTCGCGCCGTACCCGGACGACCTCGTCATCACCACCAAGGTCTGGCCGGGTCGCGACACGTCGGGGGACTGGTGGTGGGCCAGGCCGGAGCAGCTGCGCGGCCAGGTCGAGGAGAATCTGCGGCAACTCGGGCGCGACCACCTCGACGTGGTGAACCTGCGGATGCCGCGGAGCCAGGAGAACGGCTCCCTCGCCGACCACTTCGGGGCGCTCGCCGAACTGCGGGACGCCGGACTCGTCCGGCACCTGGGCATCTCCCACGTCAAACCGCGGCACCTGGCCGAGGCGCAGGCCATCGCGCCGGTGGTCTGCGTACAGAACCCGTTCGGGGTCGGGGCGTCGGCCGAGCACAACGCGTTCCTGGACGCCTGCGGTGAACAGGGCGTGGCGTTCGTGCCGTTCTTCGCCGTCGCGGGTGCCGGGCGCGAGGCCGGCGTGAGCGGCACGGAGCGCGACGAGGTCCTCGCCGTCGCCCGCGCCCACGGCGCGAGCCCCGCGCAGGTCCGGCTCGCCTGGACCCTGCAGCGCGGCCCGCACGTACTGGCGATCCCGGGCACCGGCGACCCGGCCCACCTGACCGAGAACGTGGCGGCCGGCGCCCTGCGGCTCTCGGACGACGAGATGGCCCTGCTGACGTCGGCCGGCGGGGAGCCTCAGCCGTAGCGGGGCCCGTCCTGGGGATGGCGGGCGAGCTTCTCCGCGTTCGTTCCGGGTCCGGGGCGAGCGCGGTCGTGGGCCAGGTCCAGGCCGGCTGCTCGACCCCGCTGATCCGCAGGTCGTCCCCGTCGCCGGTGCGTTTCCGGGATGGAAGTCCCGGTGCAGGAAGCAGCCTTCGTGGCCGTGCGGGTCCCGGCGGTCCACGCCCGGTGGGCGGGCGGCCGGTCCGGCTCCGCCGACCGCACCCGGTGGGTCTCCGCCAACTGGCGGGCGAGCAGCGTGGACCGGGGACGTTCAGCGCGCAGCGGCGTCAGTGAGGATCGCCTCGAGGCGTGCCCGGCATTCCGCGACGAAGGCGGGGAACGTGTGCCAGTAGTACGAGACTCCGCTGACGCCGACCGCGACGGCCCAGGCACGGGCGCGGGTCCAGGTCACCTCGTCGAGGTCCAGGGCGTCCCGGTAGGCATGCCGTGCCTGCGGCGGGAAGTCCCAGAGGGTGGCGTGCTCGGCGTCGGGAAAGCCGACCGAGAGTCCTCCGAAGTCGATGACCGCGTGGAGCCTGCCGTCCCGTACCAGGAGGTTGGTCGGCTTGAGGTCGCCGTGGAGCCACCCGTGAGGCCCGGAGGGCTCCGGCAGCGCGAGCCCTGCTCTCCACAACTGCTCCAGGGCGTCGACGTCGAGTTCAGAGCCCACGATGGTCCGGCACTCGTCGAGACACCTGCTGACCCACTCGTCACACGGCACCAGGCTGCCGCCGCGGTACCAGCTGAGGCCATCGGCGCGAGTCGCTCCCATGAGGTCGATGCGATGGAGCTCCCGCACGACTGCCGCCAGGTCGGCTCCGAAGGCGGACCAGTCCCGGACGGTGTCCGGGCCGGCCTCTTCGCCGTCGATCCAGCGGTGGACCGACCAGACCAGCGGGAAGGCGTCGGTGGGCGTCCCGGCGTGGACGGGCTCGGGGATCGGACATGGCAGGAGGGGCGCCAGGCGGGGAAGCCATTCCTGTTCCTTGCGCAGGGACTGTCCGTTGTCGGCGGTGCGTGGAAGCCGCACGAGCAGGTCGTCGCCCAGCCGGTACATGGTGTTGTCCGTGCCCGCGCCCGCGGGCGACAACGGCAGGTCGGCCCACTGCGGGCGCTGTGCCTTCAGCAGTGACCGGACGAGCGTCTCGTCGGCCGGGATCTCATTCGCGTGAAGCGTCACGCCGGAAGTCTGACCGCCGGGTGGGGCGGGAGGCCAGTGAGTTTTCGTCGGCTCGGGCCCTCGAAGGGCGGCCCCTCACCTGGCGAGGAAGTGCCGGACGTCGGCTGCGAAGGACGCCATCTGCTCCCCGGCCTCCACCCACGTGGTGATCGCCGCGCTCCACCCGCCGGCGGCCTTCGGCCATGGGCGGAGCGTCCAGGTCAGGCCGACATGCCCACCGGCCCGGAACACGGCCGAGACAGCCAGGTTCCGGTCGTCGGTCTGCCAGCTCCGCTCACCGTCCCAGCCCT
Organism: Streptomyces sp. NPDC002835; assembly: GCF_053591995.1. Taxonomy (NCBI): domain Bacteria; kingdom Bacillati; phylum Actinomycetota; class Actinomycetes; order Kitasatosporales; family Streptomycetaceae; genus Streptomyces; species Streptomyces sp. NPDC002835. Next base: position 48,150 of record NZ_JBSFUW010000023.1, on the reverse strand, counting down.
GGAGCCCAGATCTCGACCGCGTAGTGCACGGAGTCCTCGTCGAGTCTGAACCGGTCACGAAGTGGTCATGAGCCGAACGCCAGATCAGCGCCCCACCCGCCGTCACCGGGGTCTGTGCGGCCTCCCTGCCTCAGTAGGTGAGCCTGAGCACGATAGTTGTCGTTAACCTCCCACCCCGACCTGGCCCTTCTTGAAGCACTGAGCACGATATCTGTCGCCGAATTCGCATCGTTGTTGACGTGTTACGTGCTTTTTGCAGGCAAGTTGTCGCCAACTTCGAAGATCGCTCCTCCGGCGGGATGCGTACGGCTTACCTGGGACTATGAGCGATATCCGGGGCTCCTTGTGGTCCCACAGCTGTACGTGGACAGATCTGCTGGTCCCTGTCTCGCTGGACGCGGGGCGGGGCGACCTGGACCTGTCCGATGGCTGGACGGGTCGGTGGACCGCGACGTGGAAGTACGCCGGGGACGAGATTGCGGGGCCGGTCCGGCACCTGGGGCAGGTGCCGGTGGCGAGCCGTGGGCCGATGCGGGGGTTCACCTGGCGACGGGAGCAGCGGCACCGGCCCGGTCTGGAGTCCCTGGTGTCGACGGGGCGCCTGCATGGGTTCGAGAGCCTCGAAGAGGATCAGCTGCTGGTAGCTCTGGACTTTGCCGGTGATCTGGTGGAAGTGCTGTCGCAGCCGTTGCGTATCCGGTTCCGTGCGGTGGAGAAGTGGCGCAACCACACCCCGGACTTCTTCGCCGTCACGCGGGCGGGGAGCTGGCTGATCGACGTGAGGCCCCGAGACCTGATTGAGCCCGAGGACCTGGAGTCGTTCGCGGCCGCGGAGGAAGTGGCGTTGGTCTGCGGGTGGCACTACGCGGTCGCGGCCGAGTGGTGTCCGCATGTGCGGTCCACACTCGGCGCGTTGTACGGGAAGCGCCGTCCGACACGCGACGTGCTCGGCATTCAGGCCGATCTGCTTGCTCAGGTCGAAGAGGGCGCCACGTTCGGAGAGTTGGCGTCCGCGCAGAGGTACTGGCCGGTGGCACGGGCCCAGTTGCTGCACCTGTTGTGGCATCGCAGGCTCGGGATCGACCTTGCTCAGCCGTTGACGGACAGCTCGCGGGTGGTGCTGGCGGAAGGCATCTCATGATGGGGGCGTCGGCACTGGATCTCTCGCCCGGAGCGGGCGTGGTGCTCGACGAGGTGGAGTGGCTGGTCGAACGGCAGGAGCCGCATCTGGGGCGGGTCCACCTGGTGCGTGCGGACGGCGAGCGCCAGCGGGCGAGCTTCCGCTTCCTGGTCAACCACCCGCGTTGTCGGCCGTCGTCGCGTACAGCGGCGGAGGGCGCCAACCGTGGGCGGCAGCCGGCTTCGTGGAGTGATGTGAAGCCGGAGAAGCGGCCCTTGATGGAGCAGCGCTTCGCGCATCTGATGGAGGTCAACTGCGGCTTCCGCAGTGGTGATCCGTTCCGTCCCGAGCCGGGGGAACCGCACCCTGAGTACGACCCGGACCGTACGACGCTGACTGAGCGGCGCGCTGCGAAGGCCGCTGAGTTGTCGGCGCTGAGGCCCGAAGAGGCCAAGTTGCTTCTGGGCGTCGCGCACGTCGGGGTGCGCACGCTGGAGCGCTGGGAGCGCAGGCGCAGGAAGTACGGGATCGTGGGCTGCGCCGATCACCGGTGGCTGCGGGCGAGCGGGGGACACCCGAGCGTCAGCGAGGAGGTTCGCGAGGCGATCTTCGCGGTCAGGGCGGAGACGCAGCACCACCGGTCCCGGGTGAGCGCACGCACTCGCGAGAACATGATTCGTCGCTATGTGCGGGAGACATTCGAGAACGAAGACGAGGACGGGGACGAGAGCGAGAAGATCGAGGTCCCCAGCTACCACACGCTGCTGCGGGTGTGGAAGGAGTGGTTCGGGCCGGGCGGCGCCCGACAGAAGTACGAACGCTCGGCCGAACTGCCCACCAAGAACGGGCATGTGCTCGTGACCCGCCCCGGCCAGGTCGTTGCGCTGGACACGACGATCCTGCCGGTGATGGTCCGCGAGAACGTTTTCGGTGACCCGGTCACCGTCCACCTCACTTTGGCGTTGGACGTCTACACCCACTCCATCTGCGCGTTCCGGCTCACTCTGGTGTCGGACTCCTCGGTGGACGTCGCGATGGTGCTGCGCGACGTCATGCTGCCGCTGCCCATGCGGGAGGAGTGGGGCGAGGACATGGAGTGGCCGTATCCGGGGCTGCCAGCCGCCATGGTCTCCGAGTTCGCCGGGTACGAGGTGGCCGGGCTGCCGTTCTTCACCCCCGAGACCGTCACCTCCGACCACGGTTCCGTCTACCGCAATCACCATCTGGTCGATGTCCAAGAGGCGATGGGCTGCCGGATTCTTCCGGCGCGCGTGCTGCGCCCGCAGGACAAGAGCGCGGTGGAGCGCGTCTTCGGCAGTATCCGCTCGCTGGTGTTCGAGAAGCTGGCCGGTTACACGGGGGTTGACGTCTCCGATCGCGGCGCGGACCCGGAGGGCGATGCGGTGCTGACCCTGGCCGAGATGGAACACTTGATCGCGACCTGGGTCGTGAAGGTCTGGCAGAACCGCAGGCTCGGCGAGTTCGCGCCCAGCTGGGATCCCGGCGGTGACCACAGCCCCAACACCCTGTTCGCCGCCTCCTTCGCCCAGGAGGGCTTCGACCTGGACATTCCCTCCCCGGAGACGTACTACCGCTTCCTGCCCGAGCACCACGTGAAGCGGATCCACCGGCGGGGCGTGAAGGTCAAGGGGCTCTGGTACGACGCCGCGTTACTGCACCAGCCCGACATGAACTCGGCGCGCGGGGGCCGCTACAAGCAGCACTGGGTCATCCACCGCGAACCCCGCGACCGGCGGGTGGTGTACTTCCAGGATCCCGACAGCCATGAATGGCACGAACTGCGCTGGACGGGCCTGCCGCCGGAAGGCGAGATGCCGGCCTTCGGTGACGCACGGGTCGAGGAACTCCTCACCCGCGTACGGGAAGCAGGCCTCAAGCCACGTTCTGACAGCGAGCTCGTCCCCAAACTCCTGTGGATGCTGGGGGCCGTCGACCCGGTCGCGAAGTGGCCGTCCCAGCTGACCAAATCCCAGCGGACGCAGCACGCGCGCGAGATCACCCAGGCCCAGGCGGCTGCTGCGGACCGACCGCAGCAGCCGCCGAAGCTGAACAAGCCACAGCTCCTGACTGCCGTCGGCGCACCAGATACGGAGCCGTCGTGGCGGGAACGGGCCCGGGAGGCCACCGAGAGCCTGGACGCGCATCGGCGCCGACGGCGTGAGACGGCCAGGCCAGCGCAGCAGCCGTCGGCACCCGCCCCGCTGGGATCGAGCCGCCGCGGCCGCAACCTCTTCGTCATCGCCGACGACGATGACGGATCCGACGAACCGGACCCGCAGCCGACGGAGGAGACGTGAGATGAGCAACCTGCCCCTGGAGCCGCCGAACGCTCCCGTGCCGTTCCTACGCTTCGGCCCGAGGCCGGACCGGACCCGGTATGAGGGTTGGCAGGAGTTCCGCCGGACACGGGACCTGTTTATACCTGTTAGGAAGATCTCCTTGGCCGAGTACGGGCTTATGAGCCCGCGCAAGAAGTCCTTGCATGACCTGCACCGCGCGGCCACGCACGTCAACATGCAGATGCTGGACACCCCGATGAGTGAGGTGGTCACCACGCTGATGCGTTCGCGGATCCAGAACAACGCGATGCGTATCGGTCCGAGCACCCTGGACGGGCTGATGATCAACGGCGGTGGGTACCAGGGCAAGACGGAGACCGCCTGCCGGACCGCCGCCGAGTTCGAGGACACCTGGCGTGACCTGTTCGAGCAGTACCCCGAGTGCTACTTCGATCCAATGCCCGGCACCCGGGACCTGATCGCGCCGATCGCCTACTGCCAGACCCCGGTGAAGGCCACCCCGATCGGACTGTGCGAGGCAATTCTCGACTACTACGGCGCCCCCTACGGCAAGAACCTGCGCGGCATGATCCGCAACGCCCGCGAGTCGATCAAGGCGCACGCCACCACCGTCCTGATCATCGACGACATCACCCGCCTGAAGATGCACCGGGAGGACGACCAGGACACCCTCGACCTGATCCGCGGCCTGATGGACTTGGACGTCACACTCGTCCTCATCGGCGTGAACATTCCCCGCTCCGGCCTGCTCAGGGAGGGCTGGCACGACCCCCGCACCAACCAGTGGGTCTACGCACCACTGAAGAAGAGCAAGAGCTACAACCCCGACGCCTCCACCCAGACCGAGCGCCGCTTCGACCTGGTCACACTCGACCCCTTCGACTACAGCAGTGACGCGGGCATCGCGGCTTTCATCGACCACCTCGTCGGCGTCGAGAACCAGATTCGGCTCTTCAACGCCGGCCCCGGCACGCTGTCCCAGGGGCTGATGCCCGAGTACCTCTACCGCCGAACCCACGGCATCGTCGGTCTCCTGCGGCGCCTGATCGAGGACGGGCTGACCAGGGCCATGGAGAGCGGCTTGGAGAACCTGACCATCGACCTCCTCGACGAGATCACCATCAACCTGGGCAATATCCCCGGCAAGGACGGCGTACGCGACGCCGAAGCCGGAGAGATCCCCGACGTGGACACTGCCCCACAGCCGAAGGCGAAAGCAGCCCGGAAGACCCCGAAGGCCCGGAAGGGGCGCAACACGGTTCTCGACGACCGCGGCACACCGCCGGCGGCCGAGGCATGACCCTGCGTCCCCTGCCCCGCAGCCTCGACCCACTCGAAGACGAAACCCTTGTTGGCTTCATTCTCCGCCTCGCCCGTCACAACGGCACGACCCCGGAGCAAGTCGCAGCCCGTTTGGGGATGATGGACGGACCGGGCGAGACCCCCGGCGTCCTCTCGCCCTGGCTGCTGGTGGACATGGACAAGTCACGCCTTGCCCGGGCGGCACACGCGGCACATCTGACCGTGGCGGAGGCCGACAAGTTACTGCTAGCCCCCATGGGGCATCGATACGGTCTGGTGAGCAGGAGGTACCGGCCGTGGACGAGTCCCCGGCAGCTGGACCGCCCCAATCGATGGATCCTCGTACGGACATCCCAGTACTGCCCATCCTGCCTCGCGGGCGACGGAAGTCCGCAAGAGGCTCTGAACGGCGGTGCCTGGAGACGGTCATGGCGCCTGCCGGTGGTCTTCGCTTGCGTTCGGCACCGGCAGTTCCTCCATCGGGTCTGTCCTGCTTGCCGCACCCCTGGTCAGTTCGCCCGCGCCGGCCTGATCGCTCGCCCGGGGATGGAAGAACTCCACCCGGCCCAGTGCCGATCGCCATCCGTTCCGGGCTCGGGCGGGGGCCGCCTGTCGGTCTGCGGGGCCGACCTCTCCCGCGTCGGCCCAGCTCGTATCCCGGAGGACGCCGACTCCCTCAAGGCGCTGCTGGCCCTCCAAGGACGCCTCGACGAACTGCTGGCCACCAACGGGCCGCCGGGCGCGGGGAGTTGCGGCCGACTCGTGCCGGTCGCCCAGTACTTTGTCGACTTGCGGGTGGTGGCCACCTTGATCCTCGCCTCCTGGCCAGAGGCAAGCCGTTTCGCAGCGACACCCGCTCTGGCACAGGCGATCGAACGGGAAGCGGTGCAGCGAATGCGCGACAGCCGACGTCGCACGCGGCGGGGCGGATCGAAGACCCCATACGGGATCAACTCACTGCTCTCGCCCATGGAGTCCGCCCTGACCATGGGTGCAGTACTGGGCATCGCTGTGTATGTGCTTGAAGCCCGCGACAAGAACTGGACAGAGCGAGTGCTACGTCCGTTCTACGACGCCGCCCTCGCACTGAACCGGGACACCTTCCGGCGCCTTGCACGCCTCCCCGGCACATCCCTTGCGCTGCAGCAGGTGCTCGGAGTCGCAAAGGAGACAGCGAGCACTCTGAGCCCCGAGATCGACATCCGCGGTCCACGAAACGGCTGACCATGCGCTCCCTGCCCCGCAGCCTCGATCCGCTGCCCGACGAGACGATCACCGGATTCGTGCTGCGCCTGGCCCATCGGCTGGGCACAACCCCCGCAGAGATCCTGCTCCGCACCGGTCTGGCACCCGGCGGCAGTCCTGGTCTGCCCACCCGCCTGCCCCTGAGCTTCCAGTACCACTTGGACGACGCCCACCTCACGGTCTTTGCCCGCGCCACCCTCCTGATGCCCGCCGAGGTCGCCGACATGCTCCTCGCTCCGCTCGGGCAACGGTATGGGCCACTGAACCCCGCGTTCACGCCACGCAACACCCCAGCCCGGATGATCTACGACAACCCGTGGGTGCTGACCCGCTCCACGCGCTACTGTCCGCCCTGCCTCACCGGGAACGGCACCCTCATCCAGGACCGGCACGGCGGTCCCTGGCAACGGCTGTGGCGCCTCCCCATGATCTTCCTCTGTGTCCGACACCAACGGCTCCTCGCCCACCAGTGCCCCGGTTGCGGCGCATTCGCGCAGTCCCCCCACGCAGGCAGCGCCATCGCCCGCCTGTCGGACGATGCTCTGAACCCGTGGCAATGCCGGTCGGCTGAGGCGCGTTCGGCACCGGTCGAGCATCCCGCACATGCTTGCGGAGCCGACCTGACCCGGGAGAGTGCCCCCGCCGGGGAACTCGATTCGGCCACTATGGCCGCGCTCGTCCAAGTGCAACGACACCTTGCGGGCTTGCTCGCTGCGGGAGGCCCTGAGAGCACGACGAGCGCGGGGGCGCCGGTCCCCGTCGCCCACTACTTCGCAGATCTGCGCGCGACGGTCGCCATGATCTTCCGGACCTGGCCCGTCGCTCGCGAGCACGCCAGCACGCCCTGTCTGGCCGCCGCCCTCGATGCGGAGTACGCCTCTCGTGTCGGGGAGGCCGAGCCTCTGCTCAACACTCTGGGCAAAAAGAAGACCTCCAAGCCCTACACCGTGCCGCCCAGCGAGTGCCTGGCCACCGGTGCGGCACTCGACATCGCGGCGAAGCTGCTCGACACGCACGATCCGGGCGACGCGCGGCGTCGGTTAGCGCCGCTCGTTCAACGGCTACGAGAGGTCGACCTCGCGCTTAGCACCTGGCTTCGCCGCCCGTCTTGGATCTCGGGCTCGCTGAGGCAAGCCGTCATGGATCTCCGGCGGTCATAAAGGCTGGAGCGTGATCGCTCAGCTGGTGACGAACCAGGCAACGGTTATCGGACGTGGGAGTAGGGAGCGCAGCGGCAGAGCCATGCGGCCGTCATCTTCGTCTGGCGGAGGAGGAGATCGATGTCCTGTATGGCCTACCGGATCCGATCATCGAGTGTCGTTACTGCGTGCTCGTGGCCGCTGCCGGTCCAGCGCCCGAGAACCAGCCAAAGTTCGTAGTGCAGGAGCCACGACGACGTCCACGGCAGGATTGTGTCCGAGAGGAACATGTGCTCGCTCCACTCGCCAGGCAGATGCAGGCACAGGTCGCCGTCGGGATAGACGTGCGGGAGTGCCGTGGCGTCCGGATGCAGCGCCAGCGGCGGGTCGATGACAGTCACACGTGGCCTGCGCCGGTGACGGTAGATGATCCGTACCGTGTAGATCCTGCTCACGGGGGTCGGCTGCAGTGTAAGTGTGCAGACGAGTTCACCGCCTCGTACGGTTCCGCAGGCGCCCGGGATGGCCGCTTTGATCGCGGCCATCTGACGGCCGAGGTTAACTGCGCGGGCCGGGATGTGGGCCATAGAACGTGTTCGGCTTCCTGCGAGGGCCTGCAGCGGTCGTGGAGAGCAGCCCGGTGGCGCCCATCCGTTGACCGGTCGGGGCCTTCATGCGGGTCCCGTAGCTCGCGAAGGAGCGCATCACCGGGCCGGCTTCGAAGGACTTGATGAGCTGGGAGTAGACGACGTCCAGGCCCTTTGACTCCGACAGGGCCAGATTGTCCATGATCGTGTTGATCTCGTCGAACCAGGAGAGGAACGCCCTTCGCCGCTCAGGGTACTCATTCCACTTGTCGGTGAAGTTCTCTTCTTCGTGGGCGGGGTTGGGGACCCACCACTGGCTGTCGCGCTTTTCGATGAAGCGCGGCATGGCGGCGAGCACGTTGCGCACGGCGGTGAAGAGATCATCCTCGCCGCGGTAGGCACGGCCAGCCAGTGTGGTCAGGAGGATGGACGGCGGCCGGTTGTCGGTGTCGTCGGCGAAGAAGAGCATGCAGTGCCACTTGAGGATCTGGACGAGTCGCTGCAGGGTGCTGCGGATGTGATGTTCGGGGACTTTTGCGACGCTGGCGACGAGCCGCTTTTCAAGCAGGGCGCGGGAGAGTTCCGAGCGGGCACGGAACCAGTCCGCGTAGCCGAGGGGGTTGCTGTGCTGCCACCTGTAGAGCTTCTTGTCTGTCAGGAGGATCCCGGTGGGCGGGTGTTCCTCGTCAGGGATGGCGGGCAGGACGTCGAGGTGGAAGCCGGGGTACCCGAGGGTCCAGCAGCGGCGGCGGGATTCGAGACTTTCGGGGCCGTCGGTGTGGCCTTGGCGCTGCTTCCAACGCCGGTAGGAAATCAGTTGGTCACCGACTCGCTGCTTGAGTTCCTCTCTCGTTGTGCTGTCCCGTTGCAGCGGGAGTGTGCAGACGAGGTCGATGTCGTACTCGCCGGTCTCGGTGTTGGGGCGCACCACGGTGCCGAGGAGGAAGGACCCCTGAGAGTGGATCTCCCATCCGGGACTGCCGTTCTCGGCGAGCCAGGTTCCCACTTCTCCGTACCGCTCGATCGCGGTGTCGTGGAGGTCGGGGGCGATGTCGAGGACTTCCACAGCGCCGTCGAGCAGCATGGAAAGCATCTTTTCGGGCGAGTCGGTGTTGTTCTGCGTCTGGTGGTACGCGCTCATGTCATCCCTTGCGAGCGGAGTGGAGGGGGACGAAGGCCGGTGCGTGGTGATCGCAGAAGGTGCGGTGGAGGGCCGGGGAAACGTCGCGGCTGACGTGTCCGGCCAGTCCCGAGAGAGTTTTGGTGTCGACGTCATCCAGGGAGACGGCGCCCGTGGGGACCGTCGGGTTGAGGCGCAGCACGTTCTCCTTGCCGACGAAGTGGCGTACCTGCTTGGCCGCGCTCTCGCTCTGTGCGCGCATGAGCACCTCGACCGCATCGCCGGCCCAGGGCAGCAGGCCCCCGTGGTCGAGACGGCGATGGCGGTGGCGGACGTCGGTTGTGGTCCCGAGGCTGAATACCCGGATTGTGTCGAGCGGCACAGACAGGGGGCCCACGGCCTCGGTCAGCGCGACCATGGCCGGGTTGTTCGCCCAGACGCCGCCGTCGACCAGTCGTGCTCCGTCCAGGGGCATCCCGGGCAGGTAGGTCGGCGCGGCGGAGGTGGCCAGCGCGACGTTTACGGCTTTCTCGCGCCAGTCGCGCTTAAGGCCAGGCAGATGCGGGGTCCGGAAGAGGTAGACGTCGTCGGCGGCGATGTTGTAGGAGGTGATCACCAGGCGTTTGGTGCTCTCCCCGAAGGTCCGGCCGCCGAAGACTTCGGTCAGGGCCGCGCGCAACGGCTCCGTGCTGTACTTCGCGCGCATCAGGTGCCTCAGGCCCCGCAGGCGGCTGCGGTCCCGGAAGATGCGCGGCCCGTGCTCGGTGTAGAACTCCAGGATCTGCTGCGGGGACAGCCCAAGTCCGAGGCCCATCGCGATGATTCCACCTGTCGAGGTGCCCGCGATCAGGTCAAAGTGGTCGGCGATACGGACACCGAGATCGTCTTCGAGGCGGGCTAGCACCGCGGCGGAGAACATGCCGCGGAAGCCGCCGCCGTCGAGGGCCAGTATTTGGAAACGCTCCGTCACTCCAACCGCCCCCGCACCATGGGTTCTTCGAAGGATCCGCCTGCCAGGGCCGGATCTCCGCCATCGAGAGTAACTTAATATCACGACACGCATTTCCGTGCGGGTTTCTGCGTTCGAGTCGTAAGGTCTGTGTCGGCCACGCCCCTGGAGCGTGCGCGGCTTCCGTGTTCCGCCAAGATATGGAGACCAAGATCAGACAGGTCAGGCAAGGGGAAAGATGAGCACGCAGGCGTTCGAGCGCTCTCGGCTGCGGACCGCCCGGGAACTGGCCGGGCTGAGCCAGACGCAGCTCGCCCGCGAGAGCGGGCTCACTCCTGCCGCGATCAGCCAGTTCGAGAGCGGCGCGGCACGGCCCAGCCGGGACACGAGCGGTGTCCTGGCCGCCGTCCTTGGGGTGCCCCCGGAGTTCTTCCACGAAGCGATGGTCGAAAGCCATGAGGGCTTCTTTCGGTCACTCCGCCGGACCTCGGTGTCCGACCGCCGCCGCGCACGGGCCATCGCTCATGTCGCCCACGACCTGGCCGTCCACGCCTCGTCCGCGCACTGGTTCTGCGCCGGCGACGTGCCGACGCTCCCCGTCAGCGGACTGCAGGCCGAACGGGCCGAGATCGAGGAGACCGCGGCCCGAGTCCGGGTGATGTGGGGGCTGCCCTCAGGGCCAGTCCCCGACGTCGTGGGACTTCTTGAGATGCACGGCATCGCGGTGATCCGCCTTCCCCTCGGCAACACGGACGTCGACGCCTTCTCTCTGCCGTTTTCCGACCATCCGGTCATCGTCCTGGGCACCGACAAGAACGATCGTGCCCGCTCACGCTTCGACAGCGCGCACGAACTCGCTCACCTCGTGCTGCATGGCGAGCAGATCTGGGGTGTCAAAGAGGTCGAGACCCAGGCCCACCAGTTCGCGGCGGCCTTCCTCATGCCCGCCGAGGACATCCACGACCAGTTGCCGACCACGGTCGACTGGCCGGCCCTGTTCGCGCTCAAGCGACAGTGGCAGGTGTCCCTGGCCGCTCTACTCATGCGGGCCCGGACTCTGGGTCGCATGAGCGAAAACACCTACCTGACCGCCATCAAGGCGGCGTCAGCCCGGGGATGGCGCCGCGTTGAACCGGTCCCTCTCGGCGGGCCGGAGCAGCCGACAAGGCTCCTCGCCTACCTCGCCTCTGCCGACAGTGCCCCGGCGCGGGTCATCTTGCCGTCCCAGGTCGTGGAAAGCCTCCAGATCGCGGCCGCGGCGTGACGGCACGGCTCGTCCGCGCAAGACTCTGTACGCAGCCGCACCACGCCGTCCCCACCTGAGTGGGCGTCCGCACTTCGCGGGCTGGCGCGCCGCCCGTTACTGCGCCTTGCCGCCGTCCGTGCGTGAGGTCTCCGAGGTTCGCCTCTTGTGGCTGAGGGCTTCGGCGATCAGCTCGCGGCACACCTCGACCAGCTCATGCGGTTGGTCGCGTACACCTCCCAGACGAACGGCTCGCTCTACAACCGCCCCATCGTCCAGTGAGTTGAGCCAGATCCTGAGCGTTTCCGCCTCAGATCCTTCCGGGGAAGGAGCGAGGACTTCGACGAGACCGGCGCGGGCCACGACAGCCGAGATCCTGGACCGGGCACGCACAACAGCGGGTGTGCGGCCCGCCGTCGCTAGTTCGGCGCGCAGGTCTGCGCGCCCAACCGAAATGTCAAGCTGCGGGGGCAGAGGGTTCACCTCGTAACTTCCGGTGACAAGGATGGGGATGGCTATGGTGCGCACCCACTGCTCAACAAGCTCCAGCTCATGGGCGGCGATGACCCACACTCCGGTGTGAGGTCGCTGCAGCGAGACTGTCGGCACTACGGAGAAGGGGATGCGGGCACCAAGCGGGGCGCTGGCGAGTACGTCGCCTTGCCGTAGGGGCAGGCCGTCACCCGGCTGCGGTCGCGGCTTGAGGGGAAGCGCAACATTCAGGCTACTGCGCGGATCATCGGGGTACACGGCCCCGAGTCGGGTCGCCGCGACAGCGGGGGTACGGTGCTTGGCCAGGTTGGTGTGGACGGCCAAGAGCCGCAGCGGATGCTCGTTGGAGTCCCGGCGCTGGAAGGGCTGCAGTCGCTCAATGCGCTGCGCAAGAGGCGTGCCGTCATGAAGTGGCGGAAGCCGGCGGCGTCGGCCGTCTCGGAACCACTTGGTGAGCGCTCCGGCGTCTGTGGCGGCGGGCATCTCGACACCCCGCGCCTCTGCCTCGGTCAAGTGCCGCCCGAGGTTGGCCTCGACCTCTGCGTACAGGGTGTGTTCCAGCGCAGCCCGCAACTGGGTGAGAGCGTCAGCCACCAGCCGGGTTACCGCTTCTGGGAGAGGCGCAATCGCCTTGACCACCACATCCACCCGGTCGTCCGCTACCACCTCGGCGAATGTGATCGGTCCTCGCTCGGTGTAATCATGAGTGAGCCGCAGCACCCGGTCGATCGTGTGATCCACGTGGGCCAGCGTCGCGACCACGTGAAGCTGGTGGTCCGGCAGCCAGGAGTGGTCCGCGTCGCGAGGGCTCATGGATACGACCCTAGCGATGGGCTACCCGAGGCTACGGCCAATTACGGCTCGGACGGATTCAGTTGTAGTGAGGGTTGGCCATGACCATGGCGCCTCGAACTGTGTCACAAGGCCAGGGAGCACCGTCGCACCCAGTACACACAGGTTCAAGGCGGTTGCTCGGCACATGCGCGGCCAGCTGAGGCGCAGCCACACTGCGTGCCCACCGTTCATCGGCGGACATGCCGCGATCCGTTTCGCCAGCGAGCCGCACCGCTGCGTCGTACGCCGCAAGCTGCTCGCGGATATCACCAGTCATAGGGAGCGAGACTACCGAAGTGCCTTGTGGCAATCCGCGATGTTGTATGCCTCTGAGACTCTTTGTCGCTCTGATCTGGCGAGACACGACGGGAAGCACCCGAAAGGCGAGGGTCTCCGCGTGGCGGATCGGTCGACGGCCGCAGTTTGCGCTGTCTGCGGTCAGCTCTTCCTCTTGCGTAGTTCGTTCTGCAGGAAGGTGATCTCCTTGAGGCATCTGTTGAGGGCCTTCTCGCCGAGACCGCCGTGGACAACCTGGTAACGGTGCGGCTCGTAGCGCTCTCGCGGCGCCATTGGCTGGCTGAAGATGCTGGTCTCCTCAGACTTGGGGCGAGCGATTCGGAGGAGCCCGAAGGAGCAGAGGCGGCGACGGGCGTCCTCGTAGGCATCCCGGCGCAGACCGAACCGCTTGCGTACGTCCCCGACGAGGAAGTTCCCCTCGTCATCGTGCTTGCCGGGAAAGTGCTGGCTGAGGGCCTGGAAGATGAGCCACGTGGCGATCTCGGACGGGTGCAACACCTGGACCCAGCCGTTCAGGAAGAACGCGGCGGGCACGCGGAACGCTTTACTTCGCTCGAGCTTCGGCACGCTGTAGCGGTCCGGCGTCTGCAGCCGGCCGCGTCCACTCTCCGTCATCAGAGTGAACGCGTCATAGAGTCGATGACCGTTGTCCTTCGTCGGGATGTCCACGAGGGCCTGGTGCCGGTGGTCCCCCAGCTTCTCCATGGTGCGCAGCGCGCCATGGACCTGCCGCAGGCGCAGCGTCTCGATGCCCCTGTCCTGCTTGGTGTCACCACGCATGTACTTGCCGGTCTCGCTGTCGTAGGCCCCGTCGATGGCCACGAGGTCTGCCCAGCCGCGTCGTCCTGCGATCGGACGGCTGCCGACCCACTCCTCGCCCACGTCCAGACGGCACTGGGCCTCGAAGAGCGCCAGGAGGTAGAAGCGCATCGCGATCCCGCGGGGGTTAAGGAGCCCCGCCATGGGCGGTGGGGGCTCTTTGGTATCGAAGAATGAGTGCCGAAGCGCGATGACCTGGGGCTTCTTGCCAGCCTCCCAGAGTTCCCGCAGTGCCTGCGAGGCGGCGTCGACCTGCCCGCCCTTCTTCATCTCGTTCAGGCGGCGGTGTCGGCGCACGAGTGCGTCAAGCTCTCCGGACATCGGTTTCCCAACGTTTTGAACCCAACGTTTTGATCCGCATAAAGGTATCACTAGTTATCAGCCTAGATGCGGTTCAAAACGTTGATCGACATTCGCTGAGGGCCCTTCAGGCACCCTCAAACTGGGATCGGCAAGGCCGAAAGGTTCGGGTGTGGCGGCCAGCAGTTCGCCGGAACGCGAACGGCCCCGGGGGCAACCGGGGCCGCTACAGCTCTCACGTAGATGGGATCCACGTAGTGACAACAGTAAGGCGCAGTACGAGCAACGTCGACACCCCCAGCCCGGAGCCGCTGCCTCAGCGGTGGGGGCTGATCCTCACCGCCGCCGCCATGGCGGGGCTCGTCGGCTTCATGGCCGGCGGCCCGATAGTCGCTCTTGTCGCGGCCTCCGGGGCCGTTGGGCTGCTCCACAAGGTGATGGCGTAGCGGTCGGGCTGGCTCCAGCGTGCCGATCCGTCGATCGGCTGGTTGGGCCTATTGCCCCTAACCAGAGCGACTGGTGCTGAGGTGCGTCAGTCGCCCGGGGTGGCCACCGGCGCGATGCGCAGCAGGGCAGCCACCATGGCGATCATCGTCTCCGCCTCGGCGCGGGTGTACGTGAACGCCTTGGTGATCGCGTCCTTGTGCATCGCGCCGCTGGCCTGGTCCTCCAGCGCCGCGCGAATCCACGACCACCGCTCGTCCCGGAGGCGCTCACGAGCCTGCTTGTTGCCCGGCCAGGACCATGCGCTGATGTCCCGGATGCGTTCCAGGGCTCGGCGGGCCTCAAGGATGGCGCCGTCGACGTCGTTGTTCCCAAGGCGGCGCTGCGCGTCCAAGAGGTACTGGGTGGCTTCCTGGCGAGGCTCGTCATCGGCGGGGAAGGGGATGGACATCTCCACGGCGAGGGTGTTGCCGAGCCCTTGGAGCTGCTGGCGCCACCGGCTCTCCGCGACGTCGAGGTACAGGACGGCCGGCGGGCAGCCCGGGTACCCGGTCGCCTGAGGTAGCACGGCACGCACCTCGACCTCCAGGCGCAGATCGCCGGAGCGGTGTTCTTCCAGGGCGCGGAGCTGTGCGCTGGTGAGGACGTACCGCAGGTGTGGCCGCGTAAGCTCGCCCTGCCGGAACGGAATCGTGATCACGGACGAGCCGAGCCAGCCGCGGTGACCGTTGCCGTAGGGCGCGTACAGATCGGTCTCCAAGTGCAACACCCGTCCCGCTTCGGCGGCCGCCGGGGCCTTCACCTCCAACTGCAGGCGCAGGCTGTGTGTGCCAAGTGCCTTGAGGATCATCAGGCTGTTGTCCCGGTGTCCGATGGCTATAGACCCGATCGGTTCATCAAAGCGCAGCTCGTCCATCGCGTCGTGCCTCCTGGTGGTTCGCGTACTCTCGCCGATTCTCACTCCCGTACCTGGCCGAGGCCCCTGGTTTCCGGGGTTCATTACAAGATCCAGTGAGAGCTGGGCCGATACGGGAGGCGCGGAGCAGCTTCGGTGACATGGAAGTGCGGATTGGCCCAACCTCAATGACATTGGAGCGGATCGCCTGAGACGGGACAACGACAGCTGTCCTGCAAATACGACACCTATCGTGCTCAGGCACAGTAGGCCGGGCGAGTGTTGCGAGGAACACTTTTGCAAGCAGGTGCTTGCAAAAGTTAGCAAGCGCCGGGCATCATCGGCATATGGCATCGCTCAACGTCGGCAATCTTGGTGAGTACCTCCGCGAACAGCGGCGCACCGCGCAGCTGTCCCTGCGGCAGCTCGCCGATGCCGCCGGGGTGTCCAACCCGTATCTGAGCCAGATCGAGCGCGGGCTGCGCAAGCCGAGCGCGGAGGTCCTCCAGCAGGTCGCCAAGGCCCTGCGGATCTCCGCGGAGACGTTGTACGTGCGGGCCGGGATCCTCGACGAGCAGGAGCGGGACGAGCTGGAGACGCGTGCCGTCATCCTTGCCGACCCCTCCATCAACGAGCGGCAGAAGCAGGTGCTTCTGCAGATTTACGAGTCCTTCCGCAAGGAGAACGGGCTCGAGACCGCCGGCGTCGCGGACGCGTCGACGGGCGCCGCCCAGGACGCCGCCGCTGACGGCTCCCGCACGGCCGACGAGCCGGGCGATGCCGGACCGAAAACGAAATGAACTGATCTGCGTTCCGGGAGGACCACAGTCATGGCCATCACCGATGACCTGCGTAAGACCCTCACCGACCCGACCCCCCTCTACTTCGCCGCCGGTACCGCGGACCTCGCCGTTCAGCAGGCCAGGAAGGTGCCGGTGCTGATCGAGCAGCTCGCCGCCGAGGCGCCGGCCCGGATCGACGCCGTGCGCAACACGGACCCCAAGGCCGTGCAGGAGAAGGTGACCACGCAGGCCAAGGAGGCGCAGGCCACCATGCAGGCCAAGGTCGCCGAGGTGTTCGGTTCTTTCGACACCGACCTGAAGAAGCTCGGCGAGAACGCTCAGGACCTGGCGCTGCGCAGCGTCGGCGTGGCCGCCGAGTACGCGGTCAAGGCCCGTGAGACGTACGAGAAGGTCGCCGAGCACGGCGAGCAGACGGTGCGGTCGTGGCGCGGCGAGGCGGCGGAGGAGATCACCGAGATCGCCGTCGCCGTCGAGCCCCAGTCACCGTCGGGGTCCGCGTCGGCGAAGAGCGCGACGGCGGAGCCCGGGGCCGAGGCCGGGAGCGCGACCGCCACGGAGCCGGAGGCCGCGGAGGCCAAGAAGCCGGCCGCCCGCAGGACGACGGCGCGTAAGCCGGCCGCCAAGAAGAGCACGCCGCCGGCCGGGAAGTGAGCGGTGCGCGGACGCCGCGGTGACGCGGCGTCCGGCACGTTCATCGCGCCCGGGTGCCCCACAGAGGTACCTTGGCCGCGAGGCAGGTGACACCAACCCACTCACTAGGCGGTGCTGAGGATGCTGGCTGACAACTTCGACTTCGGACTCTGGATGATCGTCAGTCTGGTCTTCCTCGTCACGTCCGTGGCCGCGTTCGTCATGGCCGCCCTGGCCCGTGAGGACGCCTACCGGGCCGCCGACAAGAAGACCAAGCCGTTCTGGATGGTCATCCTCGGCGTCGCGGTCGCGGTGAACCTGTTCATCCCCATGCTGTTCCTGCAGATCGCGGGCCTGATCGCCTCGATCGTGTTCTTCGTCGACGTACGCCCCGCCCTGCAGCAGATCTCGGGAGGCGGCGGCAGGCGCTCCGGCGGGTCCAGCAGCGACGGCCCGTACGGCCCCTACAACGGCGGCCGCTAACCCGCACCGGACAGGGGCCGCGGCCGGTGGCCACACCGGTGGCCGTTCCGGCTCAGTGCTGAGCGCCACACCGCCCCAGCGCCGAGTCCGTTCCGGCTCAGCGCCGGGCGCCAAACCGCCTCAGCGGCGGGCACCGTTCCGGCTGAGCAGCAGCACCGCCACGTCGTCCGTCAGGTCGCCCCCGTTGAGCTCGCGCACCTCGCCGACGGCCGCCTCCAGCAGCGTCTCGCCCTCCAGGCCGGCCGCGAGCTGGCGGTCGATCATCGCGACCATGCCTTCCTGACCCAGTCGCTGCTTGGTGTCCGGTCCCTTGCGGCCCTCTATGAGCCCGTCCGTGTACATCATCAGGCTCCAGGAGCCGCCCAGCTCCACCTGTCGGCGCGGCCAGCGGGCGCGCGGCAGCAGGCCCAGTGCGGGGCCGCCGTCTTCGTAGGGGAGCAGCTGCGCCGCACGGCCGTGGCGGGCGATGAGCGGGCTGGGGTGGCCGGCCAGGCACAGTCCGGCGCGGCGCCCGTCCGGCGCGATGTCCACGGTGCAGAGGGTCGCGAAGATCTCGTCGCTCTCCCGCTCGTGCTCCAGCACCTGCTGAAGCGTGGAGAGCAGGTCGTCGCCGCACAGCCCGGCGAACGTCAGCGCACGCCACGCGATCCGCAGCTCCACGCCGAGCGCCGCTTCGTCGGGGCCGTGGCCGCAGACGTCGCCGATCATGGCGTGGACCGTGCCGTCCGGGGTGCGGACGGTGTCGTAGAAGTCGCCGCCGAGCAGCGCGCGGGAGCGTCCGGGGCGGTAGCGCGCCGCGAAGCGCAGGTCCGAGCCCTCCAGCAGGGGGGTGGGCAGCAGGCCGCGCTCCAGCCGGGCGTTCTCCTGGGCGCGCAGCCGGGACTCCGCGAGTTTCACCTGCACGCTGTCGGCCCGTTTGCGCTCCACCGCGTACCGCACGGCGCGGGTCAGCAGACGCCCGTCGAGCTCCTCGCGCACCAGGTGGTCCTGGGCGCCGAGCCGTACCGCCTCGGCCGCCAGCTCCACGTCGCCGGAACCGGTCAGCGCCAGCACGGCGTGCCGGGGCGCGAGGCGCAGGACGTGCTTGAGCGCGCCGAGGGCGTCGTCCTGCGCGCGACCGGGCAGCGCGAGGTCGACGATGACGCAGTGCACGTCGTCGGTGAGCAGCCGCTCCGCCTCGGTGAGATTCCGGGCGGTGCGGATCCGGACGCGTGTGCCGGTGTCGTCCAGCAGCTCGGGGACGTTCAGGGTGCCCGCGGGGTCGTCCTCGACGACCAGAAGCGTCAGGTCGCCGCCGGCTCCGCCGGGGGCGACGGGGGCGCTCTCCGCGACGGGGACGTTCCTCTGTCGCGGTACGGGTACGGGCATCGGTGTTGTTCCTTCCCTCCCCCCGAGGGCGGGCAGGGCGACGATCGACGTCCCTCCCCCACGAGCTTCGCCTGGGAGGTGCCCCCACGACGGGGACCATAGCGGTACGGGGCAGCAGAACGGAATGGTGATCAGCAAAGAGCCGTTGGCATATGCCGCGCATGGGGGCGTAGTTGCCGGGCGCCCCATGACGAACATCACCCGGCGCGTCCCTATTGCCCCGGTCTCCGCGTGGCGCGCGTCACGCGGGGCCGTACCGCCGTGCGGTGGAGGAGTCCTCGGTGGTCTGCGTCACTTGTCGGGGCGTACGACCCCGAGGATGGACATGGAGCCCGCGCCCGCGACGGTGACGTGCCTTCCCGGTCGCGGCGCGTGGATTATCGTGCCGTTGCCGACGTACATGCCCACGTGGCTGGCGTCCGAGTGGTAGATGATCAGGTCGCCGGGCCGCATGTTCTTGATGTCGATCCGGGGCAGCAGCCGCCACTGCTCCTGCGAGGTGCGCGGGATGCCCCGCCCCGCCGCGGCCCATGCTTCTGACGTGAGCCCCGAGCAGTCGTACGAGCCCGGGCCCTCGGCGCCCCACACGTACGGCTTGCCGAGCTGCCGCGTCGCGAACTCGACTGCCTTGCGGCCCTGTTCGCTCGCGGTGCCGCCGACGCCTTGCAGGATGCCCGAGTCCAGCCAGGCCGTCTGGGCCCGCTGCTGCGCCTGCCGCTCCAACTGCCGCAGCCGCGCCAGCTCCTGCTTCTCGAGCCGGTCCTCCAGCTTCTTGGCCGCGGCGATCTTCTCCTTGATCTCCTTCTTGGCCTTTTCCTTCTTGGTGCGGTTGCTCTCCAGCCGCTCCCACTGGGCGCTGGCGTCCTTGGTGTAGTTCGCCAGATCGGCCTGGGTCCGGGTCAGTTCGGTGATGAGGTCGTTGGTGGCCTTCTGGCCCTGCTGTATCCGGCCGACGCCGTCGAGGAAGAGCTGGGGGTCGTCGACGAGCGCCAGCTGCGCCTCCGGCGGCAGGCCGCCCCCTCGGTACTGGGCGCGGGCGGCGGCGCCCGCGCGGTTCTTCAGCTCTTTGATCCTGGCCTGCCCCTTGGCCATCTCCTGCGCCAGCTTCACGATTTCGGCCGACTGCTGCTGCGTCTGCTCCTCGGCGAGGTTGTACGCGTCGGTCGCGGACGCCGCCTGGCGGTACAGGGCGTCTATCTTCAGGCGGACTTCCTCGAGCGACGTGTTCGCCGCGGGCGGAGCGGGCGGCGCGGGCACGTTCGGCTGCGTGACGGACGCCGGGGTCGTCGGGACCGGCTCGGGGGCCGCGAAGGCCGGCCCGGGAGACGTCAGCAGCGTCAGAGCGCAGACCAGTGTGATCGCGGCAGTGGCACAGTGGCGTCGGTTCACGACTCCCCCTTCGGACGAGCGCCTGGCATCCGGCTGCTGTGCGGAGCGAGTCGGATGTGATTAACCGTCAGTAACTTCTGAGTGACGACGTGATGGTGTCATGACGCACGCAAAAGCGACAGAGTCGATCGGCAGTTCGGCACGCGCATCAGCCCACAGACCACCCGCCCCACAGCGCGCCCGCCGATCCCCTCCACTCGACTGACGAGCAACGCGCCTCGTGCGTTCCCGTGTTCGGCCGGTTCACCCGATCGTGGCACAGGCACTCTTTAACCCCGCTTGCCCCGATTATTGCGACTTCGGGGCAAGCGCCGCCCATTCCACCGTGACCTCGCCCTGCCGCCACCGTCTCCGGTTGTCCGTCACCGGCCACGCGCCTGCCAGATCCGTCACGGCCCTGATCCAGCGCTGCCGCGCGCCGAGTGAGGCGTACGGAGCGGCGGCCGCCCACGCGCGGTCGAAGTCCCGGAGGAACGCGTGCACCGGCTCGCCCGGCACATTGCGGTGGATGAGCGCCTTGGGCAGCCGCTCGGCTAGGTCGGAGGGGCGTTCGAGCGAGCCGAGCCGGGTCGCGAAGGTCACCGTCCGCGGCCCTTCCGGGCCGAGCGCCACCCACACGTGCCGCCGCCCGATCTCGTCGCACGTCCCCTCGACCAGCAGCCCGCCGGGCGCGAGCCGGTCGCACAGCCGGGCCCACACCGCGGCGACCTCGGACTCGTCGTACTGGCGCAGCACGTTGGCCGCCCTGATGAGCACCGGCCGGTCGGCCGTCGGCACCTCGAAGCCGCCGTGGTGGAAGGTGAGCCCGTCGCGCTCGTACGGCTCGGCGGCGGCGACCCGGACCGGGTCGATCTCGATGCCGACGACCCGGCACCGCGGATCCGCGGTGCGCAGTCGCCGCAGCAGCTCGACCGCGGTCCACGGGGCCGCGCCGTAACCGAGGTCGACGGCGACGGGCGCGGAGTCGGCGCGGCGCAGGGCGGGGCCGTGCGCGTGGGCGATCCAGCGGTCCATGCGGCGGAGCCGGTTGGGGTTGGTCGTCCCGCGGGTCGCGGTGCCGACGGGGCGGTTCATGGCAGCGAGGGTATGCGGTCGCACCGGCGGGTGGCCGACCCGGCCGCTCCCTCCCGGCGGCTGGACGAATGCGAGGTGCAAGGGGGGCGGCGACCGCGGACGGTAACGATTTGGCAAAGTGGGCGCAATGGGAAATGGAATGCGTCACTCCGCTGTTACGAGACCGTGCGGGACCCGCTTGCCCCGCACCTAGCCGTGCCCGCAGCGAGAGGACCGCCGCCGTGAGCCAGTACGTGTCCCGCCTCGGCAGCAGCCGGATGGCACCGCGTATCCGCTTTCCCGGCGGCCACCGCAAGCCGCGCAGGGTCGCCATGCTCAGCGTCCACACCTCGCCCCTGCACCAGCCGGGCACGGGCGACGCGGGCGGCATGAACGTGTACATCGTCGAGCTCGCCAAGCGCCTCGCCGCCATCAACGTCGAGGTCGAGATATTCACCCGGGCCACCACCGGCGGGCTGCCGCCCGTCGTGGAGCTCGCTCCGGGCGTCCTCGTACGGCACGTCGACGCCGGTCCCTACGAGGGCCTGGCCAAAGAAGACCTGCCGCCCCAGCTGTGCGCCTTCACGCACGGCGTGATGCAGGCGTGGGCCGCCCGCCGCCCCGGTCACTACGACCTCGTCCACTCGCACTACTGGCTCTCCGGCCACGTCGGCTGGCTCGCGGCCGAACGCTGGGGCGTCCCGCTCGTGCACGCCATGCACACCATGGCCAAGGTGAAGAACGCCGCGCTGGCGGAGGGCGACACCCCGGAGCCCGCCACGCGCGTGATCGGCGAGACCCAGATCGTCAACGCCGCGGACCGGCTGATCGCCAACACC
Source organism: Streptomyces sp. NPDC002835 (assembly GCF_053591995.1). Classification (NCBI taxonomy): domain Bacteria; kingdom Bacillati; phylum Actinomycetota; class Actinomycetes; order Kitasatosporales; family Streptomycetaceae; genus Streptomyces; species Streptomyces sp. NPDC002835. The sequence continues at coordinate 26,478 of NZ_JBSFUW010000023.1, read as the reverse complement.
GCGGAGGAGGCCGGCGAGCTCGCCCGCTTCTACGACGCCGACCCCGCGAAGGTCGCCGTCGTCCACCCGGGCGTCAATCTGGACCTCTTCCGCCCCGCGGACGGCCGCGCCGCCGCCCGGGCCCGCCTCGGGCTCCCGCAGGACGCCTTCATCCCCGTCTTCGCCGGCCGTATACAGCCGCTGAAGGCCCCCGACATCCTGCTGCACGCCGTGGCGACCCTGCTGGAACGCGACCCGTCACTGCGCAGCCGTATCTTCGTGCCCGTCGTCGGCGGCCCCAGCGGCAGCGGACTGGCCAAGCCGGAGGGTCTGCAGAAGCTGGCGGCCAGGCTCGGCATCGCGGACGTCGTCCACTTCCGGCCGCCGGTCGACCAGGAGCGGCTCGCGGACTGGTTCCGCGCCGCCTCCGTGCTGGTCATGCCCTCGTACAGCGAGTCCTTCGGCCTCGTCGCCATAGAGGCCCAGGCCGCGGGTACGCCGGTGATCGCGGCCTCCGTCGGCGGCCTCCCGGTCGCCGTCCGCGACGAGCGCACCGGCTTCCTGGTGCCCGGGCACAACCCGGCGCACTACGCGGACGTGCTCGCCTCTTTTGTGCGCGACCCCTCCCTGACGGACCGGATGGGCGAGGCCGCGGCCCAGCACGCGCAGTCGTTCGGCTGGGACACGGCGGCGTCGACGACGGCGGACGTCTACCAGGCGGCCATGTACGAGCACCGACGCCGCACCCGGGCCGCGACGCACCACTGACGTACGGCCGCGCACCACTGACGTACGCTCGCCCCATGTCTGACGTGCAGCAGGTGACACGGGTCATCGAGCAGACCTTCAAGGACGCGGACCTCGAGTGGGAGAGCCCGGACACCGGCTCCTACGTGGTCAAACTCCCGGGCACCCGGAAGCTGTCGACGACGTGCTCGTTCCTCGTCGGCAAGCACTCGCTCTCCGTCAACGCCTTCGTCGTCCGTCACCCGGACGAGAACGACGCGGCCGTCCACCGCTGGCTCCTCGAGCGCAACCTCAAGCTGTACGGGGTGAGTTACGCGATCGACTCCCTCGGCGACATCTACCTTGTGGGCAAACTCCCGCTGTCCGTGGTCACGCCCGACGAACTCGACCGGTTGCTCGGCTCGATCCTGGAGGCGGCGGACGGCTCCTTCAACACGCTGCTGGAGCTGGGTTTCGCGAGTGCGATCCGCCGTGAGTACGAGTGGCGCGTCTCGCGCGGTGAATCGACCCGCAACCTGGACGCGTTCAAGAGCCTGATCGAGCGCCCTGCGACCTGACCCGCCCGGCCCGCACGACACGGGCGGCGGCTCGGGACCGTGCCTCCCTTCCTCCGACGCGGGCGGGCGCGGGCTCAGCCACCGATGGGCTCGGCCTTCTCGACGGTGACGGGCGCGGCCTGGCTCTGCCCGGCGTCCTTCCGCGCCGCCCCTTGCGCGTCCTTGAGTACGGCATCCGTCTTCACGGCGTCCGTCTTCACGCCGCCGGCGCCCGGTCCGTCGTGCTCCACCAGTGCCCGCCGCAGCAGCACCGTGTAGCCCACCGCGGCCACCGCGCCGACCATCGCGCAGCCGATCCACAGGACGTCCGGACCGGGTCCGTCCACGATCCAGCCCGCGAGAAGCGGGGCGACGAAGCCCGCCACCGCCCACGACATGCCCATCACGCCCTGGTAGCGGCCGCGCGCGTGTTCGGGGGCGAGGCGGGCGGTCGCGGCGGCGTTGGTCGGGACGTGCACCATCTCGCCGATCGTCCACACCACCACGGTCGCCGCGAACACCAGAGGCGTACCGGCGAGGGCCGTCGCCCCGGTGCCGACGGCGAAGAGCAGCGACGAGACGGTGAGCAGGGCAGCCGGCGAGCGTTTGTCCGTGATCCTGTTGACGAGCAGCTGAAGGGCGACGATCACCACACCGTTGACGGCGATGACCATGCCGTACGAATCGGCCGACAGCCCTTCGCCGGCCATGGTCAGCGGCAGACCGACCCACGGGGCGGTGAAGATCAGGCAGACCAGCAGGTTCAGCAGCACCAGGGTGCGGAAGGGCGCGTCCTTCAGCACGTCGAGGACGGTCACCCGCTCCTCCTCGACCGTCTCGCCGGCGCTGTCGACCCGAGCCTTGGGACGGGTCTCGCCGAGCCGGAGGAAGACGATCAGCGCGCACAGTGCCGTCGCGACGGCGTCGACGACGAACAGGGTCCGGTAGCCGAGGAAGATCGCGGCGCCACCGCCGAGAGCGGCGACGGCGAAGCCCAGGTTGAGGGCCCAGTAGTTGAGCGCGTAGGCCCGGCGGAGGTCGGCCTCGGGCACCATGTCCGCGATCATGGCGCTGATCGCCGGCCGCACGGCCTGCATCGCCACGCCCATGAGCAGCACCACGACCGCGATGGCCCAGGCGCTGCTGACCACGGCGAGAGCGGCGGCGCACGTCCCGCCGGCCAGGTGCATCGAGATCATGGTGGGACGCCGACCCCACCGGTCCGTGAGCATCCCGCCCAGCGGCGACCCGGCCACGCCGCCGAGTCCGTGCAGAGCGATGACGAGACCGGCGTACCAGGCCGAGTAGCCGAGTTCCTGCGTCAGATACAGGGACAGGAAGGTGAGGACGAACGCGCCGGTGCGGTTCACCAGCGTCGAGGTCCACAGCCACCAGAAGCCCTGCGGCAGACCCGAGACTGTCGCACGCGCCGGGCGGACGAGCGAAGCGATGGACATAACGGGAGCCCCCACGGCTGTAATGGTCTCAACAAGCAACCGCAAGTTACTGAGAGCGCGGCTCCCAGCGCCACTCAATTGACGGCTACAGCCAACCGAGTCCGCTCCTCGGGCAGCCGCGCGGCGCTCCGGAGGAGTCGATTAGGCTCGGGCGCATGGCCGACGCACCGTACAAGCTGATCCTCCTCCGCCACGGCGAGAGCGAATGGAACGCGAAGAACCTGTTCACCGGCTGGGTGGACGTCAACCTCACGGAGAAGGGCGAGAAGGAGGCAGTCCGCGGCGGTGAGCTGCTCAAGGACGCCGGCCTGCTCCCCGACGTACTCCACACCTCGCTCCAGAAGCGCGCCATCCGCACGGCGCAGCTCGCGCTGGAGTCCGCCGACCGTCACTGGATCCCGGTCCACCGGACCTGGCGGCTGAACGAGCGCCACTACGGCGCCCTCCAGGGCAAGGACAAGGCCCAGACGCTGGCCGAGTTCGGCGAGGAGCAGTTCATGCTCTGGCGCCGCTCGTACGACACGCCTCCGCCGGTCCTCGCCGACGACAACGAGTTCTCGCAGGCGAACGACGCCCGCTACCAGACGATCCCCAGCGAGCTGCGCCCCCGCACCGAGTGCCTCAAGGACGTCGTCGAGCGCATGCTGCCGTACTGGTACGACGGCATCGTCCCCGACCTCCTCACCGGCCGCACGGTCCTGATCGCCGCCCACGGCAACAGCCTGCGCGCCCTGGTCAAGCACCTGGACGGCATCTCCGACGCGGACATCGCCGGCCTGAACATCCCGACCGGCATCCCCCTCGTCTACGAGCTCGACGCCGACTTCAACCCGGTGAACCCGGGCGGCACCTACCTCGACCCGGCGGCGGCTGCGGCGGCGATCGAGGCGGTCAAGAACCAGGGCAAGAAGAAGTAAGCACCCACGAACAAGCCCCCGCCTGCGGCTTTCCGCGCGAGGCGGGGGCTTGGCGCTGTGCCGGGCACGCCGTTGGCGCATCGGCAAGGAGCGCTGTGGAGCTAGGGGCCGTCCCGCTCGATGAGCACGCCGTCGGGTCCCATCGTGTAGAACCGCACCGGCCTCATCGCTGCCACCGCTCTCCGTATCTCCGCCTCCTTCTCCGCAGGGTCGGGACCCTCCGGGTCTCGCACGAGGAAGCCGTGGAGTGCGATGTTCTCCGTGTCGACGTCCCCGGGCTCCGGCATGCCCTCCTGGATGAAGCCGCAGAGTGCGCGCAGTGCGTCTTCGGCGAGTTCCAGAGGGTGGAAGGGCAGGGCGTACGGTTCGGCTTCCTCGCCCGGCCACCGAATGACGTCCGCCGGGCGGTGCCCGGCCCAGTAGGGGAGCTCGAAGGGGAGCGGTTCTCCGATGTTCTCGATGATCCCGTGGTCCGGTGACAGGCTCAGGGACCGGATGAGACGTCCGTCCTCCCAGACGGCGAAGGCCAGCCAGTCGACCACGCTGTGCATGGCGTGGAGGATCAGCCGCCGGTCGGCGCTCGCCGCGACGAGATGTTGGGGGAGCTGCGACGGGGCATCGATCATCACGCGTCGATCGCAGACGATCTCCACGCCCGGCCAGCTTGCCGCGTAGGCCGTTCCATCGAGGGGATAGACGCCGCTGTAGAGGGCCGAACCCTCGCACGCCTCGATCTCCCAGCCCGGGTAGAGACGCCGCATCATGGCTGACGTCTGTTCCGGGTCCGCCTTTCCCACCTGCCGCAGCAGGTCCGGCGCATGGCCGTCGGCGTACACGAGCAGACCGGTCTTGGCTCCCAATGCCCCTCCCCGAACGCGCTCAGTCGTGGCCGCACCGTATCCCCCGGCTCCGACAACGGCCCCCGTTCCGCAGCGGCGCGCGGCGTGCGCGGGGGCGTGGTGAACTGGGTGGACAGGAGGTGCGTCGTGTCTGGTCGGGTCGGGAAGAACCGCAACATTCTGTTGGTGTGGCTGATCTGGCCGCTGATCACCCTGGGGGTGTACCACTTCGTCTGGTACTACAAGGTGAACCGCGAGGCCCGTGACTTCGATCGTCGGATCGAGGTCGATCCGGCGATCGCCGTGGTGGCCGTGCTCGTCGGATGGCTGGTGATCGTGCCGCCCTTCGTGTCGGTCTTCAACACCGGCCGGCGCATCGCCGAGATGCAGAAGTCGGCGGGGATGCGGCCCAGTTGCAATGCCTGGATCGGGCTGATCCTCATGATCGTCGCCGGTCTGCACTCGCTCTACTACCAGCACGAGCTGAACCAGATCTGGTCCCACTACGGGAACCCGGTCGAGGGTGAGCAGGTGCCTCTCGCGGTCTGAACGCCCAATACCGCAAGGGCCCCGTCCGGCATCGGACGGGGCCCTTGTCGCACCACGTGCGCGGAGTGTCAGCCGCAGCAGCCGCCGCACTGGCACGGGGCGCCCGACTGGCAGCCGCAGCCGCAGCCGGCGCCGCAGCCGCAGGCGCCGAGGACGGGCGGGAAGACCGCGTCGTGCGGGGTTTCCTGCCGGGGTTCGGTTGTGGGGGATTCAGCCATGGGTCCCTCCTCAAGGGCGTATGGGAATGCCGCCACGCCCATTGCAGCCCCGGCGGGCCGGGCGCATCAACGGCGCATGCGCGCAGGCTCCCCACGTGCGCCCCCTGCCGCGCCGCTACGCGCCCTCGACCGTGGCCTGCTGCTGCAGCTCGTCCGCGTGCTCGCCCGTGACCAGGTACACCACGCGCTTGGCCACCGACACGGCGTGGTCGGCGAACCGCTCGTAGTAGCGGCCGAGCAGGGTGACGTCGACGGCGGTCTCGATGCCGTGCTTCCAGCGGTCGTCCATCAGGTGCTGGAAGAGCGTGCGGTGCAGCAGGTCCATTTCGTCGTCGTCCTGCTCCAGCTGGAGCGCGAGGTCGACGTCCTTGGTGATGATGACCTCCGCCGCCTTCGCCATCAGGCGCTGCGCCAGCTGTCCCATCTGCAGGATCGTGGCGTGCAGGTCGTCCGGCACGGCGCGGTTGGGGAAGCGCAGCCGGGCGAGCTTGGCCACGTGCTGGGCCAGGTCGCCCGAGCGCTCCAGGTCGGCGCTCATCCGCAGCGACGTGACGACGATCCGCAGGTCCGTGGCGACCGGCTGCTGCCGGGCCAGGAGCGCGATCGCCCGCGCCTCCAGCTCGTGCTGGAGGTCGTCGACCTTCTGGTCGGCGGCGATCACGGTCTCCGCGAGCTTGAGGTCGGCGTCGAGCATGGCCGTGGTGGCGCGCCCGATCGCCGACCCGACCAGCCGGGCCATCTCGACCAGGCCCTCGCCGATCGAGTCCAGTTCCTCGTGGTACGCGTCACGCATGGGTGTCCCTCTCTTGATGCGACCGGGGTCCGGGTGGGGCTCGGAACCCCCACGCTCCCACGGTCGGTCGGTCAGGAGTCCGTGAACTCCATCCCAAATGAATCAGTACTTTCTCCTTGGTGAACTCTGAGCGACGACTGTTCGAGGTGCCACCCGTTTGGCTGGGAGCGTGCCCCGAAGCACGCATAACCTGAATGCATGGACGTGAACGCGGCTGTTGCCGCAGCGGCTGCGATCGCCGGTCTCTGCACCGGTGTCATCGCCATGCTGGCGTTCCGCTGGAGTGAGCGCGAACAGAGCCGCCCCACCCGGAGCTCGCTGCACACCGACGCGGTGCTTCCGCCCGGTGTCGACACCGTCCTGTCCGTCCTCAGAAGCTCCGCGGTCGTCCTCGACGAGTCCGACTCGGTGGTGAAGGCCAGCTCGGCGGCGTACGCCCTCGGTCTGGTCCGCGGCGGCAAGCTGGCCGTCGAACCGATGCTGCACATGGCCCGCGACACCCGCCGCGACGGCGAGATACGGCAGGTGGAGCTCGATCTGCCGCGCCGCGGTACCGGGCGCGGCGAGGCGCTGGCCGTCTCCGCCCGCGTCGCGCCCCTCGGCTCCCGGCTGGTCCTGCTTCTTGTCGAGGACCTGACGGAGGCCCGTCGGATAGAGGCCGTACGGCGCGACTTCGTCGCCAACGTGAGCCATGAGCTCAAGACCCCGGTCGGAGCGCTCTCCCTGCTCTCCGAGGCGGTCATGGACGCCTCCGACGACCCCGAGGCGGTCACCCGCTTCGCCGGCCGGATGCAGATCGAGGCGACCCGGCTCACCAATCTCGTACAGGAGCTCATCGACCTCTCCCGGGTGCAGAACGACGACCCGCTGGAGGACGCCGAGCCCGTGCGGGTGGACGAACTGGTCGCGGAGGCCATCGACCGCTCCCGGCAGACCGCGTCCGCCAAGCAGATCACCATGGCCGCGGGAGCCGCCTCCGACCTGCGGATATGGGGCAACCGCGGCAAGCTCGCCGCCGCTCTCGGCAATCTGGTCGAGAATGCCGTCAACTACTCGCCGGCCCGCACGAGGGTCGGCGTCTCCGCCCGCCGCGTCAACGCACCAGGCGGCGACCTGATCGAGATCGCCGTCACCGACCAGGGCATCGGGATCTCAGAGAAGGACCGCGAGCGGATCTTCGAGCGGTTCTACCGCGTCGATCCCGCCCGCTCCCGCGCCACCGGAGGCACCGGCCTCGGGCTGGCGATCGTCAAGCACGTGGCCGCCTCGCACGGCGGAGAGGTCACGGTGTGGAGCTCCGAGGGACAGGGCTCCACCTTCACCCTGCGCCTGCCTGAGGCAGGCGCAGCGAAAGACCGCGCAACCAGCGGCCGGGATCGCGTCGAAGAGGACGACGACCGGCCTTACGACACCGATCCCAACAGCGAAATCCCTGCCCCGGAGGTCCTTCCGTGACCCGAGTGCTCGTCGTCGAGGATGAGGAATCCTTCAGCGACGCCCTGTCCTACATGCTCCGCAAGGAAGGCTTCGAGGTCGCGGTCGCGGCCACGGGCCCCGACGGACTCGACGAGTTCGAGCGCAACGGCGCCGACCTCGTGCTCCTCGACCTGATGCTGCCCGGCCTGCCAGGCACCGAGGTGTGCCGCCAGCTGCGGAGCCGCTCGAACGTGCCCGTCATCATGGTGACCGCCAAGGACAGTGAGATCGACAAGGTCGTCGGGCTGGAGATAGGAGCCGACGACTACATCACCAAGCCCTACTCCACGCGGGAGCTCGTCGCCCGCATCCGCGCGGTGCTGCGCCGCCGCGGCGAGCCGGAGGAGGTCACGCCCGCCGCCCTGGAGGCGGGACCCGTGCGGATGGACGTGGACCGTCACGTCGTGACCGTCTCCGGCGGCAAGGTCGACCTCCCCCTGAAGGAGTTCGACCTGCTGGAGATGCTGCTGCGCAACGCGGGCCGGGTGCTGACCCGGATGCAGCTGATCGACCGGGTGTGGGGCGCGGACTACGTGGGTGACACCAAGACCCTCGACGTCCATGTGAAGCGGCTGCGCGCCAAGATCGAGCCGGACCCGGGTGCGCCGCGCTACCTGGTCACGGTCCGTGGCCTGGGGTACAAGTTCGAGCCGTAGGCCGCTGCCGCCGGCCGGTCCGTACCTACAGGAGAGCCGTGCGTACGGGTACGGAAGGGACGTACGGAAAAGGGGGCGCCCGCCGGTCTCGGCGGGCGCCCCCTTTTCCGTACGTCTGCGCGTCAGTGACCGGCGCCGTCCGTCGCGGTGGCCTCGTCGGACGGGGCGGCCTCGCCCTCGCCGCCCGCGGCCTCGGAGTGCGCGGGGTCGGTCTCCGTGGCGGCGGGGCTGCCGGACGGCGACTGCTCCGGGGACTGCTCCGGCGGGCTGGGGATCTCGCTGGGGCCCCACTCCTTGAAGTAGTTGGTCGCCGGGACGACCAGCGCCCGCACGTTCACGTTGCCGGTCTCGCTGAACCGGAAGACGACCTCCCGATTGACGCCGTGGTCGAGTTCCTGGCTGCCGTTCTCGATGACGGCGGTCGCGTTGCCCTCGCCGCCGATGACGACGCTGCCCTCCGCGGGGACGGAGACGGAGCCGGATCCCTCCGCGGGGGTCAGCTTCACCTGGGCCTTGGAGCCCGGCAGCGTGATCGATTCCAGCGTCTGCGGCTTGTCGCCCTCGTTGAAGATCGTCAGGCTCACGGCCGCCGGGCCCTCGGCGCCCGGCTTCGGCTGGGTGATGACGGTCACGTTCTGCAGTTTCAGGCTGTCGACCGCGACCGCGGCGTTGTCCGGCCTGACCCCGAGGGTCTGCGCGTCGTTGCCCGCACCGCAGGCGGAGAGCGAGGCGATCGAGAAGACGATGGCAGCGCCGGCCAGGGCACCGCGTCGAAGGCTGCTGCTCACGGCTGCGGCTTCTCCTTGTACGTACGGACGGGTGGTGGCTGTCACCGGCTGATCGCGTGCCAGCACCGGCTCAGGTTACCGAGCCGCCGATCACGCCCCGCACCCGACCCGCCCTTTGCCGGCACGGGTGCGGACGAACGGCCGGGAGCGCCGTCCGGCCGACGCGCCGGACCGGTGTGTTCACAAAACCGCGGTGATCAATTTCCGGGGTCGACACACATTCCTTACGAATACCCGGCGTTGATCAATTCGGGATTCTCGGGAGCGTCCGCCCGAACGGGTGAGCGGCGGCCGAACGGAGTACGGAAAGTTCACCATCAAGAACCCGGCAAATCGGGACGTTTAGTCTCTTGGGGGGTGGGCGCGGGGGGTGAAACGGCCGTGTTTCCGTCCGCCCGCGCAGCCGCTCCGACCTGCGAATACCGCACTCCGGAAGTCGTCCGCAGCACGTTCGTGTTGCTGTTGTCAAGCCCCGAGATATGCCCTGACCTGCGAAAACGCCATTCAGAAGAAGCTGTATCCGTGTTACCCTGGATAGCCACGGAAGGGGTACCTGTCACATGACGTTCAAGGTTGGCGACACCGTGGTCTATCCCCATCACGGGGCCGCGCTGATCGAGGCTATCGAAACTCGCCAGATCAAAGGCGTGGACAAGACCTACTTGGTGCTCAAGGTCGCCCAGGGCGACCTGACGGTTCGCGTACCGGCGGACAATGCGGAGTTCGTCGGCGTTCGCGATGTGGTCGGCCAGGACGGACTGGACCGGGTCTTCGAGGTGCTTCGCGCGCCGTACGCCGAAGAGCCGACGAACTGGTCCCGTCGCTACAAGGCAAATCTCGAGAAGCTCGCCTCCGGCGATGTCATCAAGGTCGCCGAAGTGGTGCGCGACCTCTGGCGTCGCGAGCGCGAGCGCGGGCTGTCCGCCGGCGAGAAGCGGATGCTCGCAAAGGCGCGCCAGATCCTGGTGAGCGAGCTCGCCCTCGCGGAGAACACCAACGAGGACAAGGCCGAGGCCCTGCTCGACGAGGTCCTCGCGTCCTGACGCACGGCAATGCCGCAGTGCCCGCCGACACGCTGTGAAATCACTCTGTGAAATCCAGTCTGCCGCCGGGCGCTGCGGCATGTGTGCGACGCGGTAAGCGCACGGCGGTCTCGCTCCTGACGGATCAAGGCCGCCGTCGCCGTACGTACTGTCGTGCCGGGCCCGGGCGGCTGGCGGAGACCTGGTCACGGAAGGGTCCGGTCAAGGCGTCGCGCCCGGCACTGCCCCAACCTACGGCCGGGGCACGCCCAGGCCATACCCATGTCGGCTGAGGAAACAAACCTGCCGGAGTGCAACCGATGTCTGACGATTCGCGCCACCACCGCACCGCCGCCGTGATCCCGGCGGCCGGCCGGGGCGTACGGCTGGGCCCGGGCGCCCCGAAGGCGCTCCGCGCGCTGAACGGCACGCCCATGCTCGTCCACGCCGTCCGCGCCATGGCCGCCTCGCGTGCCGTCTCGCTCGTCGTGGTGGTCGCACCTCCCGACGGCGTCCCAGAGGTGAAGCTGCTCCTGGACGCGCACGCCCTGCCCGAGCGGACCGACTACCTCGTCGTCCCGGGGGGTGACAGCCGCCAGGAGTCCGTACGGCTCGGCCTCGACGCGCTGCCCGACGACATCACCGCCGTGCTCGTCCACGACGCGGCCCGCCCGCTGGTGCCAGAGGAGACCGTCGACGCGGTCGTCGCGGCCGTGCACGGCGGCGCTCCGGCCGTCGTGCCCGCGCTGCCCCTCGCGGACACCGTCAAGCAGGTCGAGCCGGCCGCCAAGGGCGAGCCGGAGCCCGTCGTCGCCACTCCGGACCGGGCGGTCCTGCGGGCCGTCCAGACCCCGCAGGGCTTCGACCGGGACACCCTCGTCCGCGCCCACGGCACGGTCACGGACAATGTCACCGACGACGCGAGCATGGTCGAGCAGCTGGGCCTGCCGGTCGTCGTCGTCCCCGGCCACGAGGAAGCCTTCAAGGTGACCCGGCCGCTGGATCTCGTACTGGCCGAGGCGGTACTCGCCCGGAGAAGGGCCAACGATGGCTTCTGAGCCGCTGCGCCTGCCGCTGGTCGGCATCGGCACCGATGTCCACGCCTTCGAGAAGGGGCGCGAGCTGTGGTGCGCCGGGCTGCTCTGGGAGGGCTCCGACAGCGACGGGTACGGCCTCGCCGGCCACTCCGACGGTGACGTCGCCGCCCACGCCGCCTGCGACGCCCTCTTCTCCGCGGCCGGCGTCGGCGACCTCGGCGCCCACTTCGGCACCTCCCGGCCCGAGTGGTCCGGCGCCTCCGGGGTCGCCCTGCTCACGGAGGCGGCACGGATCGTGCGCGCGGCCGGGTTCGAGATCGGCAACGTCTCCGTTCAGGTGATCGGCGTGCGGCCGAAGATCGGCAAGCGGCGCGACGAGGCGCAGAAGGAGCTGTCCGCCGCGGTCGGCGCGCCGGTCGCCGTCTCGGGGACCACGACCGACGGGCTCGGTCTGACCGGCCGGGCCGAAGGGCTCGCCGCGATCGCGACGGCGCTCGTCGTCAGAACGGCCGACGGTATCGGCTGACACGGAACGGCTCAGGGGAGACCGGGCGCGCACCCGGCGCCGTGTCCCGGAAGGTGTATCGAGGCACTACCACGCGCCCACTACCCTTGTTGCGTGACCATTCGCCTGTACGACACCAGCGCCCGGCAGATCCGTGACTTCGCCCCTCTCGTGCCGGGTTGTGTCTCGATCTACCTGTGCGGCGCGACCGTGCAGGCCGCACCGCACATCGGGCACATCCGGTCGGGACTGAACTTCGACATCATGCGCCGCTGGTTCGACTACCGCGGCTACGACGTCACGTTCATCCGCAACGTGACCGACATCGACGACAAGATCATCGCCAAGTCCGCCGACCAGGGCCGCCCGTGGTGGTCGATCGGTTACGAGAACGAGCGCGCCTTCAACGACGGCTACGAGGCCCTCGGCTGCCTCCCGCCCACCTACGAACCGCGCGCCACCGGCCACATCACCGAGATGGTCGAGATGATGCGCGGCCTCATCGAGCGCGGACACGCCTACGAGTCGGACGGCAGCGTCTACTTCGACGTGCGGTCGTTCCCCGAGTACCTGGCGCTCTCCAACCAGGACATCGACGATCTGCGCCAGCCCGACGAGGGCGTCTCCGGCAAGCGCGACCCGCGCGACTTCGCCATGTGGAAGGCGACCAAGCCGGGCGAGCCGTCCTGGGAGACGCCCTGGGGCCGCGGCCGTCCCGGCTGGCACCTCGAGTGCTCGGCCATGGCGCACAAGTACCTGGGCTCGGCCTTCGACATCCACGGCGGCGGCCTCGACCTGGTCTTCCCCCACCACGAGAACGAGATCGCGCAGGCCAAGGCCTACGGCGACGCCTTCGCCTCGTACTGGGTGCACAACGCCTGGGTGACCATGAGCGGCGAGAAGATGTCCAAGTCGCTCGGCAACTCGGTGCTCGTCTCCGAGATGGTCAAGAACTGGCGCCCGATCGTCCTGCGCTACTACCTCGGCACCCCGCACTACCGCTCGATGATCGAGTACAGCGAGGAGGCGCTGCGCGAGGCCGAGTCGGCGTTCGCGCGGATCGAGGGTTTCGTCCAGCGGGTCGTCGAGAAGGCCGGCCCGGTCGTCCCGGCCGCGCAGGTGCCGCCCGCGTTCGCCGAGGCCATGGACGACGACCTCGGGGTGCCGCAGGCCCTCGCGATCGTCCACACCGCCGTCCGTCAGGGCAACAGCGCCCTGGCCGCCGACGACAAGGAAGCGGCTGTCTCCCGCCTCGCCGAGGTCCGTGCCATGCTGGGTGTCCTCGGCCTCGATCCGCTCGACCCGCACTGGGCCGGCGAGACCGACCGTGGCGAGGACCTCCACGGAGTCGTCGACACCCTCGTGCGCCTCGTGCTCCAGCAGCGCGAAGCGGCCAGGTCCCGCAAGGACTGGACGACGGCGGACGCGATCCGTGACCAGCTGAACCAGTCCGGGCTCGTCATCGAGGACGGTCCGGACGGGTCCCGCTGGACGCTGGGACCCCGCTAGGGTCTTTCGTTCGGATCAGGCCGGATCAGTGAGCGGGGTCTGGTGCATGGGGTCTCCCCAGGCCCGCCAGGGCCGAGGGGACGCATCGCAAGGCGGAGGAAGGAGCCCACGAGGTGGGGGCACCTCCCGTGCCCGAAGGGCTACGGGGGAGTAGGCGACTGACGACAACGCAGCGAGGTGCGGCACCAGGGCACGCGAGCCCGGCAAGATCCGAACGAGAGGCCCTAGGGACTGGCCCTCGCGTCCGCAGCACCAGGCGCAATGTGCCGCCCGGCGACCCGGGCGGCACACTTTCACTCAACGACGCGATCCAGAGGAACGAAAAGTCATGGCCGGGAACAGCCAGCGCAGGAACCGCCGTACGTCCAACAAGAAGGGCGCGCAGGTCGGCAGCGGTGGCAAGCGGCGTCGCGGGCTCGAGGGCAAGGGCCCCACGCCGCCCGCCTCCGCCCGCAAGGGACACGTCAAGAACCGGGTGGCCAACGCCAAGGCGAAGCACAGCACCCGCCGGCCCGTCGCCCGCCGCGGCGGCAAGGGCACGTCCGAGATGGTCGTCGGCCGCAACCCCGTCTTCGAGGCGCTGCGCGACGGCGTGCCCGCCTCGACGCTCTACGTGCAGCAGTTCATCGACAACGACGAGCGGGTGCGCGAGGCGCTCCAGCTCGCCACCGGGCGCGGCAACATCAACATCATGGAGGCGCCGCGCCCCGAGCTCGACCGGCTGACGAACGGGCTCAACCACCAGGGCCTGGTGCTCCAGGTCCCGCCGTACGAGTACGCGCACCCCGAGGACCTGGCCGCCGCAGCGTTCGACAACGGCGAGGACCCGCTGATCGTCGCCCTCGACGGCGTCACCGATCCCCGTAACCTCGGCGCGGTCGTCCGCTCGGTGTCCGCCTTCGGCGGTCACGGCGTGGTCGTCCCGGAGCGCCGCGCGGCCGGTATGACCGCCGGTGCGTGGAAGACGTCCGCGGGCACCGCCGCCCGGACGCCCGTCGCACGCGCCACCAACCTGACGCGTGCCATCGAGGCGTACCAGAAGGCCGGTCTGACGGTCGTCGGTCTCGCCGCCGACGCCGAGACCGAGGTCGGTGACCTCGAGGCGCTGGGCGGGCCGCTGGTGATCGTCGTCGGCAGCGAGGGCAAGGGCCTGTCCCGGCTCGTCGGGGAGACCTGCGACGTCCTCGTCCGCATCCCCATGCCGGGCGGCGCCGAGTCGCTCAACGCGGGTGTCGCGGCCGGTGTCGTGCTGTACGAGGCGGCCAAGCGGCGCGCATGACGTTGTTGTCCGGTCCCGTCGTTTTCTGGCGGGCCGGAGACCGACTTCGGGCGGTTCGTGGCGGACTCGGGCGTAAAGCGGACGATACGGAGTCCTTGACGGGTCTCGGACAGATCGGGCTCGTCGGGGCCGTGCCCTAAACAGCCATCACTCGGTTAGATGAGTGTGGACACCAGAACGCCCCGGTCCGGGTTCGATGATCAGCCTGCGCTGAGCATGGTCAAGGTGGACTGCGATCCCGCGCAGGTCATCGTCAACCACGCCAGCTTCCGGGTGCAGCTCTCCCAGAGCCCGCGCCCCGCACGTGCCCTGGCGAACTCCGCGCGCCTCGCCCCCCTCGCCGGCGCCGCCCCGGCGCGGCGCCGGGCGCCCGTCGTGTGGAGCGGCAGGTCGGCGCCCGGTGACTCCGGCGCGACCGGGCTCCTCCAGGCCGTACGCAACTCCACCATGGAGCACGACGCCTACAGCGGGACCGCGACCCAGGTCCTGCCGCGCGTCTCCCTCGAGGAGACCGTGCCGGCCCCCACGGTCCCCGCGCCCGGCGGCCCGGGCCGCGACAAGCCGCTGCTGCCGCCGATGCGGCAGGCGGTCGGCGCCTACGACGCGTACGACACGGACCCGCCGTCCGGCCGCCCCGACGACGACCCGCGGCCCTCCGGCGGCCCGCAGCCCTACGACGCCGGCACGTACGACGTCGAGCGCCACGACGAGTCCTTCGACCGGGACCGGCGCCCGGCGCAGCGCCACGGCGCGGACTCCGTACGGCACGCGTACTACCCCGGCCGCCGGATGAACCTGGGCGTGGTGCTGCTGCCGCTGCGCGTGCTGCTCGGGTTCATCTCGATCTACGCCGGCATGGGCAAGCTCTGCGACCCCGTCTACTTCGACGGCGGCGACCGCGGCTCCCTGGTGAAGTGGCTGGGCGCCCTGAACCCGTGGGCCCTCGGGGAGCCGCTGCGCGACTTCGCGCTCGCCCACCCGGTCGGTTCCGGCCTCACGGTTGCCTTCCTCCAGGTCATCGTCGGCGTCCTGACCGTGCTCGGACTGTGGCAGCGGGTCGCGGCCGTCTTCGGCGCGCTGCTGGCCGCCGCGCTGGTCATGACGGTGAGCTGGAGCGACGTCCCCGTCTACGAGACGCCGGACATCATCTACTTCGCCGCCTGGTCGCCGTTGATCATCGCCGGCGCTCCCGTCTACTCGATCGACGGCCGCCTCGCCGGTGAGGCCTGGCGCACCCTGGGGCCGCGTTCCGAGCTGTGGAACCTGCGCCGGCGTGTGCTGCGGCGCGGCGGTCTCGCCGCCGCCGTCGTCGTCGGGCTCACGATGCTCGTCGGTTCGGTGCTCGGCGGAGCCGTCCGCTCCGAGGACGTGGTGACCGTCCCCGGGCCGAACCAGCACCCGACCAACCATCTGCCCGGCGCACCGCTGACGACGGAGCCGGGCGAGGGGCGCGGCTCCTCGGCCGCGGCGCGCGAGGACGAGGACAAGCCCTCCCCGTCCGCCAGCCGGACCGCGGAGAAGCCCCGGGAAGAGGCCTCTACGCCCCCTCCGGCGGACACGGTGCGGGAGAGCGGCCAGGTCGCCGGTACGCCCAGCGAGACGCAGGGCACCGGGCAGCAGCCGCCCACCGAGGAGCAGCCCGCGCCCCCGCCCCCGCCCTCCGGCACCACCGGGCCGACCTCCACGGGCGGCAGCAGCTCCGGTGATCCGACCGGTGGCTCCGACCCGGGCGGCGACACGGGCTCGAACGGCGGTGGCGTGATCGGCGGGCTGCTCGGCTGACGGCCGGGCGCGCGGCGCCGCGTGACGGCGTGAGGAGGGGCGGCCACCGGATCCCCGATCCGGTGGCCGCCCCTCTGTGTCCGCGTGCGGCCGGTGGCTGCCGTGTGCCTCAACGCACCTTGGTGTCGAGCTCCTTGGCCGCCTCTGTGAGGTCCTTCGCGGTGTCGATCGCCCGCCAGTAGGCCCCGTTCGGCAGCGGGAAACCCGCCAGCCGGCGCTCGCGCGCCAGCCGCGGGAAGGTCGTGCGCTCGTGGTCGCCGATGTCGGGCAGCAGCCCCGTGAACGCGGCGGAGAAGACGTACACGCCCGCGTTGATGAGATACGGCGACGGGGGAGACTCGATGAAGTCCGTGATGTGCCCGAAGGCGTCCGTCTCGACGGCTCCCCAGGGGATGCGGGGGCGCGCGAGGGCGAGGGTCGCCGTGGCGTCGCGCTCGGCGTGGAACGCGGCCATCTCGCGCAGCGAGAAGCGGGTCCAGATGTCGCCGTTGGTCGCGTACCAGGGCCGGTCGGGATGGGGCAGGCTCGCCGCGGCGTATTTCAGGCCGCCGCCGCGGCCCAGCGGCTCCGTCTCCACGACGGTCGTGACGCGCAGCGGCAGCACCGCGCTGTCCAGCCACTCCTGGAGGACCTCCGCGAGGTGGCCGCAGGACACCACGGCGTCCGTCACGCCCTCCTCGGCCAGCCAGGCGAGCTGATGGCCGATGATCGGGGTCCCGGTTCCCGGGATCTCGACCATCGGCTTGGGGCGGTCGTCCGTGTACGGGCGCAGCCGCGAACCCTGGCCGCCCGCCAGGACCACGGCCTGCGTCGGAAACGTAGGCGTTTGCATGGCGTGAACGATATGCGGCCCGTCCGCCCGTCACCGCGACGGGTACGACGGGCCTCTACGGGCGGTCCTGTGCACGAGGGGCCCCAGGCCCGGACGAGAGGGCGCCGGGAGCCGTTAGGAGCCCTGGGCCCGCTCCGAGACGCCCGTGGCGAAGGAGGTGTCGCAGACGGGCCGGGAGAAGCGCTGGGCGCGCGTCGGCCCGTAGCGCTCCACGGCGGCGCGGCCGAGGGACCGGGCGATCGACACGCAGTGCTCGGCGAGCGACGGGCGCGCCTCGACCTCGCGCTGGAGGTGCGTGAGGGCCACGCCGGGGTCCTTCGTCTGCAGTTCGGCCAGCAGCCGGTCGCGCAGGAGCTCCTGCGGGGCGCGGGGCTTGGCGCGTACGGACACGTTCTCCGAGGAGGCGGTGAGCATCTGAGACTGTGTGGCCTGCCCCGCCCACGGGACGGCGGTGACCGCGAGGGTTCCCGAGAGCACCAGGACGACAGGCAGAACAAGGGCGAGTGAGCGGCCGATTCGGCGGGCTGTGTGGGTCACGCGAGTGAGCGTAGCGTCCAGTGATGATATGGCGACATTTAGTCACTCACGCGAGGGACCGTTCTATGTGTCTTTTCGAATCGCATGTTGACGCGGTGCCGTGAAATAGGCCAAATGCCCTGCCTGTCGGGGTATTTGTCGCTTGAGACGAAAAGCCGGGCTCCGCACCGAAGTGCGGAGCCCGGCCCTGTCCCGGGGGCGACTGCCGTCAGTCGCTGAGGCGTTCGCCCGTCGACGTCGAGAAGACGTGGAGCTCGCCCGCCTGCGGGACGACGTGCAGCTCGCTGCCCTTCTCGGGGACGCTGCGGCCGCCGACGCGGACGACGAGGTCCTTGTGCTGGCCGCCGACCTCGGCGGAGCCGTACACGTAACCGTCGGCGCCGAGCTCCTCGACCACGTTCACCGACACGGCGAGACCGGCCGGGGCGTCCTTGGAGAGCGTCTTGGCCTCGGCGCCGAACTCGACCACGTCGAAGTGCTCGGGGCGGACACCGACCGTGACCGTGGTGTCGCCCTTGTCGGCGGCGGCGGACAGGGCCTCGCGGGAGACCGGGACGACGCTGTTGCCGAACCGCACACCGCCGTCGGTGATCGGCACCTCGACCAGGTTCATGGCCGGGGAGCCGATGAAGCCGGCGACGAAGAGGTTGGCCGGACGGTCGTACATGTGGCGCGGCGAGTCGACCTGCTGGAGCAGGCCGTCCTTCAGCACGGCCACCCGGTCGCCCATGGTCATGGCCTCGACCTGGTCGTGCGTGACGTACACGGTGGTGATGCCGAGACGGCGCTGCAGGCTCGCGATCTGCGTACGCGTCGACACACGGAGCTTGGCGTCGAGGTTCGACAGCGGCTCGTCCATGAGGAAGACCTGCGGCTCACGCACGATCGCGCGGCCCATCGCGACACGCTGGCGCTGACCGCCGGAGAGCGCCTTCGGCTTGCGGTCCAGGTAGTCGCTCAGGTCGAGGATCTTCGCGGCCTCCTCGACCTTCTTGCGGATCTCGCTCTTGTTGACACCGGCGATCTTGAGCGCGAAGCCCATGTTGTCGGCGACGCTCATGTGCGGGTAGAGCGCGTAGTTCTGGAACACCATGGCGATGTCCCGGTCCTTGGGCGGCAGGTGCGTGACGTCGCGGTCGCCGATCCGGATGGATCCGCCGTTGACGTCCTCGAGACCCGCGAGCATGCGCAGGGAGGTCGACTTGCCGCAGCCGGACGGTCCGACGAGGACGAGGAATTCGCCGTCCTCGGTCTCGATCTCGAGCTGGTCGACGGCGGGCTTCTCGGAACCCGGGTAGATCCGGGTCGCCTTGTCGAACGTGACAGTAGCCATGCTGAAGCGTCTCCTTCACCGGCAGGAACGTGCCGGACGATCCGTTGTAAGGGAGTGGTGTAGTCCAACGGAATGGACCTGCCGTGACGCTACCCGGACAGGTGGCGTATGTCAGCAGTTCATGGCTGGTGAAAATTCTTGACCATGGTGGTCCGGGGGTTCGTTACACTGCTCTGGCTGCCTCCTTAGCTCAGTTGGCTAGAGCGCTTGACTTGTAATCTTGAGGTCGTCGGTTCGACTCCGACAGGAGGCTCTGCGCAGCACGGAAGGCCCCGGCAGCTGGATGCCGGGGCCTTTGTCGTTTCAGGGGGCCGTCTGGCGCGTACGTGCCATGACGCCCCGGCCGCGGACCCGTGTGTGCGGGCCGATCGCGAGCGGATCGACGCTGAGCGCCCCGGCCAGCCCGGGGGCCATGTCCCAGAGCCGGAACTCCCACTCGTCCTCGTCGTCGCCCACGGCCGCGCGGACCTCCGCCTCGTACGGCAGCGGTGCACCGGCGGTCAGTTCCTCGTCCTCCGGTTCCCCGGTGAACGACGCGCGGCGCAGAACGCGGCCGTTCTCGGCGACGAGCCAGGCGGAGCCGTCGCACTGCGCGCCGAAGTAGTACGCCTGCGCCTGGCCGAAGCGGGCGCTGAGGCGTTCGCAGAGTGCCGGCATGTCGGGCTCGGTGGGATCGCACCAGGCGCCGACGACGAGCGTCCAGCCGTCGAGCTCGGGCGTCACGAAGACCCGGTCGTATCCGTGGTCCGGGTCGTGGGCGTCGTCGTGGGCGTCGTCGTCGACGGCTGCGACGGCGGCTTCGAAAGCGACCGGGCGGGGGTCGGTGAGATCCATGGCGTCGAGGACCGCCGCCTGGTCGCCGGTGGGGAGGGCGAGCCAGTGCAGCCAGCAGGCGTGGATGGGCACCGGGGTGTCGGTGGGCATCAGTGCCGGCCGGAGATCTTGTCGGCCAGGGTGGCGAGGCGGTCGGTGGTGGGGGTGTGGGTGGTGGACTCGTGGTGGTCGGCCCTGCGGTAGGCGGCGTAGAGGGTGCGGACGCCGAGCCAGCGCAGCGGTTCCGGCTCCCACTTGCGGACCTTGTGGCCGACCCAGGGCAGGGCGGTGAGGTCCGTCGGGCCCGACTGGCCGGAGTCCTGCCGGATCAGGTCGCGCAGGGTACGGGCGGCCAGGTTGGAGGTGGCGACGCCGGAGCCGACGTAGCCGCCGGCCCAGCCGAGGCCGGTGGAGCGGTCGAGGGTGGCGGTGGCGCACCAGTCGCGGGGGACGCCGAGGACGCCGGACCAGGCGTGGTCGACGCGGGCCCCGGCGAGCCGGGGGAAGAACCGGACGAGGACGTCGCGGAGGGCCTCGACCGTGGCGGGCTGCGTGCGGCCGTCGTGGTCGGTCCGCGAGCTGTAGCGGTAGGGGACGCCGCGGCCGCCGATGGCGATGCGGTCGTCGGCGGTGCGCTGGGCGTACACGTAGGCGTGGGCCATGTCGCCGAGCGTCTCGCGGCCGGACCAGCCGATCTCGGCCCAGACGTCCTCGGGCAGCGGCTCCGTGACGATCATGGAGGAGTTCATCGGGAGCCAGGTGCGGTGCTGGCCTTTGAGGGACGCGGTGAAGCCCTCGGTGCAGCGCAGGACGTACGGGGCGCGGACGGTGCCGTACGGGGTGACGGCGTGCTTGGGCCGGATCTCGGTGACGGGCGTCGACTCGTGGATGGTGACGCCGAGGGCCTCCACGGCGGCGGCGAGGCCCTTGACCAGTTTCACCGGGTGCAGCCGGGCGCCGTGCGGGGTCCAGCTGGCGGCGACGGCGCCGCTGACGCGGACGCGTTCGGCGGTTTCGCGGGCGCCGAGCAGGACGCGGTCCTTCTCGCCGAAGGCGACCTCGACGGAGTGGAAGTCCTTGAGGCGCCGGAGCTGGGCCGGGCTGTGCGCGATCTCGAGGACGCCGCCCTTGTGGATGCCGGCGTCGATGTTCTCTTCTGCGGCGACACGGACGACCTCGTCGACGGTGTCGTTCATGGCCTGCTGGAGGCGTACGGCGGCGTCGTGGCCGTGGAGCCGCGCGAAGCGGTCGCGTCCGGCGATCCCGTTGTAGAGCCAGCCGCCGTTGCGCCCCGAGGCGCCGTAGCCGCAGAACTTGGCCTCCAGGACGGTGATGTCGAGGAAGGGCACGGCCTTCTTGAGGTAGTACGCGGTCCACAGGCCGGTGTATCCGCCGCCGACGATGCAGACGTCGGCGGTGCTGTCGCCGGGGAGGGGCTCGCGGGGCGCGGAGGCGCCGTCCTGTGCGTACCAGAACGATATGCCGCCGTTGACGGTGCTCATGTGGTGTGCCGTTCCCTGCCGATGGTCGCCTGCGTCTGGCGGGAATCTACTGCTCGGCCCGGGGTTTGGCGACATACGATCACCGGCGTGATCGAGATTCCCCGGGAGCTGGTCGCGTCCCTGCTGTCGTACGGCGAGGAGTCCGGGCGGGCCGTCGTGGCGATGCTGCCGGGGCGGGCGGCCGAGTTCCTGGACCGGTGGGAGCTGCGGCTCGCGGGTCCGTCGATGTACGGGCGGGTGTCGCTGGTGCTGCCGGTGGTCCGCCCGGACGGGGCCCGGGCGGTGCTGAAGCTCCAGCAGCGGGACGAGGAGACCGAGGGCGAGTGGCTGGCGCTGCGGACCTGGGCGGGCGACGGGGCGGTGCGGCTGCTGGAGCACGACGCGGCGACGGGGACGGTGCTGCTGGAGCGGGCGGCGCCGGGCCTGCAGCTGTCCTCTGTAGAGGACGGCCGGGAGGCGACGGCGGTGCTGGCGGGGCTGCTGGCACGGCTTTCGGCGGTGGCGGCGCCCGAGGGGCTGCGGCGGCTGGGCGACATCACGGCGCGGATGCTGCACAGGGTGCCGGCGGCGGTGGAGTTGCGGCCGGACGAGGAGGAGCGGCGGCTGTTGCGGGACTGCGCGGCGGCGGTGCGCGAGGTGGCGGACGAACCGGGCGACCGGCTGCTGCACTGGGACCTGCACTTCGGCAACGTCCTCGCCGCCGAGCGCGAGCCGTGGCTGGTGATCGATCCGAAGCCGCTCGTCGGGGATCCGGGGTTCGAGCTGTTGCCCGCGCTGTGGGACGGCGCCGGCGGGGACGACGTGCTGTGGCGGTTCGACCTGATGACCGAGGTGCTGGGGCTGGACCGGGAGCGGGCGCGGGCCTGGACGCTGGGCAGGGTGCTGCAGAACAGCCTCTGGAGGGCCGAGAACGGCAGGGGACCGGACAGCGGGCTGGTGCTCGTCACGCGGACGCTGCTGGCGCGATGAGCGGCTGTCCGTGCAGGCTGGGGCCATGATTCGCAACGCCACACCCGCCGACGTGCCCGTGATCCACGCGATGGTCCGGGAGCTCGCGGACTACGAGAAGGCCCTGCACGAGGCGAACGCCACCGAGGAGCAGCTGCGCGAGGCGCTGTTCGGCGAGCGCCCCGCCGCGTTCGCGCACATCGCGGAGACCGAGGACGGAGAGGTCGCCGGTTTCGCGCTCTGGTTCCTGAACTTCTCGACGTGGCGCGGTGTGCACGGCATCTATCTGGAGGACCTGTACGTGCGTCCGCGGCTGCGGGGCGGCGGGCACGGCAAGGCGCTGCTGACGGAGCTGGCGCGGATCTGCGTCGAGCGGGGATACGAGCGGCTGGAGTGGTCGGTGCTGAACTGGAACACCCCGTCGATCGAGTTCTACCGGTCGCTGGGCGCGCGGCCGCAGGACGAGTGGTCGGTGTACCGGCTGACGGACGGGGCGCTCAAGAGCCTGGGGTCGTAGGGCTTCGTGGGGCGTCGTACGGCTTCGGGGCACGGGCCGGCCTCAGGGGGACCAGGACTCAGGGGATCAGGACTCAGAGGCTCAGGGACTCAGGGGATCAGGACGACCTTGCCCATGGTGCCGCGCGTCTCCAGGGCCCGGTGTGCGCCGGCGGCGTCGGCGAGGGCGTGGCGCTGGACGGCGGGGCGCAGCCGGCCGGCGGCGGCCTCGGCGAGAGCGCGGGTCTCGAGGGCGCGCAGGCCGCCTGCCTTCTCGAGCATGGCGGGGCCGAGGACGCTCTGCGAGGTGATGCCGCGTTCGGCGAGCTCCTCCTCGGTGAGGGTGAGGGGGCTGTCGGACCGGATGCCCTGGCTGGACCAGCCGAAGACGATGTGCCGGCCGCCCTTGCCGAGGAGGCCGACGGCGGCCCGGCCCGCGTCGCCGCCGACGGAGTCGTAGACGACGGTGGCGCGCCGGTCGCCGAGGTGGGCGCGTACGGCCTGTGGCCAGTCGGGCCGCCGGTAGTCGACGGCCAGGTCTGCCCCGTTGTCGCGGACGCGGGCGGTCTTGGCGGGGCCGCCCGCGAGGCCGACGACGGTGGCGCCGGCGTTCTTGGCGCACTGGACGATCAGGGTGCCGATGCCGCCCGCGGCGGCGGGGACGATCACGGTGTCGTCGGGGCCGAGTTCCGTGTACTGGAGGATGCCGAGGGCGGTGCGGCCGGTGCCGATCATGGCGACGGCTTCGCTCGCGTCGAGGCCGGCGGGGATCTCGTGGAGTCTGCCGGCGTCGGTGACGGCCAGTTCCGCGTAGCCGCCGGGGGCCGGGCCGAGGTGGGCGACGACGCGCTTGCCGAGCCAGGCCGGGTCGGCGCCCTCGCCGAGGGCGTCGACGGTGCCGGCGACCTCGCGGCCGGGGACGGTGGGCAGCTCGGCGGGGGCGCCGAAGGGGCCTGCCGCGCCTTCGCGCAGCGCGGTGTCCAGGAGGTGCACGCCGGCGGCCGCGACGGCGATCCGCACCTGGCCGGGGCCGGGTACGGGGTCGTCGGTGGTCTCGTACGTGAGGTTCTCGGCGGGGCCGAAGGCGTGCAGGCGGACGGCGTGCATGGGTGGGCTCCCTCGTGCTGCGGACGGGCCGTGGTGGTGCCGTGGACCCTGGGAGCCTCCACTCTCCAACCTCAAGTCCGCTTGAGGTCAAGGTGGTTGCGGGCGGCCGGGTGCCGACTGCCGCGCAGCGCCAGCGAGGTGGCTTCGAGCGCGCTGTTGAACGACACCTCGGACAGCAGGCCGGGGGCGGCCACCTGGTCCCCGGCCAGATACACCCCGTCTCCGCGGTCGATGCCGGGACGGTCGCGCCACGTGGTGCCCGGCAGGTCGACGGCCCCGGTGCGGCCGCTCGCGACGGCTTCGCGCCGCCAGACCGTCCGCTCCCGCCAGCCGGGGAAGCCCAGGTCGAGCAGGGTCTCCGCGTGGGCGACGCCGTCGGCCTTGGACCGGTCGGGGCCGATGGGCAACTGGCCCTGGACGAGCTGCTCCCCGGCGGGGGCCAGCGTCGGGTCCTGGGCGGTGAAGCGTTCCAGCCAGCCGGGGGCGTCGAGGTCGGAGATCGCGAACGGGTCGCCGCGCCGGGTGCGCAGCGCCAGGTCGATCAGGGTGGTGCGGCCGCTGGGCCAGCGCAGGGTGTCGTCGCCGAGGAGACGGCGGGCGGCGTCGAGGGTGGTGGCGACGACGACCGGGCCGTGGCCCTCGGGCAGCGCGTCGACGCGGGAGGTGGTCTCGATGCGTACGCCGAGGTCCCAGGCGCGGGCGGCCATCCGTTCGAGGACCTGGCCCCAGCCGCCGCGCGGGTAGTGGGCCTCGGGCGGGAGGGCGGTGGCTCGGCGCAGCCGCTGCTGGACGAACGCGGCGGACAGTGAGCCGGGGTCGTGGTGGAAGAGGGCGACGCCCATGTAGTGGGCGGCGGCGCGGGCGGCCGTCTCGCCGGCGACGGAGGTGGCCCAGCTCAGGAAGTCCGTGTCGACGGGGGCTGCCTCGGCGGGGCGGCGGGCGAGCCGCAGCATGGCGAGCGGCGGCGTCCTGCGCAGTGCGCCGTCACGGCGGAAGCGCAGGCGCGTGGCTTCGAGCGGCGGCAGCGGCGCGAGCGGGCCGAGGAGGCCGTGCTGCTTGAGCCAGGTCCAGTGGGGGCCGCGGTGGTAGAGGGCGTGCGGGCCGTCGTTGGTCTTGTAGGGGCCCTCGCCGGTGCGCCCGCGTCCGCCCAGGGTGTGGTGGGCCTCGTACAGAAAGACGCGGGCGCCGGACTCGGCGGCGGTGACGGCCGCGGTGAGACCGGCGAAGCCGCCGCCGATGACGGTGATCTCCTGCATGGTGTCTCTCTCCTGCTTCGCTCGACGCTCTCTCACGACTGGGACGGACCGGGGGCCGCGCGGCGTGACATCGGACGGCCGGAGGGGCGTTGTCAGTGGCGCATGTCACTGTGGGGTCATGGCGAAAGCGCGTAGGCCGGCGGTGGTGGCGGCGAGGGTGACGCAGGTGCGGTTGCCGCGGATCGAGACGTTCGGGGGCGGGGCGCTGGAGCCGGACGGGGACTACGACGGGGTGGAGTTCTCCGGCCTGGATCTGGGTGGACAGACGGGGGCGGGGGCGCGGTTCATCGACTGCGCGCTGCGGGAGTGCGCGCTGGACGGGACGGGGCTGGGCGGGGCGCGGTTCGTGGACTGCGTGCTGGAGGGCGTCCGGGGGGTGGGGGCGGACCTCGCGGGGGCGTCGCTGCGGGATGTGGAGGTGCGGGAGGCGCGGCTGGGCGGGGCGCAGTTGCACGGGGCGGTGCTGACGGGGGTGGTGCTGCGGGGCGGGAAGATCGACTATCTGAATCTTCGGGAGGCGAGACTGACGGATGTGGTGTTCGACGGCTGTGTGCTGTCGGAGGCGGATTTCGGGGGTGCCCGGCTGGAGAGGGTCGAGTTCAGGGACTGCGCGCTGCGGCAGGCGGACTTCACGGCGGTGCGGATGAAGGACGTGGACCTGCGGGGTGCGACGGAGCTCGACATCGCTCGTGGGGTGGAGCGGCTGTCGGGTGCGGTGATCAGCCACGGGCAACTGTTCGACCTGGCACCGGCGTTCGCGGCGCAGATCGGCGTGCGGGTGGAGTAGCGGTGGGCGGGCCCGGTGCGGGGGCCGGGCCGTGCTTCGGCCGGGCGGCGCTCCGGTCAGGCGGTGCGGGGGAAGCGCGCCTGGAGGTCCCAGATCACCGGGTTGTCGCCGAGGCCCTCGTGCATGTCGGTGAGGTCGGCGATCAGGTCGTGCAGGAAGTCGCGGGCCTCGCGGCGGAGTTCGCCGTGGTTGAAGGTGAGGGGCGGCTCGTCGCCGGGCATCCAGTCGGCCTCGACGTCGACCCAGCCGAAGCGGCGCTCGAAGAGCATCCGGTCGCTGGACTCGGTGAAGTCGAGCTCGGCGTGGAGCGGCTTGGCCCGGCGGCTGCCGAGGGGGTCGCGGTCGAGCTGCTCGACGATGTCGCACAGCGCCCAGGCGAAGTCGAGCACCGGCACCCATCCCCAGGCTGTGGACACCTCCCGGTCCTCCTTGGTGTCGGCGAGGTAGACGTCGCCGCAGAAGAGGTCGTGGCGCAGCGCCTGCACGTCCGCGCGCCGGTAGTCGGTCTGCGGCGGGTCGGGGAAGCGGCGCGAGAGGGAGTAGCCGATGTCGAGCACGTGGTCGATGGTGTCATGCGGGGCGGCGCGGCGGGCCCAGCGGGGCGGGGTGGGCCGCTGCGCGGGGCGTTCCCCTACCCGCCCCTTCCCGGGGCCGGGCTCTGCCCGGACCCGCGCCTCAATCGCCGGGCGGGCGGGGTTATACCGCGCCGGCCGCGGTGTTGGGGCACCGCGGGGCGGGGGGGGACGGGCCCCCCGCGGGGCGCCGCCCCCCCGGCGCCG
>NZ_JBSFUW010000022.1:0-120947 GCF_053591995.1 Streptomyces sp. NPDC002835 | reverse complement strand
GGCCCGCACCGGGGAGGGCCCGGCCCCCAGGCCGGTGAGCCACTGCCCCAGCTGTACGGCCCACGGCACCGGCCGCGGGCGGAACCTGCGGACGGCCTTCCGTCAGCCCGGCTCCGGTCCGTCCTTGCGGGTCTGCGTGCCCGGGTCCGCCTCCGGCGGGATCTCCGGCTCCTCTGCGGGGATCTGGCCCGCCTCGGGGCCCAAGCCGGGACCGATCCGGATCTCGAACTCGCCCGCGTACTTCTCGTGACCCGCGATCACCGCCGACTCCACCGCCTCCTCCGCGATCTCGCCGCGGACGATCAGCGGGTCCTGGCGCAGGTCGCGCATGAGCGCCAGGCACATACCGATCATGACCAGTACGAAGGGGGCCGCGACCAGGATCGTCAGCTGCTGCAGACCTGCGAGGGCGTCGCCCTTGCCCTCGCCGACGAGCAGCATGACGGCCGCCACGGCCCCGGTCACCACGCCCCAGAAGATGACGACGAGCCGCGCCGGTTCGAAGGTGCCCTGCTGGGAGAGCGTGCCCATCACGATCGAGGCGGCGTCCGCGCCGGAGACGAAGAAGATGCCGACGAGGATCATCACCAGGAGGCTCATCACACCGGCGATCGGGAACTCCTGCAGCACGCCGAAGAGCTGGCCCTCCGGTGTGGTCTCGCCGCCCAGTTCGCCGCGCTCCTCGAGCTTCATCGCCGTGCCGCCGAAGATGGCGAACCAGATCAGGCTGACCGTGCTCGGCACCAGGATGACGCCGCCGACGAACTGACGGATCGTACGGCCGCGGCTGATCCGCGCGATGAACATGCCGACGAACGGCGTCCACGAGATCCACCACGCCCAGTAGAAGACCGTCCAGCCGCTCAGCCACTCCGCGACGTCGCCGCCGCCCGTGGCCGCCTCCGTACGGCCGGCCAGCTGCGGCAGCTCACCGAAGTACGAGGCGAGCGACGTGGGAATGAGGTCGAGCACCAGGATGGTCGGACCGGCGATGAAGACGAACAGGACGAGGATCACCGCCAGCACCATGTTGGTGTTGGACAGCCACTGGATGCCGCGCTCGACGCCGGAGACGGCCGAGACCACGAAACACACCGTCAGGACCGCGATGATGGAGATGAGCAGGCCCGTGCCCGCCCTTTCCATCCAGCCCAGTTCGCGGAATCCGCTGCCGATCTGCAGGGCGCCGAGACCCAGTGACGTCGCGGACCCGAACAGCGTGGCGAAGATCGCGAGGATGTCGATCACCTTGCCCGGCGTGCCCGCGGCCCGCTCCTCGCCGATCAGGGGCGTGAAGACGGCGCTGATGTTCTGCCGCCGGCGGCGCCGGAACGTGCTGTAGGCGATGGCGAGTCCGACGACCGCGTAGATGGCCCACGGATGCAGCGTCCAGTGGAACAGCGTGGTGGCCAGGGCGGTCTGCATGGCGTCCGCGGAGTCGATCGGCGTGGTGCCCGGCGGAGGATCCGTGTAGTGCGCCAGCGGTTCGCTGACCCCGTAGAACATCAGCCCGATGCCCATGCCCGCGCTGAACATCATCGCGACCCACGAGACCGTGCGGAACTCCGGCCCCTCGTGCTCCTGTCCGAGCGGGATGCGGCCGTAGCGGCTGACGGCGAGCCAGAGCGCGAAGACGACGAAGCCCGAGGCGGCCAGGACGAACCCCCAGCCGCCGTGGTGCATCAGGCCGCTCAGCAGGGTGTCGGAGGCGCTCTGCAGCGCCTCCGTGAACAGCGAGCCCCAGAACACGAAGGCGAGCGTGAGGACCGCCGCGATGCCGAACACCACCCGGTCCGTGACAGGTGGTCTGTCCTCGTGCGGATGGCGGCCCGGCAGCGCGGCCTTCACCGGATACCACAGCCGTTCGCCCGGCTTCTGTGGCTTCTCTGCTTCGTGCGACACGGAGGCACCTTCCAGGGATACGCGGAGCCTGAATTCACTCCCCGGTACCCCCTACCACAAGAGTCACACTCGCCCTGGTATCAACAGGCTTCGACCGGTTGAGCCGCAATCAGGTGATAGGCCGCACGGGTGTCGAGGAGCAGCGGCACCAGTTCCCGGTGCGGCTGCCGGGCGAAGGCCAGGTCTCTGACCGTACTGAGGCACGCCTCACGGCCCGCCGGTTCGTCGCCGTGCTGACTGCAGATCAGCAGTACGGTGAGCGGCGCCCGCTCGTTCCCCAGGTGGACGAGGTGCAGCGGCCGGCCCTGCTTGGTCGTGCCGACGCGCTCGTACGACATCCGCGCACTGCCCCGGTCGACCGCGGCGAGAAGCCCCCGCTCCTGCGCCTCGGAGGTCCACCGCGCACCCCCGCTCACCTCGAACCCGGTCCGGGGCACGGCGTGCGCCGCCCGGGCGTTTCCGGTGAGCACCGGCACGGCGAGCGCGACGGCGACAGCGGTGAGCACGAACGTACGGGCGCGGACTCTGACGCCGGCTCGCATCGGCCACCCCTCCCGGAATCGGACACCTCGGACACGCCGCGACGGCGGCCGTCGGCCAGGTGCTCACGGTACGGCTCGACTCCGGACCCGGGAACGGGCAAGCACCGTAAGCCGCTCGTACGCGAGGTCGCCGTCAGAGAACCGCTACCTGACGAGGGTGCCGACCGGGCTCGTGTGCTTCTGCGGGCCGCCTCGATGGAAGCGCTCTCAAGCCGCCTGACCGGGCGGATATCCTGTCCGTGTCAGATCATGTCGCCGACCGGCGCACTGGAACACCACTGGAGCAGACGAGGAGCGCCTCACGTGTCGGAGCAGACCGCTGGGTCCCGCCCCACCCTGGAGGCCGTCGCGGCGCGCGCGGGGGTCTCCCGTGCCACGGCCTCCCGGGTCGTGAACGGCGGCGCGGGGGTGCGCGCGCCGCTGGTCGACAAGGTGCGCCAGGCGGTGGAGGAGCTCGGTTACGTGCCGAACCACGCGGCGCGCACCCTGGTCACGCGGCGCAACGGCGCGGTCGCCGTGGTCATCGCGGAGCCCGAGATGCGGATCTTCTCCGACCCGTTCTTCGAGCAGCAGGTGCGCGGGATCAGCCGTGAGCTCACGGCGTACGACTCCCAGCTGGTGCTGCTGTGGGTGGAGGGCCCCGGGGACCACGACCGGATCGCCCGCTACCTGGGCGGCGGGCATGTCGACGGGGCTCTCGCGTTCTCCCTGCACAACGACGACGAACTGCCCGCGCTGATCGGCAGGACGAAGATCCCCATGGTCTTCGGCGGGCGCCCGGTCTCCGGCTCTGACCTCACCGTCCCGTACGTGGACGCCGACAACCGCGGCGGCGCCCGGGAGGCTGTCCGCCATCTGGTCGCGCGGGGCTGCAAGAACGTCGCCCACATCGCGGGGCCGCGCGACCAGACCTCCGCGCAGGACCGGACCGACGGCTATCACGACGTCCTGGTGGACGCCGACCCCGGCCTGTGCTGCCAGGGCGACTTCACGGAGGAGAGCGGCGCGCGGGCGATGGCGGAGCTGCTGGAGCGCCGCCCGGATCTCGACGGGGTCTTCGTCTCGAACGACCTGATGGCGTCGGGCGCGCTGCGCACGCTGCGGGAGCGCGGACTGCGGGTGCCGGACGACGTGGCCGTGGTCGGTTTCGACGACATGGCCACGGTCGTGGGTACGACGGACCCGCCGCTGACCACGGTGCGCCAGGACATCGAGGGGATGGGGCGGCTGATGGTCCGGCTGCTGATGCGGCTGCTGAACGAGTCGGGCGGCGCGGCGCCCGCGTCCGTGATCACCCCCACCACGCTGGTGCGGCGGGCATCGGCCTGACTCCGATGCCCGCCGCCTGTGCGGTGTCGCGACGGTGAGCCGTGAGCCCCGGCTCAGAGCCCGTCAGTTGTAGGGGATCACCAGGACGGACTTGTCCGTGCCGGTCTGCAGCTTCGAGGTTCCGTTGCCGATGGCGCTCCACACCTCGAGGCGTACGGTGCCGCCGGCCAGGTTGCCCGGGGTGCCCGTGGCCGCCTTGAGGCCGCGCGCCTGCGAGTACTCCTCCCAGCCGGTGACCGGGTCGGTCGCGAAGTAGTGGTACGTCTCGGTCCGGTCGAAGCGGCCGTCACCGGTGAAGTCGTAGCTGATCCGGGCCTGCTGGCCGAGTCCGACCGTGCTGCCCGCGTCGACCTGGAGGCGGAAGGCCGTCGACGCGCCCGACTTGAGCGTGCCGTTGACGCCGCGGATCTCGTAGACCAGCGGCTGGTGCGGGGTGCCGTCGTGGTTGGCGCCGCCGGCGGAGGCGATGGTGTCGCTGCCGGCCGTGCCGCCGGTGGCCGTGGTCAGGGCGCCGCCGCTGCGGAGCTGGAAGGTGTTGCCGGTCGGCGGCTCCGGGTCCGGGTCCGGGTCGGGGTCGCCCCCGCCGGTCCCGCTGCCGGTCGCCGTGGAACGGGCCGGTACGGAGAGGGTCTTGCCGTCGGAGAAGGTGACGGTGCGGGCGGTCGAGCCGTGGTTGTGGGCGGCGTAGGTGCGGGTCGTGCCCTTGGTGAAGACGGCGGAGGTGGGGATGTCACCGGTCACGGTGGCGTCCGGCGCGCCGAGGGTGTCGAGGGTGTTGATCCAGTGGTAGGTGTGCGCCTTCGACTCGCCCTGCTCCGGGGTGTAGCCGGCGTGGCCGGCGTCCCACTTGGCCTTGGCCGCGCCGGGGTCGGCGAGGGACTGGAACTCCCAGAGGATGTCGCGCCATTCGACGGCCGGGCCGCCGTTCTCGCGCTCCAGCTCGGCGATGTTGCGCCGGATCGCGGTCTTCTCGCCGCCGAGGTGCAGCGAGCCGCCGGTCACGGGGAGGACGTTGATGCCGTGGATCTCCTCGGGGTTGGCGGTCCACCAGGTGGCGTAGGCGCCGCCGCTGCCCCACACCATGCCGACCGTGTCGTGGTTGAAGCCGGCCGGGTAGACCTGCTCGTCGGCGTCGAACCAGTACTGGGCGATCGACTCCGACTCGGTGGTCAGCAGGAACGTGCCGAGGTCGCGCAGCGAGGTGTCACCGGTGGCGGAGCCCCACAGGACGAGGGCGGCGCTGAGGTTGGTGGACTCGGAGGAGGACTCCTGGTTGTTGCCGGCGGCGAAGCCCTGGTGCCCGGAGGCCCAGCTGTGGCCGGCGTAGACGTCGAAGCCGCGCAGGAAGGGGAAGGCGGTGTCGGTGCGGCTGGGGTTGGCGGCGTCGCGGACCAGGGTCTTGACCATGCCGCCCCAGGCGGAGTCGGCGGCCCACGCCTGGTCGTACTGGGCGACGATGGCGGCCGCGTAGACGTAGTAGCTGTAGTGGAAGTGGTGGTCGTTGAGTTCGGTGTCGCTGCCGTAGGAGGCCGGGTAGCCGGTGAGGGTCTTCCAGTCCCTGTCGTAGCTGAACTCGCTCGCGCCTCCCGCCGTGAACCAGTCCTGCAGCTTGCCCTTGATCAGGCCGAGGAGCCGGTCGCGGGTGCCGGTCTCGCCGATCTGCTCGGCGACCGGTACGAGCTGGGCGAGGCGGCCGAGCGCCTTGCCGGTCCAGTAGGTGTCGGAGGCTCCGGAGAACGGGTCGGAGGCGTTCACGACCTCGTTCAGGTAGCCGCGCAGTCTGGCGGCGTCGACGCCGTTCGACTTCGGCACCGCGGGCAGCACCGCGGCGGCCTTCTGGCTGGTGGTGAAGGACGCCGACTCGCGGACCTTCATCGTGCCGCGCGGGGAGACGTAGGTGTAGGACGTGAGCGGGTCCGTGGTGTTCAGCCACTGGTGGCGGTAGAGGGCCTGGAGCGTGCCGCGCTCGGTGCCCTCCTTGGCCTCGGTGGTGAGCTGGTAGGTGGCCCGGACGGTGCCGCCGCTGTAGCTCCAGGTGGCCTTGGAGCCGGTGACGAAGCTGTAGGCGTACTTCCGGAAGGTCGCCAGCGCGCTGGTGGACGGCAGTACGGCGACGGAGAAGTAGTCCTTGGAGCCGAGGCCGGCGGTGATCGTGGAGCCGGAGACGTTCCAGTCGCTGCCGGACGGTGCGAACAGGGCGTAGTGGTGTCCGCCGACGGTGATGCCGAGGACGTTGCCCTGGTCGGCGAAGACGGCGGGCGCGGCGGCGGTGGTGATCTGCGCGTTGCCGCCGGAGCCGTTGGCGTATACGAACGGGGAGCCGTGGCCGATGGTGGTGCGCAGGGTGCGGGCGCCGTCGGACCAGTACGGGGTCACCGTCCAGTCGGACCAGTCGTCGGCCTTGGTGTCGGGCGAGTTGAGGCCGGTCAGCCCGATGGTCAGGTCGCGCTTGTGGGCGAACTCGTACTGGCGGCCGTCGCCGACGATCGCGGCGGAGGTCGGGTAGCCGACGTCGAGTCCGCCGGACGTGGCCTGGTAGGTGAGGGGGTGCCCGTACATGGGGGTCGAGTACGGGTTGTCGCCGTAGCGCTGGAAGGCGAGCGAGGACCACCAGTCGTTGGTGGGCACGGGCCGGTTCCTGGCGGCGGCGGTCACCTTGGGGGTGACCGGCGCTCCGGTGTTGGTGGTGGGGCCCGACGTACCGGCGGGGCGGGTGTCGGAATAGCTGCCGGAGCCTACGGGGACGGTGGCTGCGGCCGCCGGTGCGGCGGCCGGGCCGAGGCCGACGACGGCCATGGCTGAGGCCAGGACCAGCGCGGCTGCTGGCCTGGTGCGGGGGGCTGGCATGCGGCACCTCAAGTCATCACGGGACGGGTGGCTGAGAGCGCTCTCAGGTGGCCGAAACGTAAAACCCCTGAAACACATGTGTCAATACATCGAACACGGCGGGTAGTTGGGCCCGAGTCCAAGCCGTTACGCCTTCGAGTCTTGACGAGGCGAGTTCCGGCGGGGCACTCTCCAAGCGCATGTTTGAGAGCGCTCTCAAGCGCTCGTCCCACCCCGAAGCCAAGGGAGGCTTCCCATGCCCATAGCCAGAACCGCCAAAAGGGCTGCCGTCCGTCTCGGTGCCGTCGCGCTCGCCGGGGCACTGCTCGCCGCCTGCGGATCCGGTTCGTCGGACACCGCCTCCGACGGTGAGGGCGGGAAGGTCACGCTCACCGTCGACCTGTTCGGTTCCTTCGGTTACAAGGAGGCCGGCCTCTACGCCGAGTACGAGAAGCTGAACCCGGACGTCACGATCAAGCAGACCGACACCGAGGACGAGGCGGACTACTGGAAGTCGCTTCAGACCCGGCTGGCCGGGGGCGGCGGTCTCGCGGACGTCCAGGGCATCGAGGTCGGGCGGATCGCGTCGGTCACCCAGCAGCAGTCCGACAAGTTCGAGGACCTGACCAAGTACGGCGCGGACAAGCTGAAGAGCCAGTTCGCCGAGGCCAAGTGGGCCGCGGCCACCACCGAGGACGGCAAGGTCCTGGGCCTCGGCACCGACGTCGGCCCCGAGGCCATGTGCTACCGCACCGACCTGTTCAAGCAGGCCGGCCTGCCGACCGACCGCGAGGAACTCGCGAAGAAGTGGTCCACGTGGGAGGGCTACCTCGACCTCGGCAAGCAGTACAAGGCCAAGGCCCCCGCCAAGAGCGCCTGGCTGGACAGCGTCGGCAGCCTCTTCTCCATCATGATCGGCCAGGAGGAGGAGCGTTACTACGACGCGTCCGGCAAGCTGATCTGGGACACCAACCCGGCGCTGAAGACGGCCTGGGACACCTCCGTCAGGGCCGCGGAGAGCGACCTGAGCGCCAAGCTCGACCAGTGGTCGCCGCAGTGGAACCAGGCGTTCGCCGCCGGCTCCTTCGCCACCATCCCGTGCCCCGCCTGGATGCTCGGCTACATCAAGGGCCAGGCCGGTGACAGCGGCGAGGGCAAGTGGGACATCGCCAAGCTGCCCGGCGGCGCCGGCAACTGGGGCGGCTCCTACCTCTCCGTGCCGCGCGCGGCGAAGCACAAGAAGGAGGCGTACGAGCTGATCCAGTGGCTCACCGCGCCCGAGCAGCAGGCCAAGCTCTTCCAGAAGCAGGGCAACTTCCCCTCCTCCACCGGCGCCATCGAGAAGGTCGCGAACGCCACGGACCCGTACTTCTCCGGCGCGCCGATCGGCCAGATCTTCGGTGACGCGGCCAAGGAGGCCCCGGTCCAGGTCCTCGGCGTGCACGACCAGAACGTCAACCAGCAGATCACCAACGCGCTGAACGAGGTCGAGCGCAAGGGCATCTCGTCCGAGAAGGCGTGGGGGAACGCCAAGAAGGGCGTCCAGAACACGATCGGCTGACGCCCACCGCCTCTCGTCCGGACCGGGCCGGTCCGCCAGACCGGCCCGGTCCGGACGAGAAACCCCTTCGGGCCGGTCCGCCGTCACCCGACCCCCGCACCGGACCGGCCCGAAGGCCGCGCTCCCGGATCAGGCGCCCGCACGATCCGGAGGGCGCGGCCGCAGCCCCGTACCGATCCGCCCCCGCAGCCCAGCCCCGTACCGACTCGCCCCGCAGCCCGCCCCGCACCCACTCGCCCCGCAGCCCAGCCCCGTACCGACTCGCCCCGAAGGGCCGCCCCGTGACCCTCACCGCTACCGCGAAGCCGGAGCCGAAACCGGAGCAGGATCCGGTCTCGCCGCCCCGGCCGCCTGCCGTGCGACGTGCCTGGCGCAAGCTCTCGCCGTACGCCTACATCGCCCCGTTCTTCACCCTGTTCGCCGCCTTCGGGCTCTTCCCGCTGATCTACACGGCGTTCGTCTCCCTCTACCGCGTGGAGCTGCAGACCCCGGGCGACATGGAGTGGCGCGGACTGGGCAACTACACCGCGCTGCTGAGCGACGAGTTCTTCTGGACGGCGCTGCGCAACACGTTCACCATCGGAGTGCTCTCCACGGTGCCGCAGCTCGTGATGGCGCTCGGCCTCGCGCACCTGCTCAACTACCGCCTGCGCGGCCGCACTTTCCTGCGCACCGCGATGCTGCTGCCGTACGCGACGTCCGTGGCCGCCGCCACGCTCGTCTTCGCCCAGCTCTTCGGGCGCGACTTCGGGCTGATCAACTACGTCCTGGGCGTGGTCGGCATCGGCCCCGTCGACTGGCAGACCGGCACCGTCGCCTCGCAGATCGCCGTGTCGACCATCGTCATCTGGCGCTGGACCGGCTACAACGCGCTGATCTACCTGGCGGGCATGCAGTCCATCCCCTCCGAGCTGTACGAGGCGGCGGAGGTGGACGGCGCCTCGCGATGGCGGCAGTTCTTCCACGTCACGCTGCCGGGGCTGCGCCCCACGATCCTGTTCACCGTGGTCGTCTCCACGATCGGCGCGACCCAGCTCTTCGGTGAGCCGCTGCTGTTCGAGGGCTCCATCTCCGGCGGCATCTCGCACCAGTACCAGACGCTCGGTCTGTACATGTACGAGCAGGGCTGGGGCTTCTTCCACCTGGGGCGCGCCGCCGCCATCGCCTGGGTGATGTTCGTGCTGATCGTGGTGCTCGTCGGGGTCAACGCCCTGATCGCGCGCCGCCGTTCCCGCAAGGAGGCCGGCCGATGACCGCGCTCGCCGACCCGCCGACGAAGCAGCCGGCCGACCGGAACCGGAAGGAGGCGCGGCCCCGCCGCCGCAAGTCCGGCGCGGGCCGTGTGACGAAGGGCGGCAAGCTCGCCTACGCGTTCCTGATCGCCGCCTTCCTCGTCTCCGCGTTCCCGTTCTACTGGACGATCGTCGCCGCCAGCCGCTCCAACGCGGACCTGGCGAAGGTGCCGCCGACGCTGCTGCCGGGGCCCAACCTGCTCCGCAACTTCGAGGCGGTGCTGGAGGAGGCCGACATCGGCAAGGCCCTCCTCAACTCCCTCATCGTCTCCGGCTCGATCACCGTCGGCACCGTCCTGTGCTGCACGCTCGCCGGTTTCGCCTTCGCCAAACTGCGCTTCCGCGGCCGGGGCGCGCTGCTCGCGATCACGGTCGGCACGATGATGATCCCGCCGCAGCTCGGTGTCATCCCGCTGTTCATGCTGATCGCCGAACTGCAGTGGGTGAACCAGCTCCAGGCGGTGATCCTGCCCGGTCTGGTCTCCGCCTTCGGTGTGTTCTTCATGCGCCAGTACCTGGTGCAGTCGCTGCCGGACGAGCTGATCGAGGCCGCCCGCGTCGACGGCGCCTCCACCGCCCGTATCTTCTGGTCGATCGTGGTGCCCGTCGCCCGGCCCGGCATGGCCGTGCTCGGCATGCTGACGTTCATGGCCGCCTGGAACGACTTCTTCTGGCCGATCGTCGCGCTCTCCTCGCAGAACCCGACCGTCCAAGTGGCGCTGCGCCAGCTCGGCGGCGGCTATGTGCACGACCAGTCCGTGATCATGGCGGGCACCCTGCTGGGCACGCTGCCGGTGCTGCTGGTCTTCGGCCTGCTCGGCCGGCAGATCGTCGGCGGCATCATGCAGGGCGCGGTCAAGGGCTAGGGCCTCTCGTCCGGATCCCGCCGGGCTGTCCGGACGAAAGCCCCCGGGCGGTGTCCGGCCCCGATCAGCCGGACACGGCCCCGCCTTCACTCTCCTCGCTCGACGTCTCACTCTTTGGGAGTTCCACCTCATGACCGCGCTCGACGCACGCCCCGACACCACCACGACGCTCCGGTTCCCCACCGGATTCCGCTGGGGCACCGCCACCGCCGCCTATCAGATCGAGGGCGCGGCGGCCGAGGACGGCCGCACCCCTTCCATCTGGGACACCTTCAGCCGGGTCCCGGGCAAGGTCCGCAACGGCGACACCGGTGACATCGCGGCCGACCACTACCACCGGATGCGCGAGGACGTCGCCCTGATGCGCCGGCTCGGCGTCACCGACTACCGGTTCTCCGTCGCCTGGCCGCGGGTCCAGCCGACCGGCCGCGGCCCCGCCGTCCAGAAGGGCCTCGACTTCTACCGCCGGCTCGTCGACGAGCTGCGGGACGCCGGCATCCGGCCGGTGGCCACGCTCTACCACTGGGACCTGCCGCAGGAGCTTGAGGACGCGGGCGGCTGGCCGCAGCGGGAGACCGCCCAGCGGTTCGGCGAGTACGCGGGGATCATGGCGGAGGCGCTCGGCGACCGGGTGGCCACCTGGACGACGCTCAACGAGCCGTGGTGCGCCGCCTTCCTCGGCTACGGCAACGGGGTCCACGCCCCCGGCCGCACCAGCCCGCTCGCCTCGC
Organism: Streptomyces sp. NPDC002835; assembly: GCF_053591995.1. NCBI lineage: Bacteria > Bacillati > Actinomycetota > Actinomycetes > Kitasatosporales > Streptomycetaceae > Streptomyces > Streptomyces sp. NPDC002835. The sequence continues at coordinate 109,898 of NZ_JBSFUW010000022.1, read as the reverse complement.
TGCGCGCCGCCCACCACTTCAACCTGGCCCACGGCTGGGCCGCGCAGACCCTGCGCGCCGGGCTGCCGGCGGGCTCGGAGATCTCACTGACCCTCAACCTCCACGCCGTCCGGGCCCACACGGACGCGCCCGAGGACCTGGACGCGGCCCGCCGTATCGACGCGGTCGGCAACCGCGTCTTCCTCGACCCGGTCTTCCGCGGCCGGCTCCCCGAGGACCTGGTGCGGGACACCGCGGCGGTCACGGACTGGTCGTTCGTGCTGGACGGCGACCTGGCGGCGGCGGCCACGCCGATCGACTCGCTGGGCATCAACTACTACTCCCCCACCGTCGTCGCCGCGGGCTCCTCCGAGTCGCCCTCGCCGTGGGCCGGCGCCGAGGAGCACGTACGGTTCCTGCCCGCGCCCGGTCCGCGTACCGCGATGGACTGGCCGGTCGACGCCGACGGGCTGCACGAGCTGCTGATCCGGCTGCGCGACGACCTGCCGGGTGTGCCGCTGGTGATCACCGAGAACGGCGCGGCGTACGACGACTACGCCGACCCGTCCGGTCAGGTCCACGACCCGGAGCGGGTGGCCTATCTGCACGCCCACCTCTCCGCCGTGCACCGGGCGATCGGCGAAGGCGCGGACGTACGGGGCTACTTCCTGTGGTCCCTGCTGGACAACTTCGAGTGGGCGTACGGCTACAGCAAGCGGTTCGGCATCGTGCACGTCGACTTCGCGACGCAGCGCCGCACCTTCAAGGACAGCGCGCACTGGTACACGGACGTCATCGCGCGCGGCGGCCTGACCTGAGCCGCTCGGCCCGGCGCGCCTCGCGGGCCAGGGGCAGATAGCGCAGCCGCTCGGGAAGTACGGGCACCACCGCCCGTACGACCCGGGCGAAGCGCCGCAGCCGGCGCTCCTGCGCGCCGGTCCAGGGCAGCCCGATGGCCTCGCGCGCGTCCGGCGGCATCAGCCCGATGGTCATGAACCGGCGGAAGCGGGCGAGCGGAGGGGCCAGCACCGGCCACAGCGCGCGCAGCACCAGCCGGACGGGCAGCGGCCCCCGGTCGGGCGGGGGCACCGGCTGGTCGACGGCGACCAGTTCCCGTACGACGACGGTCGCCTCGAGCTCGTCGGCCAGCACCTTGCGGTAGTACGGCCAGAACTCCTCGATCGTCTGCGGCATGTCCCGGTCGTGGATGCCGAGTATCCGGCCGACCTGGAGCCACTCCGCGTACAGCTGCCGCTCCTCGGCGCCGGTCAGTTCGCGCACCAGGTAGCGGGCGGCGTGCCGGTAGACGGGGAAGCCGGTGGCATGGACCCAGGAGTAGTAGGCCGGGCTCAGCGCGTGGTAGCGGCGGCCGTGCGCGTCCGTGCCCTGGATGGTGCGGTGCAGTTCGCGGAGCCTGCGGCCCTCCGCGGCGGCCGCCTCGCCGCCGTAGATCCAGAGCTGGAGCGAGCGCAGCGACCGCTCGCCGCGGCCCCAGGGGTCGGTGCGGAAGACGGAGTGCTCGTCGACGCCGGCGCCGACGGCGGGGTGGGCGACCTGCATGGTGAGCGCCGCGGGCAGCATCAGCAGGGCCCGGACGTCACCGGCGAGCCCCCAGAGGACGCCTCCGGGCGGCGGCGGCAGGGGTTCGTCGTCGACTGCCCTGCTCATCGGTGTTCTCCCTGGGTGCGGCCGGTCGGTCACCTCCAGTATGCGACCTGGGTGTATCGCCCTGTGCGGCCGCGGCCGCCCGGGGGCGCGGGCGGTGGCGAGGGGCGCGAGCGCCGGCCCGGGGGCGCACCCGGCGGCGAGGAGCCGTCCGGATAGCCTGCGCCTCATGACGGACATCGTGATCAGGTCCGCCGTCGCGGACGACGTCCCGGCCATCGTGGCCATGCTCGCCGACGACTCGATGGGGGTGGGCCGGGAGTCCCCCGACGACCTGGAACCCTATCTGGCGGCGTACGAGCGGCTGCGGGACGACCCTCACCAGTACGTGATGGTGGCCGAGCGCGCCGGAACGGTCGTCGGCACGCTCCAACTGACCATCGTGCACGGCCTGTCGCGTCGCGGCAGCACCCGCTCGATCATCGAGGCGGTGCGCGTCCACAAGTCGGAGCGGGGCAAGGGACTCGGGCAGCGGTTCATCGAGTGGGCGATCGAGGAGTCCCGCAACCAGGGCTGCCGGCTGGTGCAGCTGACCTCCGACGCCTCGCGCACCGACGCGCACCGGTTCTACGAGCGGCTGGGCTTCACCGGCTCCCACGTCGGGTTCAAGCTCCCGCTCGCTCCCTGATCTTGGTGTCGCGTACAGAAACCCGGCACCTGACCATTACCAGAAGGTAACTACGGCTGATGTGATGTGCGCGCCGGTCCCCCGGACCGGAGGAAACCCCCCACTCACAACGGGAGATCCAATGCCGCGTCCCCAGCCCCGCCGTGCCGTTGGCGCCACCGTGTCCGCCGCCCTGTCCGCCGTGCTCGCCGCCACCGCCCTGGCGGGCGCGGCGCCGGCGGCGGCCGCGGCGCCGGCCGCCGGAACGCCGGACCTGCGGGTCCTCACCTACAACGCGTTCCTCTTCAGCAAGTCCATGTACCCCAACTGGGGCCAGGACCACCGGGCCGCGGCCATACCCGCGGCGCCGTTCTTCGAGGGCAACGACGTCGTGGTCCTCCAGGAGGCGTTCGACAACTCCTCCTCGGAGGCGCTGCTGCAGAACGCCGCCGGCCAGTACCCGTACCGGACGCCGGTGATGGGCCGGAGCAAGGACGGCTGGGACGCGACCGGCGGCTCGTACTCGTCCACGACACCGGAGGACGGCGGGGTGGCCGTCCTCAGCAAGTGGCCGATCGTCCGCAAGGAGCAGTACGTCTACAAGGACGCGTGCGGCGCGGACTGGTGGTCGAACAAGGGCTTCGTGTACGCGGTCCTCGACGTGAACGGCGTCCTGGTGCACGTCGTGGGCACCCACGCGCAGTCCACGGACCCCGGCTGCGACGCGGGCGAGGCGGCCCGGATGCGCAGCCGTCAGTTCCGCGCCATGGACGCCTTCCTGGACGCAAAGAACATCCCGGCCTCCGAGCAGGTCGTGGTGGCGGGCGACTTCAATGTGGACTCGCGCGCCCCCGAGTACGCCTCGATGCTGGCCGACGGCGGTCTGGTGGGGGCCGACGCGCGCACCGGCCACCCGTACTCGTTCGACACCCGGGACAACTCGATCGCCGCCGAGCGCTACCCGGACGACCCGCGCGAGGACCTGGACCACGTCCTGCACCGGGCGGGTCATGCGAAGCCGTCCGGCTGGACCAATGAGGTGATCAAGGAGCGGAGTGCGCCCTGGTCGGTCTCCAGTTGGGGCACCACCTACACGTACACCAATCTGTCCGACCACTATCCGGTGATTGCCTCCGGCCAGTAGGCGCAAGCCGCCGACGGTGGCCTTAACCCACTGTCAGGGCCATGCCAGATTGAGTCCGCACTCCGGACTGGTCCAGTCCACATTGCCGTCAGGCGATCCCCCACACGGACTCGTACGAAGGAGAAGCCCCCATGAGACGCACGCTCCGCGCGCGCATCTGCCTTCCCGCTCTGCTGGCCCTGACCACCGTCGCACTCGGCTCCCCCACGGCCGGCGCGGCCGACACCGCCGGCGCGGACGCCGGTGGCGGCGGCAACCCGAGCCCGGGCGTCGCCGCGTCGCCCGCCCAGTACTCCCTGCACACCACGCTCGAACGCGAACTCGGTGACCGCAGCGCCGGTTCGTACCTCGACGCCCAGAGCGGCGAACTCGTCGTCACCGTCACCGACGCCGAGGCCGCCGAGGAGGTACGGGCCACCGGCGCCCGCGCCGAGCTCGTGAGCCACAGCATGGCCCAGCTGCGGGCCGCCATGGACACCCTGGAGTCCAAGGCGAGGATCACCGGCACGTCGTGGGGCATCGACCCGTCGGCCAACAAGGTCGCCGTCGAGGCCGACAGCACCGTCTCCGCGGCCTCGATGGCCAAGCTGCGGAGCGTCGCCGCGCGGCTCGGCGACGCCGTCGTCATCAAGCGCGTCCCCGGCGCGTTCAAGAAGGAGGTGACGGGCGGCGACGCAATCTACGGCGGCGGCTACCGCTGCTCGGCCGCCTTCAACGTCTCCGACGGCGCCGCCCGCTACTTCCTGACGGCCGGTCACTGCACCAACGCCGCGAGCAGCTGGTCCGCCACCTCCGGCGGCCCGGCGATCGGCACCCGCACGGGCACCAGCTTCCCCACCAACGACTACGGCATCGTCCGCTACACCGACGGCTCCCAGCCGGCGGGCAACGTCAACCTCTACAACGGCACCCACCAGGACATCACCGCGGCGGCCGACGCGATCGTCGGCCAGTCCCTCCGCAAGAGCGGCTCCACGACCCGGCTCACCAGCGGCACGGTGACCGCGGTGGACGTCACCGTCAACTACGGGGACGGCCCGGTCCACGGCCTGGTCCGCACCACGGCCTGCTCCGCGGGCGGCGACAGCGGCGGCGCCCACTTCGCCGGCTCCACGGCGCTCGGCATCCACTCCGGCAGCGCCAGCTGCGAGGGCGCCAACGGCTCCGCCCTCCACCAGCCGGTCAAGGAGGCCCTCGCCGCCTACGGCGTCGCCGTCTACTGACCCCGGCTCCGCACACCAGGGCGTGCCCACTCCCCCGGGCACGCCCTCGGCGTGTCCGGCGCGGGCCGGGTCAGTCCCCGTGGTCGTAGACCGTGACCGGTATTGAGCGGGCCGTCAGCCGGGCGGTTATCAGCGGTTCGATCCGCGACCAGGTGCCGCCTGCGAGACCGCAGCCGATCCGCGGCATATGGACGGAGGCGCCCAGCTCGACGGCCTTGTCCCCCACCGCCGCCAGGGCCCTGTCGATCGCCTCGTACCGCACCGGCACCCCCTTGCTGCCGGTCCGTATGCCGCGCTGGCCCACCAGGTTGGCCACCCACAGATACGGGCCGACCTGGACGAACTGCGCCGCGCCCAGCCCGAAGTCGTTGCCCGCGCGGCCGCGGTGCCAGCGGCGATAGGCCGCCTCGGGCTCCGGCCAGCGGCGGGACAGGGCGAGGACGAAGCCCTTGCCCCAGCCGCCGAGGTCGTTGCACACATGGACGATCAGCTTGACGCCTTTGGCCTGCGGCGCGGTGGCGTCCCCCCGGACATACCTGATCTCGGACATGGCACCACCGTACGATCCGCCACTGACATCGGACCTCGATCGCCCCATGCCTTTCACAACACTGGTGAGACAGCAATACTGTTGCACTGGAGTGGACCAGCAGAAGGAGGGTCATGGCGACCGAGACCGAGGAGCCGACGCTCACCGTCGACGAACTGGCCGCACGCGCCGGGGTCACCGTGCGCACCATCCGGTTCTACAGCACCCGCGGTCTGCTGCCGCCGCCCGTCATCGGGCCCCGCCGGGTCGGGCACTACGGGAGCGAGCACGTCTCGCGGCTGGCACTGATCGAGGAGTTGCAGCGCCAGGGGATGACGCTCGCCGCGATCGAGCGCTATCTCGGGCAGCTGCCGGCGGACCTGAGCGCGCAGGATCTGGCGATCCACCGGGCGCTGGTGGCCTCGTGGGCCCCGGAGTCGGCGGAGGAGGTCGGCCGGGAGGAGCTGGAGCGGCGGGCGGGCCGGGCGCTGTCGGAGCAGGATGTCGGCCGGCTGGCCGCGATGGGCGTCCTGGACCGGGCCGGCGCGGACGCGTACCGGCTGGACTGCGGGCTGCTGCGGCTCGGCGTGGAGCTGCTGGACGTGCCGATCGCGCACGAGACGATCCTCGCGTCCCGCACGGTGCTGCTGGAGCACGCGCGGGCCGCGGCCGAGGATCTGAGCCGGCTCTTCCGTGACGAGGTCTGGGGCCCCTACCGGGAACGCGAGTCGGACCCCGACCATGTCAAGGCCATGAAGTCGCTCTCCGCCCATATGCAGCCGATGGTGATCCAGGCCCTGGTGACGGCGTTCCAGCGGTCGCTGCGGGAGGAGCTGCGGGCCGCGTTCACGAAGGAGCAGGACGGGAGTCCGCCGGAGAGCGGCCGGGAGGCGTAGGAGTCGTAGCGGACGTGGGGGCGTGGGGGCGTGGGGGATGTAAATGCGTTGCCCGGGCCATGGTGGTGCGCGAGGGTACCGGTCATGTCCGATCAGGCAACCAGCTCCGCGCGCGGCGTCCACGCCCAGGGGCGGCTGACCGCGATCCCCCGCAGGCCGGCCCGTCGCGAGCAGCTGCTCGTGCACCTGGCCGAGACGCTGTTCGACCAGGGCCGCGACTACACCGAGCGGGAGGTCAACGACGCGCTGCGCTCCGTGCACGACGACTGCGCGGCGCTGCGCCGCCATCTGGTGGTGGCCGGGCTGCTGAGCCGGACGAGGGACGGCGGCAGCTACCGGCGTGGCCGGTGACTGCCGCCGTCGTGGCGGTCCTGCGTCAGGCGTCGCGGCGCGTCACGCGTCGGTGAAGACCTCGCCCCGCTCCGCCTTCTCGACCAGCAGCGCGGGCGGCTGGAAGCGCTCGCCGTAGCGCTCGGCCAGTTCGCGGGCGCGAGCCAGGAAGCCGGCCGGGCCGCCCTCGTAGCCGTTGATGTACTGCAGGGCGCCGCCGGTCCAGGCCGGGAAGCCGATGCCCATGATGGAGCCGATGTTGGCGTCGGCGACCGAGGTGAGGACGTCCTCCTCGAGGCAGCGGACGGTGTCCAGGGCCTCGGAGAAGAGCATCCGCTCCTTCATGTCCTCGAACGGGACGTCGGCCCCCTCGCGGGTGAAGTGCTCCCGCAGTCCCGGCCACAGGCCGAGGCGCTTGCCGTCCTCGTCGTAGTCGTAGAAGCCCGCGCCGCCGCTGCGGCCGGGGCGGCCGAACTCGTCGACCATCCGGTCGATCACCGAGTCCGAGGGATGGCCGGCCCAGGTGCCGCCGGCCTCCTCGACCGCGCGCTTCGTCTCGTTGCGGATCTTCCGCGGCAGGGTGAGGGTCAGCTCGTCCATCAGGGACAGCACCTTCGCCGGGTATCCGGCCTGCGCGGCCGCCTGTTCGACGGAGACGGGGTCGACGCCCTCACCGACCATCGCGACGCCCTCGTTGATGAACTGGCCGATGACACGGGAGGTGAAGAAGCCGCGGGAGTCGTTGACGACGATCGGCGTCTTGTTGATCTGCCGGACCAGGTCGAAGGCGCGGGCCAGCGCCTCGTCGCCGGTGCGCTCGCCCTTGATGATCTCCACCAGCGGCATCTTGTCGACCGGGGAGAAGAAGTGCAGTCCGACGAAGTCGTCCGGCCGCGAGACGCCCTCGGCGAGGACGGTGATGGGGAGGGTGGAGGTGTTGGAGCACAGGAGCGCGTCGGGCTCCACGACGTCCTGGATCTCCTGGAACACCTTGTGCTTGAGCGCGGTGTCCTCGAAGACGGCCTCGATCACGGCGTCGCAGCCCGCGAGGTCGGCGGCGTCGGCGGTCGGCGTGATCCGGGCGAGCAGGGCGTCGGCCTTCTCCTGGGTGGTGCGGCCCCGGGACACGGCCTTGGCGCACAGCTTCTCCGAGTAGCCCTTGCCCTTGGCGGCGGACTCGGCGGTGACGTCCTTGAGGACGACGTCCATCCCGGCGCGGGCGCAGGAGTACGCGATGCCGGCGCCCATCATGCCGGCGCCGAGGACGGCGACCTTGCGCACGGGCCGCGGCTCGACGCCCTGGGGGCGGCTGCGGCCGGCGTTGACGGCCTGGAGGTCGAAGAAGAACGCCTGCATCATGTTCTTCGCGATCGCGCCGGTGACCAGCTCGGTGAAGTAGCGCGCCTCGATGACCTGCGCGGTCTCGAAGTCGACCTGGGAGCCCTCGACGGCGGCCGCGAGGATGTTGCGCGGCGCCGGGTAGGGGGCGCCGGCGGTCTGCTTGCGCAGGTTCGCGGGGAACGCGGGCAGGTTGGCGGCGAACTTGGGGTTCGACGGGGTGCCCCCGGGGATCTTGTAGCCCTTGACGTCCCAGGGCTGCCGGGACTCCGGGTTGGCGTCGATGAAGGCGCGGGCCTTCGCGATCATCTCCTCCTCGGTGGCGGCCACTTCGTGGATGAGGCCGTTCTCCAGCGCCCGCGCCGGGCTGTACTGGGTGCCCTGGAGCAGCAGCTTGAGCAGCGCGTCCGCGATGCCCATGAGCCGTACGGAGCGGGTGACGCCGCCGCCGGCCGGGAGGAGGCCGAGGGTGACCTCGGGGAGGCCGATCTTGGAGCCGGGCGCGTCGAGGGCGACGCGGTGGTGGCAGGCGAGGGCGATCTCGTAACCGCCGCCGAGGGCCGCGCCGTTGATGGCGGCGACGACGGGCTTGCCGGTGGTCTCGATCCGGCGCAGGGCGCGCTTGATGCCCATGCCCGCCTCGAAGACGAACTGCGCGTCGTCGGGTCCGGCCTTGATCATGTCCTTGAGGTCGCCGCCCGCGAAGAAGGTCTTCTTGGCGGAGGTGAAGATGATGCCGCGGATGGAGTCCTGCTCGGCCTCCACGCGGTCGGCGACGGCCGCGATCGAGGCCTTGAAGGCCTGGTTCATGGTGTTGGCGGACTGGTTCGGGTCGTCGAGGACGAGGGTGACGACGCCGGTCTCGTCCTGTTCCCAGCGGATGGTGGTGGGCTCGCTCATGGTGGTGGCTACTCCGTAAGGCAGGAAGAGGACGGGGGTCAGAGGCGCTCTACGACGGTGGCGACGCCCATGCCGCCGCCCACGCACAGGGTGGCGAGGCCGTACCGCTTGTCCCGGCGTTCGAGTTCGTCCATGAGGGTGCCGAGGATCATCGCCCCGGTCGCGCCCAGCGGGTGGCCCATGGCGATCGCGCCGCCGTTGACGTTGACCTTGTCCAGCGACAGCCCCATGTCCTGGACGAAGCGCAGGACGACGCCGGCGAAGGCCTCGTTGATCTCGACCAGGTCGATGTCGTCGATGGTCAGCCCGGCCTTGGCCAGTGCCTTGCGGGTGGCGGGCGCGGGGCCGGTGAGCATGATGGTCGGCTCGGAGCCGGAGACGGCGGCGGAGACGATCCGGGCGCGCGGGGTCAGGCCGTTCCGCTCACCGGCCTCCTTGGAGCCGATGGCGACGAGGGCCGCGCCGTCCACGATGCCGGAGGAGTTGCCCGCGTGGTGGACGTGGTCGATCTTCTCGACCCAGTGGTACTTCTGCAGGGCGACGGCGTCGAAGCCGCCGAGGTCGCCGATGCCGGCGAACGAGGGCTTGAGGGCGGCGAGGGAGTCGGCGGTGGTGCCGGGCCGCATGTGCTCGTCGTGGTCGAGGACGACCAGGCCGTTGCGGTCGCGGACGGGGACGACGGAGCGCTCGAAGCGCCCGTCCTTCCACGCCTCTGCCGCCCGCTCCTGGGACAGCGCCGCGTACTCGTCCACGTCGCGCCGGGACCAGCCGCCGAGGGTGGCGATCAGGTCGGCGCCGATGCCCTGGGGGACGAAGTTGGTCTCGTAGTTGGTCATCGGATCCGCGAACCAGGCGCCGCCGTCGGAGGCCATCGGCACGCGGGACATCGACTCGACGCCACCGGCGAGGACGAGTTCCTCCCAGCCCGAACGGATCTTCATGGCGGCCAGGTTGACCGCTTCGAGGCCCGAGGCGCAGAAGCGGTTCTCCTGCACTCCGGCGACGGTGTCGGGCAGACCGGCGGCGATGGCCGCGATCCGGGCGATGTCGGAGCCCTGGTCGCCGACCGGGCCGACGACGCCGAGGACGATGTCGTCGATCTCGGCCGGGTCCAGGCCGGGGAAGCGGGCCTGGATCTCGTGGATCAGTCCGACGACGAGGTCGATCGGCTTGGTGCCGTGCAGGGCTCCGTTCGCCTTGCCGCGTCCGCGGGGGGTGCGGATCGCGTCGTACACGTACGCTTCGGTGGTCACCTTGTCAGCCTTTCGGGAGGTTTAGCCGAGCAGGGAGCGGCCGATGATCTCTTTCATGATCTCGGTCGTGCCGCCGTAGATGGTCTGGACGCGTCCGTCGGTGAAGGCACGGGCGACGCGGTACTCGTTCATGTAGCCGTACCCGCCGTGGAGCTGGAGGCAGCGGTCGGCGGCGCGCTTCTGGAGTTCGGTGGCCCACCACTTGGCCATCGAGGCGTGGACGGCGTCCAGTTCGCCCTTGGCGTGGTCCTCGATGCAGCGGTCGAGGAAGGCGCGGGTGACGGCGCACTCGGTCGCGAGCTCGGCGATCTCGAAGCGGACGTGCTGGAGCTTCGCGAGCGGCCTGCCGAACGCCTCCCGCTCCTTCACGTACTCGGTGGTGATCTCCAGCAGGTGTTCGGCGGCGGCGATGCCGGCCACGGCTATGGCCATCCGCTCCTGCGCCAGATTGGTCATCAGGTGGACGAAGGCGCCGTTCAGTTCGCCGAGCAGGTTCTCCTTGGGGACGCGGACGTCGTGGAAGAACAGCTCGGCGGTGTCCTGGGACTTCTGGCCGATCTTGTCGAGGTTGCGCCCGCGCTCGAAGCCTTCCGCGCCGCGCTCGACGACGAGCAGCGACAGGCCGTGCGCGCCGCCCTCCGGGGTCGTCTTCGCGACGACCACGACCAGGTCGGCGAGGATGCCGTTGGAGATGAAGGTCTTGGAGCCGTTCAGCAGCCAGTGGTCGCCGCGGTCCTCCGCCGTGGTGCGGATGCCCTGGAGGTCGGAGCCCGCGCCCGGCTCGGTCATGGCGATGGCCGTGATGGTCTCGCCGCTGCAGAAGCCGGGCAGCCAGCGCCGCTTCTGCTCGTCGGTGGCGAGCGAGGTCAGGTAGGGCCCGATGATGTCGTTGTGCAGGCCGATGGCGAGGCCCGGCGCGCCGGCCCGGGTGAACTCCTCGTGCAGCACGGCCGCGTACCGGAAGTCGTCGTTCCCGCCGCCCCCGTACTCCTCCGGCACGGCGAGGCCGAGCAGGCCCTGGCGGCCCGCCGCCAGCCAGACCTCGCGGCTGACGATGCCGTCCTTCTCCCACTGCTCGTAGTGGGGCTGCACCTCCTTGGCGAGGAAGGTGCGGACGGTCTCACGGAACGCCTCGTGCTCGGCGGCGAAGATCTGGCGCTTCAACGGTCCTCCTGGGGCTGGATGCCGGGTACGTCCCAGTCGCGGGCGACCTCCGCGGTGTCCGCTCCGGGCAGTGCGGGCCCACGGGTCACGGCCCCGGGGGTGACGGAGAAGCGGGGCGCCGGCGCGGGCTGCGTGATGCCGCTGTGGTCGGTGAAGGTGCCGCGGGCGGCGAGGTGCGGATGGGCGGGGGCCTCGCGCAGCGAGAGCACGGGCGCCACGCAGGCGTCGGAGCCTTCGAAGACGGCCGTCCACTCGGCGCGCGTCCGGGTCCTGAACCGGTCGGCGACCGCCTGGCGCAGCTCGTCCCAGCGGGCGAAGTCCTTGCGGGCGGGGATGTCGTCCTTGATGCCGAGCCGCTCGACGAACTCGTCGTAGAACTGCTGCTCCAGCGCGCCGACGGCCATGGCGTGGCCGTCGGACGTCTCGTAGGTGCCGTAGAAGGGGCAGCCGCCGTCGAGGAGGTTGGCGCCGCGGCGGTCCTGCCAGCCGCCGGCGGCCATCATGCCGTGGATCATCGTGGCGAGGTGGGCGGCGCCGTCGACGATGGCGGCGTCGACGACCTGGCCGGCGCCGCCTTCCGTGCGGGCGTGCTGGAGCGCCGCGAGCACGCCGATGACCAGGTAGAGCGATCCGCCCGCGTAGTCGCCGACGAGGTTGGCGGGGACGACGGGCGGCTCGTCGGCCTTGCCGATCATGGAGAGGGTGCCGGTGAGGGCGATGTACGCGATGTCGTGGCCGGCCCGCTCCGCCAGCGGCCCCTCCTGCCCCCAGCCGGTCATCCGGCCGTAGACCAGGCGCGGGTTGCGGGCGAGGCAGGCGTCGGGGCCCACACCGAGGCGCTCCGCGACGCCGGGCCGGTATCCCTCGATGAGCACGTCCGCGCGCTCGGCCAGGTCGAGGACCTGACCTGGCCCGTCCGCGGACTTGAGATCGATCAGCACCGAGCGCTTGTTGCGGTTGGTGAGGTCGTACGCCGGGTCGATGGCGAGCCCGGCGCCGCCGGGACGGTCGACGCGCACGACATCGGCCCCGAGGTCGCCGAGGAGCATCGCGGCGAACGGCCCGGGCCCGATGCCGGCCAGCTCCACCACGCGCACCCCTGCCAGCGGGCCGTTCCCTGTCGCCGTCATCCAGCACCCCAGCATCTATGTGACACAACTGATGTAACACCAGTGATGATAAGAATGCTTCCCGAGCCGCACAAGGGTTTCGGCAGAGCAAGCGCTTAGCCGCGAGCGACACGCGGTGATTCGCCGTACGGCCCCGGCGGGTCACCGATGGGAAACGGATCTTCTGCCGGGCCGGATGGCGCGCTAGCCTCAGCCACCGACATCGGCGTGGGGCAGGGCCGCCGGCCCTCATCCGCCGACGGCCAGACGGCGGAGGAGCCAGTGGACAGCCAGAACGCGACGGACCGCGCAGAGCGCCCGTACGACATCGTGCTCTTCGGGGCGACCGGATTCGTCGGCGTGCTCACCGCCGAATATCTTGCGCACCACGCGCCCGGGGACCTCCGGTGGGCCCTCGCCGGGCGCAGCCGCGACAAGCTCGAGCGCCTGCGGGAGCAGCTCGCGGTCATCGACCCCGCGTACGCCGCCCTGCCGCTGATCGAGGCCGACGCCTCGGACCACGGATCGCTCCGGGAGCTCGCCGGGTCCGCGCGGGTCGTGGCCACGACGGTCGGCCCGTACGTCTGGTACGGCGAGGGCCTGGTCGCCGCGTGCGCGGAGGCGGGCACGGACTACGTCGACCTGACCGGCGAGCCCGAGTTCGTGGACGAGATGTACGTGCGGCACGACGCACGCGCCCGGGAGACGGGAGCGCGGCTCGTGCACGCGTGCGGGTTCGACTCGGTGCCGCACGACCTGGGCGTGTACTTCACGGTCGGGCAGCTGCCCGAGGGCGTGCCGCTCGCGGTCGACGGCTTCGTCCGCTCCAACGCGATGTTCTCCGGCGGGACGATGGCCTCCGCGCTCACCGCGATGGGCCGCGGGCGGCAGACGCTGCGCGCCGCGCGGGAACGCCGGCTGCACGAGCCGCGCCTGGTCGGCCGCCGCGCCCGGGCGCCGTTCGCCGGGCCCCGCTTCAGCCCCGAGACCGGGGCGTGGGCGCTGCCACTGCCGACGATCGACCCGCAGGTCGTGGCCCGTTCGGCCCGCGCGCTCGAACGCTACGGCCCCGACTTCCGCTACCGGCACTACGCGGCGGTCCGGACCCTGCCGATGGCCCTCGGCGGCCCGGCCGCACTCGGCGTGGGCTTCGCGCTCGCCCAATTCCCGGCCGCCAGGCGGTGGCTGATGGACCGTTACGCGCCGGGCGACGGCCCCAGCGCGAAGCGCCGCGCGGAGAGCTGGTTCTCCGTCCGCTTCGTCGGCGAGGGCGGCGGCCGCCGGGTCTTCACCGAGGTGACGGGCGGCGACCCCGGCTACGACGAGACGGCGAAGATCCTCGCGGAGTCGGCGATGTGCCTCGCCGGCGACACGCTGCCGCGGACCTCCGGACAGGTGACGCCGGCCGTCGCGATGGGCGACGCGCTGCTGACGCGGCTTCAGCGGGCGGGCCTGCGCTTCCGGGTGGCGCACACCCGCTGACGACCGACCGTGCCCCGCCCGTACGTGCGTACGGGCGGGGCACACCCATGCGCGGACGTCCCGCCCTGTGTCCTGTGTGCTCCGTCTTGTCCGGCGAGCGGTGGGTTCACGGCTCGGTGACACCAAGATTTCATCCGTTGCATGTGACGCAAAGACTGTGCAGGACGCGCGTATAGCGGGACTCTGGAGCTGCCCGTGGACAGGCCACGTGGCGCGCACCAACCCCCGTTCCTCACATGGAGGTTTCTGCATGCGTCGCCGTTTCGCCCTGCCGCTCGTCTCCGCCGCACTCGCACTGCCCGCCGCGCTGCTCCCCGCCGGCTCCGCCTCCGCCGCCCCCGCCGACAAGCTCCAGGTGCTCAGCTCCTGGACCCAGACCAGCGCATCCAGCTACAACGCCTGGGCCGCCGCCCGGGCCAACCAGGGCGCGTGGAGCGCCTACGGCTTCAACTGGTCCACGGACTACTGCTCCACGTCGCCGGACAACCCGTTCGGCTTCCCTTTTAGGATGTCATGCGCACGCCATGACTTCGGATACCGCAACTACAAGGCCGTCGGCCGCTTCGACGCCAACAAGTCCAGACTCGACTCGGCGTTCTACGAGGACCTGAAGCGGGTGTGCAACCGCTACTCCGGCTGGACCCGCTCCTCGTGCAACTCCACGGCGTGGACGTACTACCAGGCCGTCAAGGCCTTCGGGTACTCCGCGGCGGTCGACAGCGGCAAGGCCGCCTGAGCGAAAGCCTGCGGAAGGAAGTGAGGCCCCGTCACTGCGACGGGGCCTCACCCCAGGGCCGGACCCCTCACCCGCCCGTCGCCTCCCGAAGCGCCCTGCGGCACAGGGCGTCGGCCCGCCGCGTCGTCTCCGGGACCCGGAACTCGGGGGCGAGCCGCAGCGTGTGCGCGCACGCCGCGTCGAGCGTGACCCTGTGCCCGGCCGAGACGAACACCGGCTTCACACCCCGCTGGGTACGCAGCGCCCGGCCGACCTCTTCCCCGTCGTCGGCGACCAGCGCGGCGAAGTCACCCCGCTCCGGGCCCAGTTCGCCGTAGGTGAAGACGAACGGGTTCTTGGCGACGCCGATCGCCGGCAGCCCGGTCAGCACCCCCAGATGGCTGGCCAGCCCGAAACGCCGGGGATGCGCCCGGCCGTAGCCGTCGCAGACGACCAGGCCGGGGTCCGACGTGAGCGACCCGAGCGCGGCCAGCACCGTCGGGATCTCGCGGAACGCGAGCAGCCCGGGCACGTACGGGAAGGTGATCCGGCCGATCGCCGTGGCCTCTTCGACCACGGCCAGCGTCGCCGCGTCCAGCACGACCGCCGCCGCCGCGACGACGTCGCGCTCGTCGTCGTACGCCACGTCGACACCGGTCACCCGGCCGGCGCCGACGGGCGGGCCCGGCTCGTCCAGGACGACGCGGGCGCGCAGTTCGTCCTGGACGGCCAGGGCCTCTTCTTCGTTCACGGGCCAGCCGGCGGGCGCTTCGACGATCTTCATGATGCCGCCCACCCTATGACCCGCCGGCGGCGGCCGGCCCAGGAGCGGGTGTGCGGCGGGACACCCGGTAGCGTGGCGATCATGTTCGTGATGGAGCTGACCTACACCGCGCCGCTCGAGCGCGTCGAACCGCTGCTGGAAGCCCATGTGGCCTGGCTGGACGGGCTGTACGAGGAGGGCGTCGTCATCGCGTCCGGCCGCAAGAAGCCGCGCGACGGCGGGATCGTGCTGGCCGTCGGGGACGATCGCGCGCGGATCGAGAAGCTCGCGGCGACCGACCCCTTCGTCGTCGGCGGGGTGTGCGCGTACCGGATCACGGAGTTCGTCGCGACCAAGACCGCCCCGGAGCTGGCTCCGTACCGGCAGCAGCCCTCCTGAGGCCCTGACGGCCCGGCTGCCGGGCTGCCGGGCTGCCGGGTCAGAACTCCAGGCGTGCGACCCGGCCCTTCTCCCCCGACGCCCAGCAGCCGAAGTCCGCGGTGCAGTCGACGGTGTCGAACGAGCCCGTGTCGACCGTGCGCCAGGTGCGGCCGCCGTCGGTCGTCAGGTCCGTCCCGGTGGGCCCGACGGCGAGCGCGGCGGACCGGCTGTGCGGCAGCCAGGCCACACCCGAGCGGTACGCGCCCGGCGGGTTCTTCGCCTGGCCCCAGGTGCGGCCGCCGTCCCGTGTGACGGCGGCGGCCTGCGGCGAGGGCTGGTCGCGGCGGTAGTCGCCGCCGACCGCGAGTCCGTGCCGCCGGTCGCGGAACGCCAGCGCGAAGACGCCGCGGGCCGGGTCGCCGGCCGGGATCGTGGACTCGGTGACGGTCCAGTTCAGCCCCCGGTCGGCGGAGTGCAGGACCCGGGCCGTCGCGCCACCGCCGGTGGCCAGCCACACGTCCTTGGGCCCGGCGCTGACGAGGCACTGGCCGCTCGCCGCGAAGCCCGCCTCACCGGGCAGCGCGGGCGGCATCCCGGCGTCGGGCAGCACCCGCCACGAACGGCCGCCGTCGTCGGTCGACAGGATGCGGTACTTGCCGTCCACCGGATCGCTCATGGCCAGCCCGTGACGGCTGTCGAAGAACGTCACGCAGTCGTAGAACGCGCGCGGATCGGTGTTGCGGAACGACTCCGTCCAGGTCGCCCCGCCGTCCTCGGTGCGCAGCACCCGGGACGCCTCCCCCTCGCCGATGGCCAGGACCACGGCCCGCCGGGCGTCGAACGCCTCGATGTCACGGAACTCCAGCCCCTCGGCGCCGGGCGGCGAGACGTCGAGCCAGTCACGGCCGCCGTCGTCCGTGCGCAGCACGGTCCCCTTGGAGCCCGCGACCCACGCGGTGCTCCGGCTGACCGGCGCCAGCCCGCGCAGCCGCACGTCCGTCCCGGTGTCCTTCAGGCTCCAGTGGGTGCCCGCCGGCCGGTCCGCGGCCGGCGCCGCGTGCGCCGGCCCGGCCAGCACGGCCGCCACGGCAGCCGCGCACAGCCCCACGGACACCGCTCTTCTCGTCTTCCCCTTGGACGTCATGGCGCTGGAAGCTAGCCCAGCGGCCGACGGACCGTCCAGGGTGCGTGGAGGGTCCGATACGGGCCACCGGCGCGGGCGGTGACACATGTCACGCTTCACGGAGGTGCACGGAACCACTCGTTCCGACGTCTTCTTTGGTGTCAGCAGAATCCGCGCCACAGGTCCCGGCGAGCCGCAATCGAAGGAGCGGGCCCTTGTCCACCGTCATCGAGCAGGCCGTTCAGGCCCGACTCGTCGCCTCCGCACCCCAGATGGAGTCCGTACCGGCGACCCTGCACTACGACCCGCTGGACCCGTTCGCCGTGCGGATCGACTTTCCCGGCCCGGCGACCCTGGAGGGCACGGACGTGTCCTGGGCGTTCTCGCGGGAGCTGCTGGCGGAGGGCGTCCACGAGCCGGCCGGTCTCGGTGACGTCCGGGTGCGGCCGTACGGCTACGACCGGACGGTGCTGGAGTTCCACGCGCCGGAGGGCATGGCCATGGTGCACATCCGCACCGATGAGCTGCGGCGTTTCCTCGACCGGGTGCAGGAGTTGGTCCCTACCGGCTGCGAGCACCTGTACCTGGGCCTGGAGGAGGACCTGACGGAGCTGCTGCGCGACGCCTCCTGACCGCGGTTCCCGTGGCGCCGCCCGGGGCGGGCGCACCCGGGCGGGCGCACCGGGGCCATGACGTCGAGCGGGGGCGCCGACGCCCTGCGCGCACGGGTCGGTCACGCCGGGTACGAAGACGCCATCGGCGCCGGCCGCGACACAGGCGGCGGCCCGCTTCAGCATCTCCTCCAGCCGGTCGCGCACGGCAACGGTTCCGGCCGGATACGCGTCGATGCCCGCGTTGACGAAGAGTGCGACGCCGGCGCTCGGGGTGGTGACCCCGGGGCGGACGGGGGCGTCGGCGGAAATTAATCCGTTGACGGCGATCCGGCCCGCTCCTAGCGTGTTCCACGGTTCTGTCGTCGTCGATCGGAGTAGGACGTTGCTCGTCTGAGGTCTTGAGACACCGTGCGGCACGGCTTCCTGCCCTTGCGCCGCGTGTGCGACCTCGGCGACTCGTGCCGTCCACCCCGCGACCGGGACCTCTCCTCCCGGCGTCCGTCGCCCCGCCCCGGTGTCTCCACCCGTTGCCCGTTCCGCACCAAGCAACCGGGAGGCCCTTGTGTCTACTTCCCCCACCTTCGTCACCTGCTCCGCCCTCGATTTCGCCTGGCCCGACGGCACCGTCGTGTTCGAGGACTTCCATCTCGCGATCGGGCCCGGCCGCACCGGTCTCATCGGTCTCAACGGGTCGGGGAAATCGACCCTGTTGAAGCTGATCGCCGGCGCCGCCACGCCCTCTGGCGGAACGGTCCGCACCATGGGCGAGGTCGGCCATCTGCCGCAGAACGTCGTCCTGGACACCGGCCTGCGCGTGGACGAGGTGCTCGGCATCGCGGGCACCCGGGCGGCGCTGCACGCCATCGAGGCGGGCGACCCGGCGGAGGAGCACTTCGCCGCGGTCGGCGACGACTGGGACGTCGAGGAGCGCGCGCACGCCACGCTGGACCAGCTCGGCCTCGGGCACATCGGCCTCGATCGCACCATCGGCGAGGTCTCCGGCGGCGAGGGCGTCCTGCTGCGGCTGGCCGCGCTGCTGCTGGCCCGGCCGGACGTGCTGCTGCTAGACGAGCCGACGAACAACCTCGACCTGTTCGCCCGCCGGCGCCTCTACGACGCGGTGGAGCGCTGGTCCGGGGTGCTGGTCGTGGTCAGCCACGACCGCCGGCTCCTGGAGCGGGTCGACCAGATCGCCGACCTGCGGGACGGCGAGGTCAGCTGGTACGGCGGCAACTACTCGGCCTACGAGCAGGCCCTTGCCGTCGAACAGGAGGCCGCGGAGCGAATGGTGCGCGCCGCGGAGGCCGACGTACAGCGGCAGAAGCGCGAGCTCTCCGAGGCGCACGTCAAGTTGGCCCGCCGCAAGCGGTACGGCCAGAAGATGTACGACACCAAGCGCGAGCCGAAGATCGTGATGAACGCGCGCAAGCGCTCGGCCCAGGAGTCGGCCGGCAAGCACCGCATCATGCACACGGAGAAGCTCGCGGAGGCGAAGGAGCGCCTCGACGAGGCGGTGGAGGCCGTACGCGACGACGACGAGATCCGGATCGAGCTGCCCAGCACCCTGGTGCACCCCGGGCGCGGGGTGCTGCGTCTGCGGGAGCTGCGGCTGCGGTACGGGGCCGAGGTGCGGGGCGAGTTGGAGGTGCGCGGCCCGGAGCGGATCGCGCTCGTGGGACGCAACGGCGCGGGCAAGACGACGCTGCTGCGCACGATCGCGGGCGAGCTGGAGCCGGTGGCGGGCGAGGCGGTGGCCGAGGTGCCGCTGCGATTCCTGCCGCAGCGCCTGGACCTGCTGGACGACGAACTGAGCGTGGTGGAGAACGTGGCCCGCTTCGCGCCCGACGCCACGAACAACCGGATCAGGGCACGGCTCGCGCGCTTCCTGTTCCGTGGCGCGCTCGCCGACCAGCCGGCCGGGACGCTGTCGGGCGGCGAGCGGTTCCGCGCGGCGCTAGCGGCGCTGCTGCTCGCCGAGCCGGCTCCGCAGCTCCTCATGCTGGACGAGCCGACGAACAATCTCGACATGGCGAGCGTGCGCAGTCTGACGGCGGCGCTGGAGTCGTACGAGGGGGCACTGATCGTCGCCAGCCACGACCCGGTGTTCCTGGACTCGATCGGCATCACCCGCCGGCTGCTGCTCGACGGCGGGCTGCGGGACGTGTCGGCGGAGGAGCTGCGGGAGGGGGCTTTCCGGGTGGAATGAGGACGGAAGCGGCGGCGGGGGCGACCGGGCCCCGCCGCCGCCGGCGTCCGGTCCGTGAGATGGCTCTCCCCGTACCCGCCCGAGCAGCCCCCATAGCGGTGCGTAACGGGACATCGCAGATCCGGGCTTGGCCGGGGCCTTATGGCGTGTTTAACCTACGGTTTCGTAACCTACGAGTACGTAGGTAACTCTCCCGTCCCCCAGGAGCCCCCGTGACGATCACCTCTCCCCACCTCGGCAGTTCGGAAGCGTGGACAGACGCCCGGCTGCTGTTCGCGCTGGAAGAGGTGGTGGAGAAGGAACTCAACCGCCATCTGAAGGTCGCCAAGGACTGGATGCCGCACGAGTACGTTCCCTTCTCCGACGGCCGCAACTTCCCCGGAATCTTCGACGACGGCGAGGCCTGGGAGCCCAGCCAGTCCAAGGTCACCGACATCGGCAAGATCGCGCTGGTGGTGAACCTGCTCACGGAGGACAACCTCCCGAGCTACCACCACGAGATCGCCTCCCTCTTCGGCCGCGACGGCGCCTGGGGCACCTGGGTGCACCGCTGGACCGCGGAGGAGGGCCGGCACGGCATCGTGATGCGCGACTACCTGCTCACCTCGCGCGCCGTCGACCCGGACAAGCTGGAGCAGTTCCGGATGGCCCACATGGCGGAGGGCTTCGAGTCGGACAACCGCCACTCGATGCTGCACTCCGTCGCGTACGTCGCCTTCCAGGAGCTCGCGACGCGCGTGTCGCACCGCAACACCGGCCACCAGTCGGGTGACCCCGTCTGCGACCGGATGCTGGCGCGCATCGCGACCGACGAGAACCTCCACATGGTCTTCTACCGCAATCTGCTGGGCGCGGCCTTCGAGCTCGCCCCCGACCTGACGATGCAGGCCGTGCGCGACGTCGTCGTCAACTTCCGGATGCCGGGACACGGGATGCCGGGCTTCGAGCGGGCCGCCGCGCAGATGGCGATCGGCGAGATCTACAACATGCGCATCCACCACGACGACGTGCTGCAGCCGGTGCTGCGCTACCTGAAGGTCATGGAGATCGACGGTCTCGGGCCCGAGGGCCAGCAGGCGCAGGACGAGCTCGGCCTCTACATGGGCGGGCTGGACGCCGAGGCGCTCAAGTTCGACGAGAAGCTCGCCGCGCGCAAGGCCCGGATGGCGGCCCGCGCAGCGGCGCAGTAACACCGGCCGGGGGCGCCGGCCCGACGGCAGGGCAGGGGGCTTCTGGGGCGTGACGGCGGCACCGTACGCTGTCCCGCGTGAAGCCCCTGACCCGTATCGTCCTGATCGGCGCCCCGATAGCCGTGGCCGTATCCGTCCTGTTCGGCGCGGACGGCGAGGCGCAACGTCCCAAGGACGACCCGAGTCTGCGCATCAGCACCACGCCGACGGCGCCCGACCCGCTCAAGTCCGGCACGCCGGAGCAGCAGCGGGAACTGGAGAAGCGCATCGACGCGATGCCGCCCGGCCTCGCGGACCCGGCCAAGAACGAGATCGCCGCCCGGCTGGTGGCGAGCGCCGAGAACTCGACGCTCGACTGGCGCGGCCAGTACGGCGCCATCGAGGACATCGGCGACGGCAACGGCTACACGGCCGGGATCGTCGGCTTCTGCTCGGGTACGAACGACATGCTCCAGCTCGTCGAGTACTTCACGAAGAAGCACCCGGACAACCCGCTCGCCCGCTACCTCCCCGCCCTGCGCGCGGTCGACGGCACCGACTCGCACGAGGGGCTCGGCGAGCCGTTCGAGGCGGCCTGGGCGAAGACCGCGAAGGACCCCGCGTTCCGCGCGGCGCAGGACGAGATCCGGGACCGCATCTACTTCGACCCGGCGGTGCGGCTCGCCAAGATGGACGGCCTGTCCACCCTCGGCCAGTTCATCTACTACGACGCGATGGTGCTCCACGGCCCGGGCATCGGCCCGCAGGGCTTCTACGGCATCCGCGAGGCGGCGATGAAGGTGGCCGACACGGCCGCGGAGGGCGGCGACGAGAAGGCGTATCTGAACGCCTTCCTCGACGCCGGCCGGGCCGTGATCAAGCAGCAGAAGACCGAGCAGACCAGGGACTCGTCCCGGATCGACACCGCCCAGCGGGTGTTCCTGCGCGGCGGCAACATGGATCTGACCACCCCGCTCGTGTGGCGCGTGTACGGGGAGACGTTCCGCATCGGCTCCTGAGCTTCCGCAGCGGCTCCTGAGCGGGTTGGCTCGTGAGCGGCGGGCTCCGGCCCGCTCCGGTCAGTTCGAGGCGCGCTTGAGGCGGAGGCGTTCCTTCTCGGAGAGGCCGCCCCAGACGCCGAACCGCTCGTCGTTCGCCAGGGCGTACTCGAGGCACGCCACCCGTCCTTCGCACGCCCCGCAGAGCTGCTTGGCCTCGCGGGTGGAGGAGCCGGGGGCCGGGAAGAAGAACTCGGGGCCCGCCTGGGCGCACAACGCGCTCTCCTGCCAGGAGAGTTCGTCCTCGGTGGTGGGGGCGGTGATGGTGGTGTTGATCGGCATGGGGACCACCTTGCCCATGGCCGATAAACATCGGCTCAATGAAGCGTCAACGACTGACGGCCCCTCCCCGCTGCCGCCGATTCTGCCCCCGCGTCCCGCCCGTCCGCACGGCGGCGCGCCCGGCTGTTTTCCGGCCCGCGCAATCGCGTTGCGCCACGGCAGCGGCATCCGGCAGGATCATCGGCCATGACGACCAGAAAGGCCCATGCCGCGTAGGCGCCCTACGCCGCCCTTGGCCAACGCGCCGCCGGACCGGCCCGCACCACCGCCGAGCCCGTACGCCACTTGCCGAGGAGCCCCGCCGCATGGACACCACCCCGCTGACCCCCTACGCCCGGCTGCCGCGACGCGCCCACGCCGGGCAGCGCATCCTGTACAGCACCGTGGACGCCTTCGGGCGCGCGCACTGGCTGCTCACCGGGGCCACCGGCGCCGGCCCGGGCGACGGTCCGTACGACGCGTCGGTCGTCACCGTGGACGACGGCCGGGTGGAGGAGACCCGGCTCAGCGCGGTGACCGCGCGGTATCCGCTCCTGGACGCCCTGCCCGACGGCGGTTTCGTCGTGGCCGACGCGCGCCGCCGGGGCGGCGCGGACCACGTCCAGGTCTTCGACCCGCTGGGCAGGACGAGCTGGGCCTTCGCCGTCGGCGACGGGATCGAGCACCTGCTCGCCGACGAGAGCGGCGATCTGTGGGTGGGGTACTTCGACGAGGGCGTGTTCGGCGACGACCCGCTCAGCCACGCCGGGCTGCGCCGCTGGTCGTCGACGGGCGAGGCCCGGTGGGAGCTGCCGCAGGCCACCGCGGACGGGTGCATGGCGGACTGCTACGCCCTGAACGCGCACCGGGGCGAGGCATGGGCCTGCTACTACACCGACTTCCCGCTGGTCCGGGTCCGCGCCGACGGCTCGGTGCGCGTGTGGGACTCACCGGTCGCCGGTGCGAAGGCGACCGCCGTCCACAGCGGTGGTGCGGCCTTCTTCGGCGGCTACGGCCCGGAGGAGGACCGGCTCGTCCTGTGCACGCTGACCGAGCGCGCCGCCGCGCCGTATCTGCACAGCACGCTCGTCCGGCCCGACGGATCGCCCGTCGGGAAGCGCCGCGTCCTCGCCCGCGGTTCGCGCCTGTACGTCCAGGCCGACCCGTTCACCGCGTGGGAGACGTGGGACCTGGCCGCTGACGTGACCCGCGGCTGAGCGGCCCGCGACGACGAGCGCCCCGGAGCCGGACTTGAACCGGCACGGGGCGCTCGCCTGCGGAGTCAGACCTCGGTGGCGTACGAGACGAAGCTCGTCCATGAGGTGGGCGAGACGGCGAGTTGGGGGCTCCGGTCGACCTTGGAGTCCCGGACGTGGACCGTCCCCGGCGTCGTCGCCACCTCGAGGCAACTGTCCCCGGAACTGCCGCTGTAGC
Source organism: Streptomyces sp. NPDC002835 (assembly GCF_053591995.1). NCBI lineage: Bacteria > Bacillati > Actinomycetota > Actinomycetes > Kitasatosporales > Streptomycetaceae > Streptomyces > Streptomyces sp. NPDC002835. The sequence continues at coordinate 86,555 of NZ_JBSFUW010000022.1, read as the reverse complement.
TGCTCTTGAACCAGGCCAGTTCTGTGGTACTCATGCTGCTCCTCGCATCCGACGCAACAGGCCCCCGGATTCCTCCAACGAGAGGGCCTGTGACCGCATCCTGGCATACCGCATCTGGAGCATGCTGACCACCTTGGCGTCGGAGATGAACTGGCCGCTCTCCTGCCCCTCGCAGTACGCGAACCACTTGTTGTCCGGTGTCTCCGCGAGTTGCATCGGCCCGTCGATCCCGGCGTGCGTGAGCCGCGTCTGCGGCATGACCTGGACCTCGATGTTGCGGAGTTCGGACAGCTCGATGATGTGAGGCAGCAGCTCCGCACACGCCTCCGCGCCGCGCCGGAGCACATGTTCCTCGATGATGAAGCTGAACGCCGTGTTCGGGCGCTCCCGCAGCAGCCGCTGACGCTCCGTCCGCGCCGTCAGCCGTTCCTCGATCTCCTCGTCGCCGAGCGGCGGAAGGCGCTCCGAGAACAGCGCACGCGCGTACGCCTCCGTCTGCAACAGGCCGGGAATCAACCGGCATTCGTAGGTGTAGAGGTTGATCGCCTCCGCCTCGAGCTGTGCCCACTGCCGGAACCAGCTCGCCAGCCCCGGCTTGCGCGACAGGTGTTTCGCCGCGCCCCGCAGCACCCCGAACGCGTCGAGCACCTCTTCCGCCCGCTCCACGAAGTCCACCGGTGGGAAGCGGCGGCCCTGCTCGATCGACGCGACCGTCGGCAGCGAGTACCGGACCCGGGGCGCGAACTGCTCCTGCGTCAGCCGTGCCCGCCGGCGCAGCGCCTTGACGACCTCCCCGAACGATTTGAGGCTGGCGCAGCTCTCCGGCTCCGTCCCGCCCACCGGCCCGTTGTCCCCCACAGCGTTGCCGCCGTCACCTGCCGCCATGCCGCCCACCTCCACGTACCGTGTCGCAACTCCCCCATCGTCACGGTTTGTCACGGGCGGTGTCCACCGAACGTACCCGTACGCTGACTCAGCGTACGGGTACGTGGGCTGGCGCGGGGTCGGGCCGTATGCGGGAGCCGGTCAGTGCGCGTGGCCCCCGCCGGCCCCGTCGCCCGCCGGGTGATGAGGTTCGTAACCCGGGATGGTGCCGTCCGGTTTGGCGACGAGGATGAGACCGGCCATGCCCATGTCCGAGTGGCTCTGGACGTGGCAGTGGTACATCCACGCGCCGGCGCCCACGTGTTCGCCGGCGATCACCTGGAAACCGAAGGAGTCGGCGGGGCCGGTGATCTTGTTGTCGATCACCCGGCTGACGTCCTCGGGGCCGGCCAGCAGGCCGGTCCTGTTGTCGGCCCAGCGGTGACCGTGCAGATGGAAGGTGTGGTAGAACTCGCCGTGCGTGATCATGATGATCTCGACGCGGTCGCCCACCGTGGCAAGGAAGTTGGGCGGGGCGGCGGCCGGGCGGTTGTTGATCGTCATGTCGTTGAAGACGATCGTGAACTGCTTGTCGGGCAGGATGTCGTCCTTCCTGCGCACCACCAGCGGACCGTAGAGGCCCTTGCGGATGCCGCCGGTGCCGTGGTCGGTGCCGACCACATGGTCGTGGTAGTGCCAGTAACCCGCGCTGCCCGCCCGCCAGGTGCCGTCCGGGCGCCGGCCCGGGGCGTGGGTGCGCCAGGTGTAGGTGCGGGTGGCGCCCGGTTCGACATGGCTGCGGCTCATTCGCGTGCCGTCGTTGGCGATGTCGTAGTCGACGCCGTGGGGGTGCAGGCTGACGGGGACGTCCATCAGGTTCTCGAACTCGATGTGCAGTGTGTCGCCCTCGACGAGTTCGATCAGCGGGCCGGGGATCGTGGGCCGGCCCTTCTCCAGGCCGTATCCCATCGAGCCGTTCGCCAATTTCTCGGCGTACAGCTTGAGATGGCGTACCTGACCGCCCGCCTGGGCAGTCTTGGGTGCGCCCTTCGCCGGGGCGGGAGCGGCACTGGAGGCGGAAGCGGCCGACAACGATGTCACACCGGCGGCCGCCACGGCGCCACTCGCGAGGAGGCGCCGGTTGAAGCTCCGTCTGTCCATGTCGAACTCTCCATCCGTGGGCAGAGATTGACGGGGCATACCACCCCGGGGACGGCCACACGGTAGCCGGGCCACCTCCGTTTATCCACATCCAGGACAAAGTTCGTCGGAATGCCGTCATGCCTATTGGCGAACCGCGAAAAGAGGTCTAGCTTCAGCGGCTGTTGTTGTGACCACAGAGGGATGGGTGAGGTGACCACATGCAGCACGCACCGCATCACAGGTCCAAGCGAACAAGATCCCCGTTACGTCCACTGGCGGCGGCACTCGGCGTCGGAGCCCTGACCGCCTCCCTGCTCGCGGGAGGCGGTGTCGCCGGCGCCGCGCCCTATCCGGTGCCGCCTGCGACAACGTTGTCCCTGCCGTCGCCGCCGGGCGGCGCGAATGTGCGGGTGCTGGTGTTCCACGCGTCCGCCGGGGCGGAGTCCCCGACCGTCGACGCCGGTATCGCGGCGATCGAGCGGATCGGCCAGAGCGGGCCCGTGGCGGGCCGGTTCAGGACGGAGGCCACCGACGACCCGGCGGTGTTCACCGACGGCAAGCGCCTCGGCCGGTTCAACGCGGTCGTGTTCCTGACCGGCGGCGGCGATGTGCTCGACCCTGCGCAGGAGGCCGGTCTCGAGTCGTATCTGGAGGCGGGCGGCGGCTTCGTCGGCATCCACGACGCGGCGCGCACCGAGCCGTACTCGGACTGGTTCACCGGCCTGATCGGCGCCCGGCCGACGGGGGCGCCCAGCAGCACGCAGCGGGCCGTCGTCGAGGTCGGGGACCGGGTGCATCCGGCCACCAAGTCGCTCCCGCTGCAGTGGAAGCGGCCCGACAAGTGGTTCAACTGGGCGCAGAACCCGTCCGGTTCGGTGCACACCATGGCCCGCGTCAAGGAGAGTTCGTACACCCCGGCGGCGAAGCCCAACGGCTGGGACCACCCGGTCTCCTGGTGCCGTGACTACGACGGCGGCCGGTCCTTCTACACCGGCATGGGCGGCACGGTCGACAGCTTCGCCGAGACCGACTTCCGCGACCATCTGCGCGGCGCGCTCGCCTGGACGACGCGGCTCTCGCAGGCCGACTGCAAGGCCACCATCGACGCCAACTACACGGCGGAACGGGTCACGAAGCCCAACCAGCCCGGCCAGAACGACCAGATCGGCGAACCCCACGGCCTGGTCACCGCACCCGACGGTCGGGTGCTCTACATCGGGCGCGGCGGAGCCGACTCGAGCGTGCCGGTCGTCCGGGACTGGAACGACCCGAACATCGGCAAGGGCCAGGGCGAGATCCACGTCTACGACCCGGCGACGAGGCAGGTCGCCAGGGCCGGTGCGCTGACCGTCTTCGGAAACAAGGGCGGCGGCGACGAGCTGGTCAAGAACGAGGAGGGGTTGCTCGGCATCGAGCTGGACCCCGGCTTCCTGACCAACGGCTGGGTGTATCTGCACTACACGCCCCACTCCGGGATCGACCGGGAGACGCACATGGCCGAGCGCCGGGTCTCCCGCTTCACGCTCGACCTCGCCACCAACCGGCTGGACCTGGCCAGCGAGAAGGTACTGCTGGACTGGCCGGTGCAGATCCACAGCTGCTGCCACGCGGGCGGCGGCATGGCCTGGGACTCGAAGGGCAACCTCTACATCGCGACCGGCGACAACAACTCGTCCGGCTTCAGCGGCGGTTACTCGGGCAACAACCCGGAGCCGGACTTCAAGGGCGTCTCCTTCGCCGACGCGCGCCGCACCGCGGGCAACACGAACAACCTCAACGGCAAGATCCTCCGCATCCACCCCGAGGACGACGGGACCTACACCCTTCCCGAGGGCAATCTGTTCACGGGCGAGGAGACCGCGGAGGGCGGCGGCAAGACCCGCGGCGAGATCTATGTGATGGGCGTCCGCAACCCGGCACGCATCTTCGTCGACCAGAGCACCGACATCCTCTACGCGGGATGGGTCGGTCCGGACGCAGGCGCCCCCTCGACGACCTGGGGTCCGGCCAAGTACGACACCTTCGCCGCCATCACGCGGGCCGGCAATCACGGCTGGCCGTACTGCATGGGCAACAACCAGCCCTACCGCGACCGCAATCTGCCGGACCCGTCCCAGCCGCTCGGCTGGTACGACTGCGACGCCCCGAAGAACGAGTCGCCCCACAACGACGGCCTGGTGAACCTGCCGCCCGTCACGCCCAACACCATCTGGTACTCGCCGCAGGGCGGCGGCGTCGACTACCCGCGGGACGCGAACGGCATCCCCAGCTACAAGCAGGAGGAGCAGAAGCTGCTGCTGCCGTGGCTCAAGGGCGGCGGCCAGGCGACGATGAACGGCCCGGTCTACCGCTACGACGCGTCGAGCGACTCGGCGGTCAAGTGGCCCGCGTACTGGGACGGCAAGTGGTTCGTCGGCGACTTCTACGACGGGGACCAGCCGCGCCACGCGGTGCTGACCGACCCGAGGACCGTGGGCAGGGGCGGCCTGCCGGTGCACGCCGAGTCGCTCAAGAAGATCGTCCCGACCGGCTCCGGCGGCATCCGCAACCTCATGGACTGGAAGTTCGCGCCCGACGGGTCGCTGTACGTCCTGGACTACGGGCGCGGATTCTTCACCTCCGACTCCAACTCCGCGCTGTGGCGCGTCACCTACAAGGGCGGCGGAGCGACCCCGGCCGCCGATCAGCTGGCGAGAAAGGCGGCGCGGTGAGCTTCAAACAACGGACCACGAGCATGTGGACGGCCCTGCTGGCCGCCGTGGTGATGGTCGTCGGACTGACGTCCGCGGCCGCGTACGGCAAGACGGCCGACGACCGGCAGGCCGCCGCCGAACAGGTGCTCACCTGGACGGCCGGTGACCCGATCGACAAGTACCTCTCCTTCCCGACGACGGCCGTGGCCGGACCGGCGACGATCGTCTTCGAGAACAGCGCGGCCACCGGCAACACCACCGGTATGCCGCACACCCTGACGTTCTCCGTCTCCGACGTCGAGTTCAACAACGACGTCCAGCTCAACCTGCTGGCCAACCCCAACGACGACACGGGCGGCAGGCACACCGCCCAGGTGAACCTGACGGAGGGCCGCTACTTCTACCACTGCACCATCCCCGGCCACGGCACCATGCAGGGCATCCTGACCGTCACCGCGGGCAGTGGCGAGGACACCACCGCTCCCGTCACCACGGCGACGGTGGACGGCGACCGGAACGCCGACGGCGCGTACATCGGCCAGGCCGCCGTCACCCTCGCGGCCACCGACGAGGGCACGGGTCTCGACAGGATCGAGTACGCGGTCGGGGCGGACGGCCCGTGGCAGCCGTACACGGTGCCGGTCGTCGTCGACCGGGTCGGCCCGCACACCATCCGCTACCGCGCCCACGACAAGGCGGGCAACGTCGAGGCGGAGAAGTCGGTCGACTTCGCCGTCGCCGCCCCGCCGACCGACGACACCACCGCGCCGGAGACCTCGGCCACGGTGACCGGCGAGAAGGACGACCAGGGCCGGTACCTCGGGACGGCCACGGTCACCGTGACCGCCTCCGACACGGGCTCCGGCGTCAACACCGTCGAGTACGCGATCGGGGACGGCGCCTGGCAGCCGTACACCGCGCCGGTGGCGGTACGGGAGGCCGGCGCGCACACCGTCCGCTACCGGGCGACCGACAAGGCGGGCAACTCGGCCGCCGAGAAGTCGGTGGCGTTCACGGTCGTCGCACCGCCGGCCGAGGACACCCAGCCGCCCGAGACCACCGCCGGCGTCGCGGGCGAGCAGAACTCCGACGGCGCGTACATCACCAGCGCGACGGTCACCGTCGTCGCGGTCGACGCCGGCGGCTCGGGCGTCGACAGGATCGAGTACTCGCTCGACGGCGGCCCGTACCTCGCCTACACCGAGCCGGTGATCGTCGACCGGGTCGGCTACCACACGGTGCTGTACCGGGCGACGGACCGGTCGGGCAACACCTCGGAGGCCAAGAGCGTCTCCTTCAGCATCGTGAACGGCGGCGGCGTCCCCGCGCCCAACTGCCCCGAGTACGACGAGCGTCCGACGGTCGTCGTCGGCGACGTCGACACCGGCGTCCCCAACCGGGTGACACGGGACCGCTGCACCATCAACGAGCTGATCGAGGACGAGAAGGACTGGTCCTCCCACGCGCTGTTCCTCAAGCACGTGGACGAGGTGCTCGACCGGCTCCTGGCCGAGGGCGTCATCGACAGCCGTGAGCACCGGACGATCACCCGCGCGGCCAAGCAGTCCGGCATCGGCAAGCCCGGCCGGACCAACGGCTACCGCGAGATCTTCGACGGCACGCAGGAGACGTTCGCCCAGTGGCAGCACGTCGGCGGCGGCGGCTTCTCGCTGACCGGGGACGGGGCGATGACGAGCAGCACCACCACGCCGGGCCTGGGCATGCTGTGGTTCCCGCGGCGGCAGTACGGCGACTTCTCGCTCAAGCTCCAGTGGCGCGACGACGCCCCCGGCCAGGGGAACGCCAACAGCGGTGTCTTCGTGCGCTTCCCGTACGTCCACGACAACCCGGAGGAGCCCCGTCCGGAGTGGGTCGCCATCAAGTACGGGCACGAGGTGCAGATCCTGGACCGCCCGGACGGCGACATGTACAAGACCGGCTCGGTCTACGGCTTCGACCGCGTCGGCCTCGCGGGCGCCGGGGTGACGCCCAAGGGCACCTGGAACGACTACGAGATCCGCGTGGAGGGCCAGCACTACTCGGTCTTCCGCAACGGCAGGCTGATCAACGAGTTCGACAACACCGGCGGCCAGGTCTTCACCCCACCGCGTTCCGACGACCCGGGCACGGACGGCCGCCGGTACGCCACGGGCTACGTCGGCCTCCAGGTCCACGGCACGACGGACGTGATCTCCTACCGCAACATCAGGATCAAGGAGTTCTGAGCAGGCGGTCCGGCACGTCGGACCCCGCTGCCCCGCCGTCGTCGACGGCGGGGCAGCGGGCCGTTCCACCCGCGCCGCTACTGTGTGGCCAGACGTGTGGCCAGACGTGTGGCCAACAGATCACGAAGGAGCAGCAGGGTGACAGCGGTTGTGACCATGAGGATCCCTCCGGTGAGAGGCAGGGACAGGCGACAGGGCGGTGCGTCCGCCGGCGTCAGGGACGTGGTCGACTTCACCGACGGGTCCGGGCCGCCCCGGCCGGCCGCGTACGCGGAGCGTGAGCTTCCGCCCGGCGGCATACCGGCCTACCTCGCGGCGCGCGACAGCGGCGCCCGCTCCTTCGTCCTGTGGACCGACGAACACCGCGGGGGCCGGGTGGCCACCGTGGTGACCGAGTCCGCGCGGCGCGGGGTCACCACGTTCCAGGTGCTCGGCGCGCAGGGCGAGGTCATCGGCACGGTCGTCCACAAGAAGGCGTTCAGGGGCTGGGGCGTCCGGACCCGCTGGACGGTGCGGCAGCCCGGTCTGGAAGCGGTGGGCTACAAGGGCCGGCTCTTCTGGTGGCTCGTGTGGTGGCTGCTGTCCCCGCTGCTGCCGGTGCTCCTGGTGGCAGCCCTGTCCGAGGGCAGCGGGGACCTCCCCCGCAGCCCGCGGCGCATCATCTGGCGTGCGAGCGGCCAAGTGCCACTGGAATTCAAGTCGTTCGGGGACAAGCTGCTGCTGACCGCGCCCGGCCTCGACTGGCGGCTGGGGGCCGCGCTGCTGGCCCTGGTGCTCTCCTTCGACGGCTGGATCGGCAATCCGTGGGACGGCCGCAAGCACTGAGCCCCCGCAGGCCCGGCCGGGACGCCGGGTCGCGCGTACTCAGCCGCGCCGCACGGGAAATGAGCAGGCGTACTCAGGCCCGCCCGTCCGCCGGCTGCGACGATCCCCACATGCTCAAACAAACGAGCGATCCGCGTCCGCGGGTCGGTATCACCGGCGTCGGCAGCGCACTGCCCGACGCGGTGCTGACATCGCACAGCCTGCAGCGCGAGGCGACCCGCCACCTCGCCAAGTCCCTGCCCGCCACACTGCTCGCGCAGGCCACCGGCATCGAGACCCGGCGCGTCGCGGCGGACGACGAGTACGCCTCGACGCTCGCCGTACGCGCCGGCCGCCGGGCGCTGGAGCGGGCGTCGCTCGACCCGCACGACATCGACCTGCTCCTCTTCGCCTCCGCGTCACGCGACATGGTCGAGCCCGCCACCGCGCACATCGTGCAGGCCGGACTCGGCTCGAAGGCGCACGCCCTGGACGTCACCAACGCCTGCAACAGCTTCATCAACGGGATCGACGTCGCCCGCAGCACCATCCTGGCGGGCCGGGCCCGGCGGGCGCTGGTCGTCACCGGCGAGACGCCGACCCGTGCGATCCGCCGCGATCCGGCCGGTCTCGCCGAGTTCCGCGCCGGCTTCGCGGGCTACACGTTCGGGGACGCGGGCGCCGCCGTCGTCCTGGAGGCGGTCGACCGCGGCGGCATCCTCGACGTCGACACCGAGACGCACTCCGAGCACTGGGAGGTCGGCGGCATACCCGGCGGCGGCTCGCGCCACCCGCGCGGCGACGAGCACACCTACTTCCGCGGCGACGGCCGCGAACTGCGCGGCGTGTTCGAGAAGGTGGGCGCCTCCGTCGTCGAACGGACCCTGCACCGGGCCGGACTCGACTGGGACGGCTTCGCCAAGGTGCTGGTCCATCAGGTGACCGTGCCCTATCTCGAACGGTTCGCCGAGCTGACCGGTGCGCCGATGGACAAGCTGGTGGTCACCGTCCCCGAGCTGGGCAACATCGCCAGCGCCAGCATCGGGGTCCAACTGGAGCGGGTGCACGGCGAGTTGGCTGCGGGCGAGCGGGTGCTGTTCGTGGGCCTCGGCGGCGGGATCAGCATCATGACCATGGTCTGGGAGAAGTCGTGACCGCCCTGTGGGTCGTGGTGCCCGCGCACCAGGAGGAGGAGCGGCTGGCCGGCACGCTGCGGGCGCTGGCCGCGCAGCGGGACCGGGACTTCACCCTGCTCGTGGTCGACAACGCCTCCTCGGACCGCACCGGCGTGGTCGCCAAGGACTTCGCGGCCGGCGCGCCGTTCCCGGTGGAGGTGCTCCACGAGCCGGACAAGGGCGTGGGCTGCGCCGTGGACACCGGTTTCCGGTACGCCATCGAACGGGGCGCCACGCTGCTGGCCCGCACGGACGCCGACTGCCTGCCACGGCCCGGCTGGACCGCTGCCGCCCGCGCGGCGATGACCGCCCGGCCCGGTCCGGTCATGGTGTGCGGGCGGATCGTCGCCCGGCGCGACGAGCACGGCCCCCTCGGCCGGGCAGGATTCTCCGTACTGGTGGCGCTGGCCGCCCTGTTCGGCCGGCTCCGGCCCGCGCACGCCCGCCGCAACGGCTTCCGCGCGCCGTACCGGATGCACGCCGGCAACAACATGGCGATCACCGCCGACCTCTATCCGGCCTGCGGCGGAATGCCGCGCCGCCCGTCGCCGACCGACCGGCTGTTCCTGAACCGGGTGCGGCGGCAGACGGACCGGATCGTGCGCTGCCCGGCGATGGTCGTGGAGAACTCCACCCGCCGGCTCCGGGCGTACGGCATCCGGGGCACCGCCCGCTGGTACCTCGACCAGGGCAGCGGCGGACGCGGGGACGACCCGCGCTGACGCGTTCCTTGCCCCTCTTCGCCCGTGACCGCATTCCTACCCGTGGACGGCTGACCATGCTGGACCTTCTCGACCACTCACTGCGCTCCTCGCCCGAGCGGCCCGCCGTGCTCGGCGCGACCCGCACCGGGCGGACCCGGGTCCGGGCCACCCGCGGCGAACTCGCGGAGCTGGCCGACGCGTACGCCTCGTCGCTGTACGCACGCGGTCTGCGCCCCGGCGACACCGTCGGCGTCGCGGTGCGTCCCGGTCCCCGGGCGCTCGCCGTGCTGCTCGCCCTGTGGCGGCTCGGGCTGCGCGCCGCCGTCCTCGACCCCGGCGCCGGGCCCGATGTGCTGCGCGCCAGGCTGGCGTCGGTCCGGCCCTCGCTCGTACTGGCCGACGCCGCCGCGCAGGCCGTCGCCGGATGGGCCCGGCCGCTGGCGGCGCGGGCCCGAATCGCCCTGCCGCCGCTGCACGAGCTCGGCCCCGTCGCCACGGTCGGCCGCCGGCTGCCCGGTTGCGCCCCGGCACTCGGCACGGCCGGTGCGCGACCGCCGGCCTTCGACCACGGCGACGGCGACGCCGTCATCGTGTTCACGTCCGGCACGACGTCCCGGCCGAGGGCCGTGGTGCACACCCGCTCCGGGCTCGCCGCCGGGATGAGCACGGTCGCCGAGCTGTTCCCCGCCCTGTCGGGCGAACCCGTCGTCGGCGGCACGTTCTTCGTCCTCGTCCCTTCCCTCGCCCAAGGCGCGCCGGTCGCCCTCCCCGCGCGCTCGCCCAAGATCCTGGCGCGCCAACTGCAACGGCTGCGCCCGCAGGGCACGTACCTCACCCCGCCGCAGCTGCGGGGCGCCCTGAACGCCGGCGCCCGCTTCACCGGCCGGGTGTGGACCGGTTCCGCCCCGGCCGGCGCCGAACTGCTGGGCCGGACACGGGCGGCGGGCGCGACGGAGGCCTGGGGCGTGTACGCGCTGACCGAGCTGTTCCCCGCCGCGGCCGTCGAGTCCCGCGACAAGGCGGCGTACGAGGGGGCCGGCGATCTCGTCGGTGCTCCGCTGCCGGGTGTCGAGGCGCGGACGGAGGCCGGACAACTGCTGCTGTCCGGCCCGGCAGCCCGGGACCGCTACCTCGGGGAAGACCCCGACCCGTGGGTGCGCACCGGCGACCGCGCGCACCTGGACGCCTCGGGCCGGATCGTGCTCGAGGGCCGCTGCAAGGACATGGTGCTGCGGCGTGCCGAGAACATCTATCCGGGGCTGTACGAGCCCTCGCTGCATGTGCCGGGCGTCGAACTCGCCGTGCTCGTCGGCGTCCCGGCGGGCGACGGCGACGAGCGGCTGGTCGCCGTCGTCCAGCCCCGGCCGGGCCACGACGAGGCCCGGCTGCGGGCCGCGCTCGCCGGGCCGCTGCGGCGGATGGGCTCCGCCCGGCCGGACGCGCTGATCTTCGCGAACGTGCCGCTGTCCGGCCGGTCGCGCAAGCCGGACCGGGCGGCGACGGCGCGCCTCGCGGCGGAACGCTGCGCGGGGCCGGCCGGGGCGGGGGCGGCGGCATGACGGCGACCACCGTGACACGGCGGCGCGGGCGCACCGCCGACGGGTCGGCCCGCGCGCGGGCGCGGCGGCGTGACCGCCGGGTGTATCTGCGGGCCCACCCGTTCCTCTTCGCCCTGCTCGCGGCGGGCCGCGGCCGCCCGGTCCGCCGGATCGGCCGTACCGTGCTCGTCCACGGTGCGGACGCGTACCGCGAGGTGCTGACCCGGCTGCCGCTCGACCGTACGGCCCCGGGGACCACGGGCGGCGCGGCGCGGTCGGCGCTGGGCGCGGAGGACGCCGGGGGCGTCGGTGTTCTGTTCGACCAGGACGGCGGCGCGCACCGTGCGCTGCGGCGCGGCCTCGCGCGGGATCTCGGCACGGCGGGCGTTGAGGAACTGCGGGCCGTGTGGCGGCCGTTGATCGAGCGCCGCCTCGAACCGCTGGCGGCGGGCGGCACGGTGGACGTCGTCGCGCTCACCCGGGAGCTGTCGGGCACGATCGTCTGCGCGCTGCTGCGCTCCCCCGCGTCGCCGGAGGCGGTCGCCGCGGCCGCCGCGGAGGTCGCCGCGGTCTCTGTCCGCGGCGAGCTGCCCGGGCCGCCCCGGCCGGGCGCGCGGGCCGCCGTGGCGCGGACGACGGCGCGGCTGCGGGAACTGCTGGGCGACTCCACGGGCTCCGGGACTGACGGGGCGCTGTCCGCAATGGTGGCGGTCGCGGCCGTGAACACCACCGTCGCCGCGCTCCCCCGGGCCGCCGCCTGGTGCGCCGACGCCGGCCTGTGGGACCAGGCCGCGGACGACACCCTGCGCCGGAGCCTGGCCGGCGAACTGCTGCGCGTCACGGCCGCCTCGCCGCTGCTGCCCCGGGTCGCGGCGGCGGACGGCACGGCCGGCGGGTGCCCGGTGCGCTCCGGGGACCGGCTGCTGCTGGTCGCCCGGCACGCCGTCGGCGCGCACACCCGCGACCCCGACGCCCGCTGCCCCGCGCCGCCCGCCGTGGCCCGGCTGGTCTTCGGCGCCGGGCCGCACACCTGCCCCGGAGCCGGTCTCGCCGGGGCGCTCCTGGAGGACCTGCTCGCGGCGCTGGCCCCGTACCGCCCGGCCGTGGTGCGGGCCCGCGTCGACCGCGGCGCGGCCCTCCCCGGCTGGCGCACGCTGACCCTGCGTGCCACCGCGTCGCGGGACGCACGGTGAACGCCGCCGGTCTCCGTATCGCCGTGACCGGCGCGTCCGGCTTCTGCGGCGGGCATGTCGCACGGGCCGCGGCGGCGGCCGGCGCAGACGTGGTGTGCGTGGGCCGCCGACCGGGCCCGACGGGCGAGTTCCGCCTCTGGGACGCCGCGTCCGGCGCCCCGGACCTGTCCGGCGTCGACCTGGTCGTGCACTGCGCGGCAGCGGTCGGCGACCCGCCGCCCGGTTCCCCGGCGGAGGCGCGGATGCACGCCGTCAACGTGGACGGCACCGTACGGCTGCTCGACGCGGCCGGGGGCCGCCCGGTCGTCTGGGTCAGCAGCGCCAGCGTCTACGACCCGCGCCCCGACCGCGCCCTCATCCGCGAGGACCACCCCCGGGCCGGCCACCTCAACGCCTATGGCCGCACCAAGGCGGCCGGCGACGCGCTCGCCCTCGCCGCCGGCGCGGTCGTACTCCGCCCACGCGCCGTGTACGGCCCCGGCGACACCCAGCTCCTGCCGCGCCTGCTCTCCCGTACCAGGGCGGGCACGCTGCTCCTGCCGGGCCCGGACGTACGCCTCAGCCTGACGGCGGTCGAGAACCTGGCCGACGCGTGCCTCGCCGCGACCGGCTGGCCGCCCGGCGCGTACAACATCGCCGACCCGCAGCCGTACGCACGGGACGCGGCGGTCCGAGCAGTGCTGCACGCCCACGGCGTCCCGGCCCGGATCGTCCACCTCCCGCTGCGCGCGGCCCACTTGGCGGCCGCGGCGGCGGAGTCGATCGCCCGTCGCCGTCAGCGGGAGCCGGCGCTCAGCCGCTACGCCGTGGACCAACTCGCCCGCACGGTCGTCCTCGACGTGACGCGCGCGCAGGCACGGGGGTGGCGGGCGCGGCGGACGCTGGGGGATTACGCGGCGGCAACGCGGCTTGGTGCGGACCGGGGTACCTGTCCCCCACCCCGCCCCTTCCTGTAACCGGGGGGCGTGCCCCCGGACCCCCGGCGGGCGTGCGGTACCGGACGCCCGCCGCCGACAGCAGGAGCCCGTGCCCGGGTGCGGGCCCCCTTCCCGTAACCGGGGCAAGCCCCCCGGCCCCCCCGGCAGTGCGGAGCCCGTTGCCCCGCACTGCGACACGGGCCCGGCCGGCGGACGCAGGCTGCGCCCCTCCCGGCGTCCGCAGACGGCATCGGCCGGGACGGCCGACCGCCGTGGGCAGGGGCGGCGCGCGGAAGCGCAGCGCTCGCGCCCGTGCGCAGCCGGTCACGTACTGAGGTGTCGCGCCCTTCGGCGACGTGCGGCCATGGCCTCCGCTTCGGCTCTGGCTGCCGTGAGGGCGGCTCTTGACCCTCACGTGGCGTCAGGCTGCATAGTCGGAGCCGTGGAAGATCACTGGACCGTGGGACGCGTGGCCGAACTGGCCGGCGTGAGCGTCCGCACGCTGCATCACTATGACGCGATCGGGCTCGTGCGCCCGTCGGCGCGGACCGCCGCCGGGTACCGGGCGTACTCGGCGGGCGATGTGGAGCGGCTCAGGGAGGTGCTGGCCTACCGGCGGCTGGGCTTCGGGCTGCGGGAGGTTGCGGAACTGGTCGGCGACTCGTCCACCGACGCGGTCGCACACCTGCGCCGACTGCGCGGCCTGCTGCTGGAGCGGCGTGATCGCGCTGACGCCATGGTGGCGGCCATCGACAGAGAACTTGAGGCACGAGCGAAGGGAATGAAGGTGACACCGGAGGAGCAACTGGAGATGCTCGGTGCACGGCTGTACGACGCGATCGGCGGTGCTTACACCGCGACACGGCGTACCGAGCCTCGGATCGCCGCGCAGATCTCGGACGCGCTCGGGGACGCGCGGACGGTGCTGAACGTCGGGGCCGGCACCGGCTCCTACGAGCCTGCCGATCGCGACGTGACCGCGGTGGAGCCGTCGGCGGTCATGCGGGGGCAGCGGCCCGCCGGCTCGGCGCCCTGCGTGGCCGCCGCCGCGGAGAGCCTGCCGTTCGAGGACCACTCCTTCGACGTCGCGATGGCCGTCTCCACCGTTCACCACTGGGAGGACCCGATAGCGGGGCTGCGCGAGATGCGGCGCGTGGCCCGCCGCGTGGTGGTGCTCACGTTCGACACCGACGAGCCCGGATGGCAGGACCGCTTCTGGCTCACCCGCGACTACCTGCCCGAGTTCGCCGACATCCTCGCGGAATTTCCCTCGCTTGCCGGGATGGCCGACGCGATCGGCGCCCGCGCTGAACCGGTACCCATCCCCTGGGACTGCGCTGACGGCCTGTTCGAGGCGTACTGGCGCCGACCGGGGGCATATCTGGAGGACCACGTGCGCCGTGCGATGTCGGTGTGGACCAGGGTCGGTCCGGATGCCGAGCAGCGGGCGGTGCGAAGCCTCAGCGACGACCTCGACTCCGGCCGGTGGGCCGAGCGCAACAGCGACCTCGCAGACCTCGACGCGGCAGATCTCGGCCTCCGCCTGCTCATCGCTTGAACGGACGCCGGTCGCCATCCGCCGTGCAGGGACCGGGGGCAGCCGCCGGCACCGGCGGCGCTCCCCCAGGGCTCAGGACGTGGGCTTCTTGGCGCGGCTGGGTTGGACGCGCATCGGCTCGCCCGGCATTTTGGGGTAGTCCGGGGGGTACGGCAGGTCGCCCATGCCGTGGTCGCGTTCGTCCTTGCGCGAGAGCTCCAGCAGGGTCTCCAGCGAGAAGGCGTGGTCGTCCATGTCCGCGTGGACGTCGCCGAGTTCGGCGAAGCGGCCCGGCATCGTGGTGATGTCGAAGTCGAACGGCGATACGTCGTCGAGCTCTTCCCAGCGCAGTGGCGCGGAGACCGGGGCGTGGGGGCGGGGGCGGACCGAGTACGCGGAGGCGATCGTGCGGTCGCGGGCGGTCTGGTTGTAGTCGACGAAGATCCGCTCGCCGCGCTCCTCCTTCCACCAGGCCGTGGTCACCCGCCCCGGCATCCGCCGCTCCAGCTCCCGGCCGACGGCGATCGCGGCGCGCCGCACGCCGGTGAACTCCCAGCGGGGCTCGATCGGTACGTACACGTGCACGCCCCGCCCGCCGGAGGTCTTGGGCCAGCCGCGCAGGCCGTACTCGTCGAGGAGGGCGCGCAGTTCGTGGGCCGCCTGGACGGCGTCCTTGAAGTCGGTGCCGGGCTGCGGGTCGAGGTCGATGCGCAGTTCGTCGGGGTGGTCGACGGCGTCCCTGCGGACCGGCCACGGGTGGAACGGCAGGGTGCCGAGGTTCGCGGCCCAGATCACGGCGGCGACCTCGGTGGGGCACATCTCGTCGGCGGTCCGCCCGCTCGGGAAGGAGATGTGCGCGGTGGGGATCCAGTCGGGGAGGTACTTGGGGACGCGCTTCTGGAAGAACGACTCGCCCTCCACGCCATCGGGGTAGCGTTCGAGCGTCGTGGGCCGCTCGCGCAGGGCGCGGAGGATGCCGGGGCCGACAGCCAGGTAGTACTGCACCACGTCCAGCTTGGTGAAGCCCCGCTCCGGGAAGTAGACCTTGTCCGGATTGGACACCCGCACGGTCCGACCGCCTGCTTCCAGTTCCACCGCTGCACCCATGTGCGCCACCGTAGGCCGAGCGCGACAAGGCCGCATATCGGGCAGAATCGACCCATGGATCTGCCCGTGATGCCGCCCGTGAAGCCGATGCTGGCCAAGTCCGTGAAGAAGATCCCGCCGGGGATGCACTATGAGGCCAAGTGGGACGGCTTCCGGGCGATCGTCCACCGCGACGGCGACGAGCTGGTGATCGGATCCCGTACCGGCAAGCCGCTGACCAGGTACTTCCCCGAGCTCGCCGCGGAGCTGGCCGCCAATCTGCCGGAGCGCTGCGTCGTCGACGGAGAGATCGTCATCGCGCACGACGGACGGCTGGACTTCGACAGGCTCACCGAGCGCATCCACCCCGCCGACTCCCGCGTACGGATGCTCGCCGAGCGGACACCGGCCAGCTTCGTCGCCTTCGACCTGCTCGCGCTCGGCGACGAGTCGCTGCTCGACGCGCCGCTCAGCGCCCGGCTGGAGTTGCTCACCGAGGCGCTCGCGGGCGCCCGGCCGCCCGTGCACCTCGCGCCGTCGACCACGGACATCGAGGTCGCGCGGCAGTGGTTCGAGCGTTACGAGGGCGCCGGGCTGGACGGGGTCATCGCCAAGCCGCTGGACCTGCTGTACCGGCCGGACACCCGGCTGATGTACAAGATCAAGCACGAGCGGACCGCCGACGTCGTCGTCGCCGGCTACCGCTTCCACAAGAGCGGCCCGGTCGTCGGTTCGCTGCTGCTCGGGCTGTACGACGACTCCGGGGCGCTCCAGCACGTGGGGGTCTGCGCGGCGTTCTCGATGCAGCGGCGGGAGGAGCTCGTGGCGGAGTTGGAGCCGCTGCGGATGGACCCGGTCGAGGGGCATCCGTGGGCGGCCTGGGCGCAGGAGAGCGCCCATGAGAGCGCCCGGCTGCCGGGGGCGCCGAGCCGCTGGTCGGGCAAGAAGGACCTGTCGTGGGTGGCGCTGGCCCCGGAGCGGGTGGTGGAGGTGGCCTACGACCACATGGAGGGCGACCGTTTCCGGCACACCGCGCAGTTCCGCAGGTGGCGCCCCGACCGGGAGCCCGCCGGCTGTACGTATGCGCAGCTGGAGGAGCCGGTGAGCTACGACCTGAACGAGGTGCTGACCCCGTCAGGAGGGTGAGCAGGTCCCGTCCGCGGCGGCGTCGCTCGGGCTGGGCGGTGGAGCTGAGGGCTCGGGGGCCGGTGCGGAGGACGACGGCGCGGGACAGTCCGAGGCCGAGGGGCCGGGGTCGGAGGGTGAGGGGTCGGGGCTGGGGGCGGGACTGTCGCTCGGGTCCGGGCCGGGGTCCGGCGAGGGATCGGGGGACGGGCTCGGGTCCGGAGACGGGCTCGGGCTCGGGCTCGGGGTGGGGCCGCCGCTCGGGTCCGGTGACGGATCGGGGGACGGGACAGGGACGCGGGTCGGTGAGGGGGCCGGGGCCGGCGAGCCGGGCGGCGGGCCGATGATGATCTCGCCGCCGCCGTCCCCGCCCGCGCCGCCGACCGGCTTCTTCGCCGGGCTCTTCCCGCCGGCCCCCGGGCTGACCGGGACCACGCCCTTGCCGTCGGGCACCGGGTGGACGCCCTTGCGGTAGAAGTCGAACCAGGCGAGCACGGTGCGCAGATAGGTCTGCGAGTGGTTGTAGCTGAGGATCGCCCGGTCCAGATGGGCCTTGACCGCGAGGCTCCGGTCGCCGGCGCAGAGGTAGCGGGCCGCGGCGAGGGCGGCGTCGTGGATGTTGTTGGGGTCTCTGCGGCCGTCGCCGTTCGCGTCCTGCCCCCAGTTCGCCCAGGTGGAGGGGATGAACTGCATCGGCCCGACCGCGCGGTCATAACGCCCGTCGCCGTCCCAGGCGCCGTTGTCGGTGTCGGCGATGTGCGCGAAGCCGTTCCCGTCGAGGACCGGGCCCAGGATGGGCGTCAGGGTCGTACCGGTCGCGCCGACGCGGCCGCCGCGCGCGTGGCCGGACTCCACCTTGCCGATGGCGGCGAGCAGTTGCCACGGCAGCCGGCAGCCCGGATCGCTGCGTCCGGTCCGCGCCCGCGCGCTCCGGTACGCCGCCAGGACGGTGGCCGGGATGCCCGACTCGGCCCGGACCAGCGCCGACGGGTCGACCGGGGCCGGGGCGGGACCGGACGGTGGAGCGGCGGGCGGGGCCGGGGTACGCAGCGGCGGCAGTTCGGTGTGGTACGAGTCGTCGTTGGGTGCGACCGGCCAACTGGCGTTCCCGATCGCCCTGTTGTCGTGCCCGGCCACGGGTGGCGGCGTCGGCGTCCCGGGGGCCTGCGAGGCGGCGAGCGCCGCCATGGCGGCGACGGCCGCCGCCGTGCCGGCCAGTCCCCGGCGCGTCCGTTTCCTCAGCGGCCTCATGAGCCGGCTCCTAAGGTGTCGATGCCGGCGATGCGCCAGGCGCCGTCCTCGTGCACGGCGTCGACGGCGAGCATCGCGGCGGCGTACGTCGTCTCCTCCTTCGTGGCGGTGCGGGTGTTGCTCTGGTCGGCGTAGAGAAGGACGCGGGCCCGGTCCCCGTCGAGGAGTTCCACGCCGCCGGCGGTGACGGTGGTGGTGAGCACCAGCTTCTGCTTCGGCCCTTCCTTGCGGACGGCGGCGAGCATCCCGTCGTGCTGCTCGACCGCCCGGCCCGTCAGATGCTTCTCGACGGCCAGGTCGAGCGCCGGGGCGTCGGCGAAGTTGTACGAGAAGACGGCCTCCACGGCCTGGGTGACCTGGCCCTTGACCTCGCTGGTGCGGGCGATGTCGGTGAGGGCGGTGTTGCGTGCGGCGGGGGTGTCGCGCAGGTCGCCGGCGCGGGTGGCGGCGAAGGCGGCGAAGCCGCCGAGCAGGACGGTCAGCACGGCGAGGGCGGCGAGGGGCCGCGCGTGGCGGCCACCGGGCCGCAGGGCGGGGGCGTCAGCCCCGGCGTCGCCGTCCGTGTCGGCATCGGCGTCGGCGGTCTCGGCGGCGGCCTCTTCAGCCGATGCGCGGGCCGCGGGACGCCTGCCGAACGGCCGCCGGGGCCCGGTCCGCCCACCGGCGGGCGCCGTGGCGGTCTTCGGGCCGCCGCCCTGCGGGGACGCCTCCCCGGACCCGGTCTCGGCGGACGCCGGCGCCGCGGACGCCGCGCTCCCGCCGCCGCGTTCGGCGGCCGTGGCGGCCGCCGCGGTCGTCGCCAGCCGGCGTTGTCTGTTGATGAGGTGACGGGTCGTCGACATGTCCGGAGTCCTCTCGGTGGTTACTCGGCCGCGGTGTTGCCGACGGGCGCCTGGCCGAGGGCGCTGAGCTTCCAGCCCTCCGGCGTACGGGTCAGTTCGCCGAGCATCCGGCTCTCCTTGCGGGCCGGTTCGCCCTTGGGCGCGGCCACCGTGATCCGCAGGGCGACCATCACGCTCGCCCGGCCGGCCCGGTCGTCCAGTTCGGTGACGGCCGCGGACAGCACCTTGGCGCTGGTGACCGTCCTGGACTCCTGGATCCGCTTCTCGAACTGGCGGCGTCCATCCACGAGTTGCCGGTGCAGGTCACCGGTGGCGGAGTCCTCCCAGGTGTCGAGTCCTCCCTTGAGGTCGCGGTGGTCGAGGGTGTTCATGTTCTGCACCGCCTGTCGGCCGGCGGCCAGCACCTCGTCGCGCTTCTGGGCGAAGGCCAGGGAGTCGTCGTTCGAGGCCCCGTACCAGGACCAGCCTCCCCACGCCGCGAGGCCGACCGCCAGGACCGTCAGCGCGAGAGCTGCGGCGACCAGCGGGTTTCTGATCGTACGAGTGCGTGGCATGTGCCCTCTTCCTCCCTGTCGGTTCAGCGGGATGCGATGTCGACGATCCGCCAGCGCCCGTCGGCGAGTTCGGCCGTGACGGAGAGCTGCGCGGGGGCGGTGGCGGGCGCGGCGCCCTGCCGCTGCGAGACCTGGTCGAGAAAGACCAGGAGCCGTGCGCTGTTGCCGGTCAGCCGGGTCACGCCGGCCCGTACGACGTGGGTGGTGAGCGTCAGCTTCTGTTCGGCCGCGCGCTTCTCGACCTGGCCGAACAGCTCCGCGTACTGCCGGGCCGCCCTGCCCGCGAGCAGTTCGCGCGCCGACTCGCGGGTGGCTGCGGTGTCGCCGGGCCGGTACGAGAAGACCTCGGTAAGCGCGTTGCTGACGTCGCCGGTGACCCGGGCGGTGGCCTCCGTGTCGGTGAGCGCCCGGTTGTCGGCCGCGGGGGCGCCCGTCAACTGGCTTGCCCGCACCAGGAGCAGCACCCCGCCGAGGACCAGCGCCAGGACGACCGCGACGACCGCGGGGGTGTGCCGTCGCCGCCGCGCACGCGGGGCGGGGCCGTCGTCGGGGGGTGGCTCGCCCTCCACCAGTTCCGGTTCGGCTTCCTCCTCGACGCGCACGTCACACCCCTCCGACCGGGACGGCCGCCAGTGACTGGACCTTCCAGCCGTCGGCGGTGCGGGCAAGCGTGGCCTCCAGCCGCTTTCGCTGCTTGTCCGACGCGGCGCCGCCGGTCTGTTGCGCGGAGGCGGTGGTGACCTCGACGGTGGCGATCAGCTCTGCGGTGCCCGTCCGGTCGTCGAGCGCGGTCAGTGCCGCGTCGGTGACCTCCGCCCGCGCTGTCGGGCCGCCCTTCGTCTTCGTTCTCTTCAGCTCCTCGCGCAGCGGCCCGGTGGCGGCGTCCAGCCAGTTCTGCAGGCCCGCCTCCGGCTGCTCCGCGTCGAAACTGGTGAGGGTCTCGACGCGCTCCTTGCCCTCGGCGAGCGCCGTGTCGCGCGAGGCGGCGTAGGCCAGGGACTCGTCGCCCTCGGCCTGTGCGTACGTCCAGCCGCCGAACGCGCAGAACACCACGGCCACGGCGACGGCGGCCCGGGCCGCGGCCGCCCTGCCGCGGGTCATGGCGCGACCTCCAGTCCCAGCAGCCCGCCCATGCCGGGCGCGGGGCCGGTCACGGCCGGCAGCCCGAGCGCCCCCGGCAGCAGGGCGGCCGCGTCACCCGTGCCACCTGAACCCGCACCCGTTCCGGGCAGGGAGCCCGGCCGTACGGGGTCGGGCACCGGGCCGCCGGTGGGGGCGTGGGCGCTGCCGCGGACATTCGTGCCGCTGCTCGACGGTGAGGTGCAGCGGGCCCTGGTGTTGGTGGTGGCGGCTGAGGTGTCGAGGCCGTTGCGGTAGACGGTGTCCCCGTATCCGTCAGTGCAGGGCAGCGGCTTGAAGAAGGTGACCGACAGGCCGAACCTCGCCCCCTTGTCGGTGACGGCGGTCGAGCCGGCGGCGGCGACGGCGGGGAGTCTGACGAGGAGTTCCTCGATGCCGTGCTGCCGGGTGACGGCGACCTGCGAGGTGGTGAGCAGGTTGGCGACGACGACGCCGAAGGCCGGGTCGAGGTCGCGCAGCAGGCCGCTGAGCTGGCCGGCGGCGTCCGGGGCGGCCGCGATGAGGGCGCGCAGGTCGGTGTCGGAGCTCTTGAGCTGGGCGGCGAGTTCCCGCGCGCCGCCGGCGAAGTCCTTGAGCGCCTGGCCGTGTTCGACCTGGGTGCGCAGTACGGCCTCCCCCTCGATCAGCAGCCGGGTGTTGACGGGCAGTGCCTCTTCGGCGGCGCGGACGAAGTCGCCGCCGTTGTCGAGGAGCACTTGGAGGTCGTCGCCGCGGCCGTTCAGCGCCGTGCCGAATTCGTCGACGACCGTGCGCAGGGACTCCAGGTCGACGGAGGACGCGAGAGAGTCGACGCTGGTGAGCATGTCGGTCACGGGGGCGGGGACACGGGTGTCGGCCCGGGCGATGACCGCGCCGTCCTCGAGGTAGGGGCCGTCGCCGCTCGCGGGGCGCAGGTCGATGTACTGCTCGCCGACGGCGGAGAGACTGGCGACGACGGCTTCGAGGTCGGCCGGGATGCGGGGCGCGTCCTCGTCGATGCGCAGCTCCGCCTCGACGCCGTCGTCCGTGAGCTCGATGTCACCGACCCGGCCGACGGACACGCCCCGGTAGGTGACGTTGGAGTGGGTGAACAGACCGCCCGTCTGGGCGAGTTGCACCCGTACGCGGTAGTGGTCGCGCATGCCGACCAGGTGGCCGAGGTCGGCGTAGCGGACGCCGACGAAGCCGAGGACGAGGACGGCGATGACGAGGAACGCGATGTTCTTGAGGCGGATGGCGAGCGTGAGCATCAGGGGGTCCCTCCGCCCGTGCCGGTGACCGACGGCAGCGGCAGGGGCGCGCCGCCGCCCGCCCGCGCGGCGGGCTCGTCGTCGGGGACGAATTCGGGGATGATCGTGGTGCCGGGTACGGCCGTGACGTCGAGGTACACGTTGAGGTAGTCGCCCTTCACGCCGCGCAGCACCTCGTCGGTGAACGGGTAGGTGAGCAGCACCTGGAGGGAGTCCGGCAGGTCCTGGCCGGAGTCGGCGAGTGCCTTGAGGGTGGGGGCCAGTGCCTTCAGGCTCGCGATCGTGTCGGCCTTCGCCCTGTCGATGGTGTCGACGGCGACGGTGGACAGGGTGCCCAGTGCGCGGAGCATGGTGAGCAGCGAACCGCGTTGTTCCTCCAGCACTTTGAGGCCGGGGCTGAGGCCGGTGAGGACGGCGCCGACCTGCTGTTTGCGGGTGGCGAGGGTGGCGGCGAGCCGGTTGACGCCGTCGAGGGCGGCGGTGATGTTCTCCTTGTTGGCGTCGAGGCTCGTGACGAGCTTGTCGATCTGCTTGAGCATGGAGCGGATCTTCGGTTCGCGGCCGCTCATCGCCTTGTTGAGTTCGCCTGCGATGGTCCTGATCTGCTGGACGCCGCCGCCGTTGAGGAGGAGCGAGAGCGCGCCGAAGACCTCTTCGACCTCGGGGTTGCGATTGGTGCGGCTCATCGGGATGGCCGCGCCGTCGGCGAGGGTGCCTTTCGCGGCGGCGGCTTTCGGCGGTGGGGCGAGCTGGATGTACTTCTCGCCGAGGAGGCTGGACTGTTCGAGGTGGGCGTACGCGTTGGCGGGCAGTTTCACATCTCCGTTGACGCGCATGGTGACCTTCGCCGTCCAGTCGTCCCGGTCGAGCGCGATCTCGGTGACGCGGCCGACGGCGACGTCGTTGACCTTGACCGACGACTGCGGGACGAGGCTGAGCACGTCGGCGAAGTCGGCGGTGATCTCGTACGGGTGGTCGCCGAGGTCCGCGCCGCCGGGCAGCGGCAGTTGTTCGAGACCGGAGAAGGCGGGCGTCGAGCAGCCGCCGGCGGTCATGCCGAGGGCGAGGGCCAGGGCCAGGGCGGCCGGGGTTCGGCGCCGGCCGGTTCGGGTGCCTCTCAACGGGAGCCCCCCTTCCGCTTCTCGGGGGTTCCGTAGACCGTGCCGACCGGTGGCAGCGGCAGGGCGGGCAGGGCCTGTCGCCGGAGGCCGTCGACCGGGACGAGCCCGGCGAGGGACGCGGCGTCGGGCGGGACGGTGATCTCGGGGCCGTAGCTGAGTTCGTTGATGTCGGCGCGGCCGTTGAGGGTGCGGTTCACCGGGTCGTAGGCGTTCAGCGCGTTGCCGGCGGCCAGCGGCGCGGTGTCCATGGCCTCGGCGAGCGAGGCCCGCTGGTCGACCAGGGTGCGGGTGAGCGGGACGAGTGCGTCGACGTTCTTCTTGAGGCTGCCGCGGTTGTCCTGGATGAAGCCCTTGACCTGCTTCAGCGCGGTGCCGAGTTCCTTGAGGGCGGTGCCCAGGTTCTCCTTGTCCTCGGCCAGGAAGCCGGTGACGGAGGCGAGTTGCCGCTCCGCCTTGGCGACGTTGCCGTCGTTCTTCTTCAGCATGGCGGTGAAGGACTGGAGGTGGGAGAGCGTGGCGAACAGGTCGCCGCTGCTGCCGTCGAGGGTCCTGGCGGCCTTGCCGAACTGCTCGATCGAGTCGCCGATGGCCTTGCCGTTGCCCTTGAGGTTGGCGGCGCCGGTGTCGAGGAGGCCGGCGAGCGCGCCGTCGGCGTTGGCGCCGTCGGGGCCGAGTGCGGTGCCGAGTTCGGTGATCGACGCGTAGAGCTGGTCGACCTCCAGCGGCATGGCGTTCTTCGCGGCGGGCAGGACCGCGCCGTCGCGGATGCGTTCGCCGCCGGTGTAGGCGGGGGCGAGCTGGATGTAGCGGTCGGCGACGACGCTGGGGGCGACGACGACGGCGTGCGCGTCGGCGGGGACCTCGATGTCCTCGTCGAGCAGCAGGGTGACCTTCACCTGGTCGCCCTGGGGCCGTACGGTCTCCACCGTGCCGGCCTTCACTCCGAGGACGCGCAGGTCGGAGCCTTCGTAGACGCCGGTGGCGCGGTCGAAGTACGCGGTGATCCGGGTCGATGAGGACTCCTGGAGGGCCATCGCGCCCGAGGTTCCGACGGCCGCGACGACGGCGAGGCCGGCGCCGATCCCGGTGATGCGTCTGAGGTTCACGATCCACCGCCCTTCGCGGTCGGCTTCGGTGGCATGCAGCCGGTGGCCGGCGGGGCGTCGGCGGGAAGGTAGTGCTTGGGGACGAGTCCGCAGACGTAGGTGTCGAACCAGCGTCCGTTGCCGAGGGTGTTGCCGACGAGGCGGTAGTACGGCCCGGCGAGGGCGAGGGTCCGGTCCAGCTTCGTGCGGTTCTTCAGCAGGACGGCGGTGACCTTGCCGAGCGCGTCGAGGGTGGGTTTCAGCTGCCGTTGGTTGTCCTCGACCAGGCCGGAGAGCTGGGTGCCGAGGCTGGTGGTGCCGGTGAGCAGGGCGTGGATGGCGTCCCGCCGGGCCTGGATCTCGCCGAGCAGCAGATTGCCGTCCTCCAGCAGCGTCTCGAAGCTGCTCTTCTTGCCGTCGAGGGTCCGGGCGAGCTGTCTGCTGCCCTTCAGGAGTTCGGCGAGCTGCGCGTCGCGTTTCGACACGGACTTCGACAGGGCGGCGAGTCCGGTCGCGGCGCTTCGGACGTTCGGCGGCGAGTCCTTGAAGGTGTCGTTGATCGCGTCGAAGCTGTCGGCGAGCTTGGCGGTGTCGATCTTCCCGATGGTCTCGCCGAGCCCGTTGAGGGCCTGGGTGACGTCGAACGGAGAGGTGGTGCGGCTGGTGGGGATCGGCTCGGCGGGGTCCTGGGCACGGGTGCCGAGCGGGTCGACGGCGAGGAACTTCTCCCCGAGGAGCGTCTTGATCGCGATGGCCGCGGTGCTGGAGTCGCCGATCCAGGCGTCCTCGACCCTGAAGGAGACTCTGACCTTGGCCCCGGCGAGCGCGACGGCGGTGACTTCGCCGACCTTGACGCCGGCGATGCGTACCTCGTCGCCCTCGTCGAGTCCCGCGGCCTCGGTGAAGTCGGCGGTGTAGCCGGTGCCGCCGCCGACGAACGGCAGGGCGTCGGCCCGATAGGCGGCGATGCCGAGCAGCACCAGGACGATCAGGCCCACGAGGGCGACGGCGACGGGGTTGCGTTCCTGGACGGGCCTGATGCGGAAGCGGGCGGTCCTCATCCGCGGCACCTCGATTCCGTGATGCCGATGCCGGTGGGCGGCGGGCTGCCGTCGGAGGTGGTGACGCCGGCGACCCGCGCCTCGCAGAGGTAGAGGTTGAGCCACGATCCGTAGGAGGCGAGACGGGTGACGGCCTGCATCTTGGCGGGCGTCTTCGCCAGGAAGTTCTCGATCTGCGGTGCCCCCTTGTCCAGTTGCCGGGACAGCCGGCCGAGTTCGGCGATGTCCTTCTTCAGCGGCGCCCGGCCGTCCTTGAGCAGACCGGCGGTGACGGTGGTCAGGTCTCCCATGGCGGCGACGGCCTCCCCGAGCGGTTGGCGGTCGCCGGAGAATCCGCTGACGAGTTTCTGGAGGGTGACCACCAGCTCGTCGAAGCCCGCCTCGCGGTCGTTGACGGTCTTGAGGACGGTGTTGAGGTTCTTGACGACCTCGCCGATCACCTGGTCCTTGGCGGCGACGGTGCCGGTCAGGGATCCGACATGCCGGAGGAGGCTGTCGACGGTGCCGCCCTCGCCCTGGAGGACCTGGACGATGGAGCCGGCGAGGTCGTTGATCTCGCCCGGCGACAGGCCCTCGAACAGCGGCTGGAAGCCGTTGAACAGCTGCGTGAGGTCGAGTGCGGGGGTGGTGCGCTCCAGCGGGATGGTGGCGCCGGGCGGGAAGCTGCGGCCGACCGGTCCCGCCCCCTGGTCGAGGTCGATGTAGCGCTGGCCGACCATGTTGAGGTACTTGACGGAGGCGGTCACCGACGCGGGCAGCGCCCGGCCCTCGCGGACGCTGAAGCCGACCTCCGCGACACGCCGGTCCACGACCTTCACCGACTCGACCTGGCCGACCTTCACCCCGGCGATCCGGACGCTGTCACCGGCGACGAGCCCGGTCACGTCCGTGAAGCGCGCCTTGTACGGGGCGGTGTCGCCGACCGAGGTGTTGGCGATGGAGAACGCGAGGACGGTGGTGGCGAGAACCGTCACCACGATGAACGCGAGGGACTTGATCACAGGTCCCACGAGGCTGCGGCGCTTCACTTGAGCGTCACCTCCGCACCGCGGTAGACGGGGCCGGTCAGCACGCTGCTCCAGTCGGGCAGTTGCGTGGGGGGCTTCTTCAGCTCGGGGGCCAGCAGTTCGTTGACGAGCCGGTTCTCCTGCGGCGAGTTGGGCAGGCCGAGGTTCTCGGCGGCGGCGGACGCCGCGGCGGGGGCGGGCCGGCCGGTGTAGGGGACGGCGTAGCAGTGCGGTCCGCCGCCGCTGCCGTAGGCCGGGGTGTCCCTGCCGGACACGTACGCGCCGAGGGAGGGCACGCTGGTCACGTCCACATGGAGGCCCGGCTCGTCGGTGCCCTTGCCGAGGGCCTTGTCCATGGCGGGCACGAATCCGGCGAGGGTGCGCAGGGTGCAGGGGAACGAGGACGAGTACCGGGCGAGGAGTTCCAGGGTGGGCCGGCCGTCGGCGGCCAGCCGGATCAGGTTGTTCCGGTTCTTGCGGAGGAAGGACGTCAGGTCCTGCGCGGACTTGGTCGTGGCTCCGTAGAGGCCGGCGAGTTCGGCCTGCTGGTCGGCGATGGTGCCGCTGGTGGTGGTGAAGTCGGTGAGCGCCTTCAGCACGTCGGGCGCGGCGTCCGCGTAGAGGTGGCTGACCTCGACGAGGTGGGCGATGTCCCGGTTCAGCACCGGCAGTTGGGGGTTGATCTTCTTCAGATGCGCGTCGAGGGTGACGAGGGTGTCGCCGAGCTGGTCGCCGCGGCCCTGCAGGGCCTGGGAGACGGCGGTGAGGGTCGCGGAGAGCTTCTCCGGCTTGACCGCGGTCAGCAGCGGCAGCACGTTGTCGAGGACCTGTGCCAGCTCGATGGCGTTCG
This sequence comes from Streptomyces sp. NPDC002835, assembly GCF_053591995.1. Lineage (NCBI taxonomy): Bacteria > Bacillati > Actinomycetota > Actinomycetes > Kitasatosporales > Streptomycetaceae > Streptomyces > Streptomyces sp. NPDC002835. Next base: position 59,411 of record NZ_JBSFUW010000022.1, on the reverse strand, counting down.
AGGAGCGGTCCTGGGTGATGGTGTCCCCGGCCCGCAGGGTGCGCGCGGACGGGTTGCGGGCGGGCGGTACGAGGGCGACGAAGCGCTCCCCGAACAGGGTCGTCGGCAGCATCTGCGCCGTGACGTCGGCCGGTACGCGCCTCAGCTCGTCACGGCGCAGCGCGAGCGTGAGCCGGGCGCCGGCGCCGTCGGCGCTGATGCCGCGGACCTCGCCGATGACGACGCCGCGCAGCTTGACCTCCGCGCCCCGGTGCATCTCGTTGCCGGCTGCGCCGGTGAGGACGGTGACGGTGGCGTCGTCGGTGAACTTCTTGTCGTAGACGGCGACCGAGAGCCATACGAGCAGTACGGGCACGAGGAGGAAGGCCACGCCCGCGAGCCGTCTTCTTGCTGTCCGGGCGGTCATCCGGCCACCTTCACCGTCGTGGTCGCGCCCCAGATGGCGAGCGAGAGGAAGAAGTCGGTCAGGCTGATCAGCACGATGGCGTTGCGTACGGAGCGGCCGACGGCCACACCCACACCGGCGGGGCCGCCGCTCGCGCGGAAGCCGTAGTAGCAGTGCGCGAGGATCACCATCACGCTGAAGATCAGCACCTTGAGGATCGACAGCAGGACGTCGTCCGGAGAGAGGAAGAGATTGAAGTAGTGGTCGTAGGTGCCCGCGGACTGGCCGTTGAACAGGACGGTGATCCAGCGGGAGGCGAGGTAGGAGCTGAGCAGACCGATCGCGTACAGCGGGACGATCGCGACGACTCCGGCGATGATGCGGGTGGTGACCAGGTACGGCATGGAGCGCACGCCCATCGCCTCGAGGGCGTCGGCCTCCTCGTTGATGCGCATCGCGCCGAGCTGGGCGGTGAAGCCTGCGCCGACGGTGGCGGAGAGGGCGAGTCCGGCGACGAGGGGCGCGATCTCGCGGGTGTTGAAGTACGCGGAGACGAAGCCGGTGAAGGCGGAGGTGCCGATCTGGTTGAGTGCCGCGTATCCCTGGAGGCCGACGACGGTGCCGGTGAACAGGGTCATGGCGATCATCACGCCGATGGTGCCGCCGACGACGCCGAGGCCGCCGCTGCCGAATGCGACCTCGGCGAGCAGGCGTTGGACCTCGCGCAGATAGCGGCGCTGGGTCTTCGGGATCCACAGCAGGGCCCGCAGATAGAAGGTGAGCTGGTCGCCGGAGCGGTCGAGCCGGCTGAGCAGGGCCATCGCTCAGCCCCCCTTCGCGGGGACGATCTGCAGATAGACCGCCGTGAGGACCATGTTCACGAAGAACAGCAGCATGAAGGTGATGACGACGGACTGGTTGACCGCGTCGCCCACCCCCTTGGGGCCGCCGCGCGGGTTGAGGCCGCGGTGGGCGGCGACGATGCCCGCGATGAAGCCGAAGACCAGGGCCTTGAACTCGCTGATGTAGAGGTCGGGCAGCTGGGCGAGGGCGGAGAAACTGGCGAGGTACGCGCCGGGGGTGCCGCCCTGCATGATGACGTTGAAGAAGTAGCCGCCGAGGGTGCCGACGACGGAGACCATGCCGTTGAGCAGCACGGCGACCAGCATGGTCGCCAGCACCCGGGGCACGACGAGGCGCTGGATCGGTGAGACGCCCATGACCTCCATGGCGTCGAGCTCCTCGCGGATCTTGCGGGAGCCGAGGTCGGCGCAGATCGCGGAGCCGCCGGCCCCGGCGATCAGCAGGGCCACGATCAGGGGGCTGGCCTGCTGGATGACGGCGAGGACGCTGGCGCCGCCGGTGAAGGACTGCGCGCCGAGCTGCTGGGTGAGCGAGCCGACCTGGAGGGCGATGACGGCGCCGAACGGGATGGAGACCAGCGCGGCGGGCAGGATGGTCACACTCGCCACGAACCAGAACTGTTCGACGAACTCCCGTAGTTGGAACGGCCGGCGGAACATGGCCCGGCTCACGGCGGCGGCGAGCGCGAACAGCTTCCCGGTCTCGCGGAGCGGCGCGAGCAGCTTCGAGGGCGGTCTCGGCGCGGGCCTGTCCTGCTTGGGCGCGTCCTGGCGCACCGGAAGTCCGGCGCTCACGTCGCCACTCCGCCGGCCGGGCTGTAGCTGCGCATGATGGCCGTACGGGCGGCCTCCGGCAGCTCGGACATCATGGCGAGGACACGTTCCCTGCGGCGCAGGGCGCCCTGGCGGACGGGCATCCCGGGCGAGGGCTCCAGCTGCGGGACCACGGTCCGCGGGCCGGTGTCGAACGCGCCGGCGGCCCGCTGCTCGGCGGCGAGGGTGGCGGCGTCCTTCTCCTCGGACATCCCGATGGGGCCCTCGCGCCGTCCGCCGAGGAACTGGGCGACGACCGGCTCCTCGCTGGTCAGCAGCACCTCACGGGGGCCGAAGGTGACGAGGCCCTGGCGGAAGAGCATCCCCATGTTGTCGGGGACGGTGGCCGCGATGTCGAGGTTGTGGGTGACGATCAGCATCGTGGCGTCGATCTGCGCGTTGAGATCGATCAGCAGCTGCGACAGGTAGGCGGTGCGCACCGGGTCGAGGCCGGAGTCCGGTTCGTCGCAGAGGATGATCTGCGGGTCGAGCACCAGGGCGCGGGCGAGCCCGGCGCGTTTGCGCATACCGCCGGAGATCTCGCCGGGGAGTTTGCCCTCGGCGCCGAGGAGACCGACGACCTCGATGCGCTCCATCACGATGCGCCGGATCTCCGACTCCTTCTTGCGGGTGTGTTCCCGCAACGGGAAGGCGATGTTGTCGAAGAGCGTCATCGAACCGAAGAGCGCGCCGTCCTGGAACATCAGGCCGAAGAGCTTGCGCGTCTCGTAGATGTCCCGTTCGGGGCTGTTGACCATGTCGACGCCGTCGATCATGACCCGTCCGTGCTCGGGCTTCAGCAGTCCGATGATCGATTTCAGGAACACGGTCTTGCCGGTTCCGGAGGGACCGAGCATGACGCTGACTTCTCCGGCCGGGAGGGTGAGCGTGACGTCCTGCCAGATGTTCTGTCTGCCGAAGGACTTGGTGAGTCCTTCGACGACTACCTCGATTCCCATTTCACCTCCCGATTCGTGTGGCCGTGGGCAGCGGGCTGCGCACAGGTGCCGAAAGTTGCGGAAGTGCACCGGGCGCCCGCACGTTACGTTCGGGTACGCGGCCGGGGCAATGGCTGTGACCAGCGGTTTCAGGTCGAACTGGCGGGTTTGTCACCTGGTGACAAAGCGGTGCGGAAACCTTGTCCCGCGATGCGTGTCCGGGCCGGCCGGCGCGCCCGGCGGGGGTGACCTCGCGGCCCGGGGGGGGTGGGGCCGCGAGGTCACCGGGAGGGTGGCCGGGGGGTCTCCTGGCCGGGGAGGGGCGGGATGGTGGGCGGGCACTCGTTGTTCGGGCTGTTCGGGATGCACAGCGGCCCCTGCGTCATGGCGATCAGGTTGTCCGGTCCGGAGAGCGACGCGCTGAACAGCTGGTCGAAGTCCTCCCCGCCGCTGCCGCAGCCGGAGAACTCGGGGATGGTCACCGTCCCCCGCATCGGACCGCCCTTGAAGACGCTCTCGTAGTCGGGGAACCGGCCGTGCAGGACCACCCGGTAGGGCCGGGCGGTACGGCAGTCGGGGCCCACGTCCAGCGGTACGCCGTTGACCTTCACGTCGTAGACGCGCAGGGCCTGGTAGAAGCCGGCGGTGGCGAAGTTGACCTGGTTCGGCTTGGAACCGACGGCGCCGGTCGAGATGGTGAGCGGGCCGTTGGTGAACTCCACCCGGGCGGAGACCGGCTGGAACCCGAAGGCGAGGAAGGTGCTCGACGCGTCGGGCAGGATGATCTCGCCGTACGAGTCGACGCGGAAGTAGTAGCCGCCGGGGCGGCTGCCGGACCGCGACAGGGTACGGGTGACGGCGAGTACGTTGATCGTCTCGGGGTCCGCGGCCGGGTCGTTGACGATCATCGCGCTGCCGAGCTTCTTCACGTTGGCGAGTCCGACGGCGAAGGCGCATCCGTGCCGGCCGGGGAGGTTGAAGGCTCTGGGCGGCTCGCCCGGCGGCGGCTGCGGTACGAAGCTCTCGTCGATCGGTCCGGGGGGCGGCTCGGAGGGGCACTCCGCGGCCGGCGTGCCGGTGGGCTGCGGCGGCTCCAAGGCGAGGCCCTCGCCCGCTCCGGGGTCCGCCTGCCCGCCGGGCGTCCCCTCGCCGTCCTCCGCGCCCGGCGAGGGGGTGCCGGTCGGTGCGGGGGACGTCTCCGCGGGGACCGGGACGGTGGCGAGGAGACCGTCCTGACCTGCGGCGGGCCGGCATTCGACGGCGGGCAGCGGCATCGGCTCGGCGCCGTCGGCGGTCACCGGCAGCAGCTCCAGCGAGAGGTCTCCGGCGGTGAAGGCGACGTCGCCCGCCGCGGTGACGGTGACCGAGGGGACGTGGCCGGTGTGTTCGAGCTCGAGTGCTCCGTCGTCGCCGAGGGGGGCCGCGGGTGCGGCGAGACCGGTCCAGGCCGCCTCGGCGGCCTTGGTGTTCTGGCTCACCCGCGTGGTCATGCTCAGCGAGCCGGCGACGGTCCGCGCCCCGGCGGGCAGGGCGCCGTCGAGCGCCCCGGCGGGAATCGCCACCCGTACGGTCGGCGCGCCCGGCTGGATGGGGCGGCCGACCCCGCCGGTGTCCGGGAAGGAGCCGCCGACCGCGACCCGTACCGTCCGCGTGCCCCGCGTGAAGTCGCAGTCGTACGCCAGGTCCACGCCGATGTCGCGGGCCTGGGCCGCGGACCCGGGGCCGACGAGCAGTGCGGCGACGAGTCCGGCGGTGGCGAGCACGGCGACACGCGCCGGGCGGGAGCGAGTGCTGATGAGGCCTGTCATCGTCGGTGTCTCTCCAGCTCTGGTCGGTCCGGCGGCGCGGGCGGGCGACGATCGCGGCGCGGGGTCGGGGGCAGCGCGAGCGGGGCCGCACGGCGGCCCGGTCGGCGGCGGCAGTCCGGACCGCGCGTCGTGCGGGCCGGCGGTGGCAGGGTCCACGGACCGGGGCGCCCCGGTCCGTGGCGGGCGGCACGGGTCTCCGTGCCGGTCTTGTGCCTGCTCCGGGTCCCGGAGGGACCCCGTGGCCCGAGGGGCCGGCCACGGGGTCCCCGCGTGCCGCCGGGTCAGGCCGGGTTGATCGTGTGGCCGCCGGAGACGTCGAACGTCGCCTCGAAGAGGGCCGGGTCGTCGTCGTTGATCAGGCCGAGGCAGTCGGCGTTCGACGCGACGAGGGTGCCGCCGTCGATCACCAGCTGCTTGGTGTCGTTCTTGTAGTGGCCGGTGGCCGTACCGGTGAAGTCGGCGGTGCAACCGCTGCCGCTGATGCTGGCGTCGACGCCGGTGATGGAGCCGTCGACGGCGTTCGGGACGGAGCTGACGCCGAGCGCGTTGAGGTCCCACGGCGTGTTGTTGCTGGTCACCTCGAACGGGATGCCGATGACCGAGCAGTCGTCGAAGGTGAGGGTCGCGATGTCTCCCACGTCGTTGGAGGAGCTGGACGCGACGGTGCCGGTGGCGGTGGCGGAGGCGCACTCCAGCACGGCGGCCGGCACGCTGAGCGTCGGGTACTGGGCGACGGCGGTGAAGGCGCCGCCCGGGCTGACCACCCAGCCGGCGGCGGAGGTGGCGGAGGCCTGGGTGACGGCGAGACCGAGGGCCGCCACGGCCGACGTCCCGACCAATGCGGCATTTCTGATGAATCTACGCACGGGTGTGTTCCCTTCAGGGGGATCTGCGTACCTGGGGATCACTCTTCGTCCGCACAGACCGAAGAGCGGTTTGCGGCTCGATCACGCGACGCGCACTGTGGGGGCGCCACCCGCGGCCACCGGGCCGCAGGAGGAGGAACACGGGTCGAATTCTGCCGGCCACCCGCTCGCCCTGCTTTCGGACAGTGACGCTACGAGCGGGTAACCAGTCGCGCAATACGGGTTCGGCAGATTCCCGCAAAGCCCCTACCAGCGGGTATTTTCTTGTCGCCGGCGCAACATGCCGCCGCGGTTTCTTGTCCGGAAGTGAGCGCCGCTCCCCCGCCCGCAGAGGGGTGCACCGGATCCCCCACAACGCCGTCACCACGCTCGGCGCCGCTCCCCGTCCGCACGCGGCGCCCCGTGCGTCTCCCGGCCACCTCCACCCCCGGCCAACCCTGTCCGCCCGCTGTGCAGTTGCGCTCCGCTGGACTATGTTCAGCACCCAACGAAGTTCAGCACCAAACGAAGTCGTCATGCCTATCGGTCCGTGGGAGCGCTTCCCGCCGCCCCGACCCCCCAACCGGACAACCGGAGACCGAGGGGAGAGAACCATGCCGAGAAAGTCCACCCAGCCGTCGGACGCCGGCGAGCCGCTGGGTCCGCTGCCGCAGGAGTTCGCCGCGATCATCAGGCCCGAACTGCCCAGTCTCATCCAGGAGATCGGCATCGAGGTGACCCGCGCGTACCCGGAGTACGGGCGGCTGCTGAAGGGTCCGTACGGTCAGGCGATCCAGATCGGCGTCGAACAGAACATCTCCGTCTTCGTCGAGCAGGTCGCCTCACCGTCGGCCCCGTCGCCGCTGCGCGACGAGATGCTGCGCCGCTTCGGCCGGTTCGAGGCGTACGAGGGCCGCAGCCTGGACTCGCTCCACGGCGCCTACCGGCTCGGCGCCCGGGTGGCGCTGCGCCGGGCCAAGCGGGTCGGCCGGCGGTACAACCTCTCCCCCACCCTGATGCTGAGCTTCGCCGACGCCCTCTTCGCCTACGTCGACGAGCTCGAAGCCCTCACCAGGGAGGGCTACTTGGAGGTGCAGACCAGGACCGTCGAGCAGGGTTCGGCGGCGCGCCGCAGGCTGCTGCATCTGATCATGGCTGGGCCGCCCGTGCCGCGTTCGACGGTCGCGGAGCTGGCTGAACAGGCGGGCTGGCCGCTGCCCGAGCAGGTCACCCTGGTCGCCCTGCGCCCGTCGCCGGAATTGGCCGGAACGGACCTCGACAACGATGTCCTCGCCGAATTAGGCGGCCCCCAGCCGCACTTACTCGTCCCGGGACCGGTCGACCTCCGGCGAAGACGCCTGCTGGAGAAGACGCTGACCGGCCACCGGGCCACCGTGGGTCTGACCGTACCGACAGCCGACGCCGCGGACTCGATCCGCTGGGCCCGCCGTCTGCTGGAGTTCATCGACTCGGGCGTCGTGGACGACGCCCCGCTGACCTTCTGCTCCGACCACATGCTCACCCTGTGGCTGCTCTCCGACCCCGCCCTCCTCGACCAGCTCGCCGAGCGTGAACTCGCCCCGCTCGCCGGGCTGACGCCGACCCGCCGGAGCCGGCTGATCGAGACCCTGCGGATCTGGCTCGACACCCGTGGCACCGCCGCCCAGATGGGCGAGCTGCTCGATGTGCATCCGCAGACGGTCCGCTACCGGCTGCGCAGCCTGGAGTCCATTTTCGGCGACCGGCTCAGCGATCCCGACGGCCGGTTCGCCACCGAGGGCGTGCTGCGGGCGCTCCAGCTGCGGGAGCGGCGCGGGCGCCGGTGGGCCGAGCCGGGAGCAGGCGGGTCTGCCGGGCCGGGCGGGCCGGGCGGGTCGCCGCCGGGCGCCGAGCCCGGAGCCCGGTCCGGGCCTCGGCACCGGCCGTCCCCGTCCTAGTCGCCGCTGCGGTGCACCGGCGGCGGCTACGGCGGGTGTGTCCGGAGTCACTCCCGGTCCGCCGCCGGGGCCCGGTCCGAAGACGATCAAGCCCTCTGCCGTTTCGCCGACTTGACCTGCGGATTCGGCCGCTGAAGGGGGTCCAGGGGCGGCCGTCGTCACCTTTGTGCCGCCGGACCACCGATTCGGGTGCTTCGGCCGCGTTCGCGTAAGGTATGTCGGCGGTGCTGCCGGAGACGGAGAGCCAGGCGGGGACGGGGTGTGCGCCTCCCGTTCGGCACCGCCCTCGCCGACCGGCACCACGGGTACGCGATCGACGGGTTGACGGGACCCCCGGCACTTACTCGCGGGCAGCGCACTCCCGCGCAACGAGAGACACGGGGCGACCCGTAACGGTAAAGAAGGACTTCACGTGACCGCCTCCCCACTCGTCCCGGTGCCGATCCCCGACCGTGTCGCGGCCCTGATCGGCTCCTGTATGCCGGTCCACATCCTGCAGGCGGAGATCGACGCGGAGTGCGCCGCACGTGAGGTGAGCCTGTTCCGCGGACCGCTGTGCGCCGAGGACCGGGTGGACCGGGAGCGGGCGCTGTCCGTGCTGGCACGGGCCAACAAGGTGCTGGCCGCCTACGACCCCCGGCTCACGGTCGGACCGCGCCGCGGTCGCTGACCCGGCCGCTCCACTGCGCTCACGCGCTGTCGAGGGCCTTCACGACCGGGTCCAGCTCCTCCGGCATGACGGCGATCAGCACGGTCTCGCCGCCGGCCTCGCACTCGATGATCCGGGATCGCGGGTTGAGCCCCATCGCCTCCCGCATCGACGGCGGCCGGAGCCCGGTGCGGCGCAGACCGGCGGGCAGGACGACCGTCCGCCCGCCCCAGGACGCCTTCCAGGCGAGCGGCCCCGCGCCGACGAGCAGCCGCCCCGGCCGCCAGCGCGTCCCTCCGGGCCCACCCTTGATCATGCACGCGATCCCCGCCTCGCCCGCCGGGGCCGGGGCGGACGACCGCTGCCGTTGCTTGCGGTGCACCAGCCAGCCGATCAGTGAGGCGAGCGCCCCGAGCAGTACGAGTTCGACCATGACCGCATTCAAGCAGGTGGGACGGGTCTTCCCCGGCGAGCCCTTCCGTGCGGCCGGTCCTGGCGGGGCCGGTCCGGGCGGCGCACCCGGCGCGGCCGATCACCCGGTGCGGCCGGTCATTCCATGAACGTTCCGTCGACGTACACCCACGCGCCCTTCTGGCGCTCGAACTTGCTGCGCTCGTGCAGCTCGCCGCGCTTGCCGTGGTGGCGGTAGCGGGCGCGGAAGGTGACGGTCCCGGTGGTGTGGAAGGCGCTGCCCTCCGTCGCGTCGACGATCTCGAGGGACGTCCACTGCATGCCCGGGTCGAGTTCGAGGTGGCGCGGGCGGGTCGACGAGTGCCAGGTGCGCAGCAGGTACGCCGCGTCGTGGGCGGCGAAGGCGCTGTAGCGGGAGCGCATCAGCAGCTCCGCGGTGGGCGGCGACTCCTCTCCCCGGTGGTACCGGCCGCAGCACTCGCCGTAGGTGGCGGGCAGCCCGCAGGGGCAGGGCGAGTCGGCGGTGAGGTCGGGAGGGGTGGTGCCTCTGGTGCGCTTGGTTCGTCGGGACATGGCTTCATTTTCCAGCCAATGCGCGCGGCAGGCGTACCTGTGGCTTCCGAGTCGTGGGGGATCTCCGTATGCTCCGGCGCCTGATATGGAAGTTACCGTCGGTAAGGGGCACCGGATGGATCGTACGGACACCTCACGACGCGCCTCTCGGCGCACCTTCATGGGCGGCGCCGCCAAGGTCACCGGAGCCGCCGCCCTGGCCGGCGCCGGCCTGCCCGGCACGGCGGCGGCCGCGGCCACCCGTCCCGCCGCCGCGCCCATCACTACGCCCGCCGCGCCCGCCTTGTCCGTGGCGGTGCTCGGCGGCGGCGTCGCCGGCCTGACGGCCGCTCATGAGCTCGCCGAGCGCGGTTTCGCGGTCACCGTCTACGAACGCCGGGCCCTGGGCGGCAAGGCCAGGAGCATGGACGTCCCGGAAAGCGCCAGAGGCGGCCGCAGACCGCTGCCCGCCGAGCACGGCTTCCGTTTCATCCCCGGGATCTACCACAATCTGCCCGACACCATGCGCCGCATCCCCTTCCCCGGGAACGCGAACGGCGTCTGGGACAACCTGGTCGCGCCGTCCGAGATGTCCTTCAGCCGCACCGGCCGCGAGGACCTGCGCTTCCCGCTCCCCTGGCCCGGCCACCGGCCGCCCGGTCTCACCCTCGACGACATCCGCCGCGCCCTGACGGCGATGGTGGACACGGCCCTCGGCATCCCGTTCCACGAGAGCGCGTACTTCGTGAACCGGATGCTCGTCTTCCTCACGAGCTGCGACGAGCGCCGCGACCGGAGCTGGGAGGCCACTCCCTGGTGGGAGTTCATCGGGGCGGACCGGATGAGCTACGACTATCGGCGCATTCTCGCCGTGGGCCTCACCCGCAACATCGTGGCGACCAAGGCGGAGGAGGCCAGCACCCGCACGGTGGCCACGCTGCTGGAGGCGTTCGTCCACAACGGGCTCGGCCGGGGCGCCGACGGGCCGCTGGACCGGATTCTCGACGCCCCGACCAACGAGGCGTGGATCGACCCCTGGGTGGCTCATCTGACCTCGCTGGGCGTGGAGTTCAAGGTCGGCTGGACCGTGCGGGACATCACGTACGCCGCCGGGCGGGTCCGTGCCGTCGTGGTCGAGAACCCGCGGGGCGGACGCGAGTCGGTCACCGCGGACCACTACGTCTCCGCGATGCCCGTGGAGCACGCCCGGCGCACCTGGGGGCCCGCGCTGCGCGCCGCGGACCCGCAGCTCGCGCGCTGCGACCGGCTGCGGACCGACTGGATGACGGGCATCCAGTTCTATCTGACCGAACGCGCCCCGCTGCTGCACGGACACATCAACTGCGTCGACTCCCCCTGGGCGCTGACGGCCATTCAGCAGGCGGCGCACTGGCCCGGCCGCGACTTCCCGGCCGACTACGGCGACGGCGCCGCCGTGGACTGCCTCTCGGTGGACGTCTCCGAGTGGGACCGGCCCGGCATCCTCTACGGGAAGACCGCCAAGCAGTGCACCCGCGCCGAGGTCGCCAAGGAGGTGTGGGCGCAGCTGAAGGCGGCGCTGAACGACACCGGCAGGACGGTCCTCAAGGACAGCGCCCTGCACTCGTGGTTCCTCGACCCGGGCGTCGACGGCCTCGGCACACCGCACCCCACCAACGAGGACGAACTGCTCATCCATCCCGTCGGCACCTTCCACAACCGCCCACGGGCGGCGACCGCCGTGCCGAACTTCTTCCTCGCCGGCGACTACGTGTCCGTCTCCATCGACCTGGCGACGATGGAGGGCGCCAACGCCTCCGCCCGGGCGGCCGTCAACGCGCTGCTGGAGCGCACCGGCTCGGCCGCGCCCCGCTGCACGGTCACCCCGCTGTTCCGCGCCCCGGAGCTGGAACCGCTGCGCCGGCACGACCGCGTCCGCCACCGCCTCGGGCTGCCCAACGCGCTCGACCTCGGCTGACCGCCGCCGGGCCGCCGGCGCCGAGTAGCGTACGGGCATGAAGCTCACGATTCTCGGCGGCGGCGGGTTCCGGGTGCCTCTCGTGTACGGGGCGCTCCTCGGCGATCGCGCGGAGGGCCGGGTCACCCGCGTCACCCTGCACGACGTGGACGCGGGCCGGCTCGACGCGGTGGCCCGGGTGCTGGCGGAGCAGGCGGCGGGGCGGCCCGACGCGCCGGAGGTCGTGGTGACCCGCGATCTCGACGAGGCCATGCGGGGCGCCGGCTTCGTCTTCTCCGCGATCCGGGTCGGCGGTCTCGAGGGCCGCGCGGCGGACGAGCGGGTCGCGCTCGCCGAGGGCGTCCTCGGGCAGGAGACGGTCGGCGCGGGCGGCATCGCGTACGGGCTGCGCACGGTGCCGGTGGCCGTGGACATCGCCCGCCGGATCGCCGCGCTCGCGCCCGACGCGTGGGTCATCAACTTCACCAACCCGGCCGGTCTGGTCACCGAGGCGATGAGCCGGGTCCTCGGCGACCGGGTCATCGGCATCTGCGACTCGCCGGTGGGCCTCGGCCGCCGGGTGGCGAGGGTGCTCGGGGCCGATCCGGCGACCGCGTGGATCGACTACGTGGGCCTCAACCACCTGGGCTGGCTGCGGGGGCTGCGCGTCGGCGGACGCGACGAACTGCCGCGGCTGCTGGCGGACTCCGAGGCGCTGGACTCGTTCGAGGAGGGCCGGCTCTTCGGGCCGGACTGGCTGCGGTCGCTGGGCGCCGTACCGAACGAGTATCTGCACTACTACTACTTCAACCGTGAGACGGTCCGCGCCTATCAGCAGGCCGAGCAGACCCGGGGCGCGTTCCTGCGGGCCCAACAGGCCGGTTTCTACGAGGAGATGGAGCGGCCCGGCACCCCGCCGCTCGCCACCTGGAACCGTACGCTCGCCGAACGCGAGGCCACCTACATGGCGGCCAACCGGGAAGCGGCCGGCGTCGGCGAGCGGGACGAGGACGATCTGGAGTCGGGCGGGTACGAGAAGGTGGCGCTGGCCCTGATGCGGGCCGTCGCCCGCGACGAGCGCACCACGCTGATTCTCAACGTCCGCAACCGCTCCACCCTGTCCGTGCTCGACGCGGACGCCGTGATCGAGGTCCCGTGCCTCGTCGACGCGAACGGCGCGCATCCGGTGGCGGTCGACCCGCTGCCGCTGCACGCGGTCGGGCTCGTCACCGCGGTCAAGGCCGTCGAGCGCGAGGTGCTGGCGGCGGCCGAGAGCGGTTCCGGGGCGCACGCGGTGACTGCGTTCGCGCTGCATCCGCTGGTCGACTCGGTGAGCGTCGCCCGCCGGCTGCTCGACGGCTACCGCGCCGAGCACCCGGGGCTCGCGTACCTGAACCGCCCGTAGGGCGGCTTCACCCGCTCGGAGGATCCCACTCCTTACCGACCTGTGACGGCGCGGCGCGGAACGGCCGTTCGCGGCGCCTGCGGCCGTAGCGTCGCGGTCATGCGTGTACTCGTCACAGGCGGCGCGGGCTTCATCGGCTCGCAGATCGTCACGGCCCTCACCGCGCGCGGCCATGACCCGGTCGTGCTCGACGCCCTCCTTCCCGCCGCCCATCCCCGGCCCCCGCGACCGCCCGACGCCGAGTGGGTCCACGCGGACGTGCGGGACCCGGCGGCGGTGGCGCGTGCCCTGCGCGGCGTGGACGCCGTGTGCCACCAGGCCGCGATGGTGGGCCTCGGCACGGACTTCTCCGACGCGCCCGACTACGTCAGCTGCAACGACCACGGCACGGCCGTGCTGCTCGCGGCGATGGCCCGGGCGCGGGTCACGGACCTGGTGCTCGCCGGGTCCATGGTGGTCTACGGTGAGGGCCGCTACGACTGCCCGGCACACGGCCGGGTCCGGCCGGGCCCGCGGGCGGCGTCCGACCTCGAAGCGGGACGCTTCGAGCCGCGGTGCCCCGAGTGCGGCGAGGAGCTGGCCCCCGGGCTCGTCGGCGAGGACGCGCCCGTCGACCCGCGCAACGTGTACGCCACGACGAAGCTGACGCAGGAGCATCTCGCGGCGGCCTGGGCCCGGTCGACGGGCGGGCGGGCCGTGGCGCTGCGCTACCACAACGTGTACGGGCCGGGGATGCCGCGCGACACGCCCTACGCGGGCGTCGCGTCCTTCTTCCGGTCCGCGCTGGCGCGCGGCGAGGCGCCGCGGGTCTTCGAGGACGGCGGCCAGCGGCGGGACTTCGTGCACGTACGGGACGTGGCGGAGGCGAACGCGATCGCGCTGGAAGCGGTCCACGGCCGTGATCCGGGCGCCCTGACCGCGTACAACACCGGCAGCGGGACGCCGCACACCGTGGGCGAGATGGCGGCCGCGCTGGCCGCGGCGCACGGCGGTCCTGCGCCGGTCGTGACCGGCGAGTTCCGGCTCGGCGACGTACGGCACATCACCGCGGACTCCGGGCGGCTGCGCGCGGAACTGGGCTGGAAGGCGCAGACCGGCTTCGCCGAGGGCATGGCCGAGTTCGCCGCGAGCGGGCTGCGGGGTGCGCCGTGCTGACCGCGGACGTCGTCCTGCCCTGTCTGGACGAGGCAGAGGCGCTGCCGTGGGTGCTGTCGCGCATCCCGGCCGGCTGGCGGGCGATCGTCGTCGACAACGGCTCGACGGACGGCTCCGCCGACATCGCCCGCGCGCTGGGGGCGCACGTCGTCCACGAGCCCCGGCGGGGTTTCGGGGCGGCGTGCCATGCCGGGCTGAGCGCGGCGGAGGCCGAGTACGTCTGCTTCTGCGACTGCGACGCGTCGCTCGACCCGGGGCTGCTGACCGGGTTCGTGACCGACATCGCCGCCGGCGGCACGGACCTGGTGCTGGGGCGGCGGCGCCCGCAGAGACGGGGCGTGTGGCCGGCGCACGCCCGCGCCGGCAACGCGGCCCTCTCCCATCTGCTGCGCCGGCGCACCGGGCTGCGGCTGCACGACCTCGGCCCGCTGCGCGCGGCCCGCCGCGCCGACCTGCTGGCGCTCGGACTGACCGACCGCCGCAGCGGCTACCCGCTGCAGATGGTGGTCCGCGCCGGCGACGCGGGCCTGCGGGTCACCGAGGTCGACGTCCCGTATCTGCCCCGGTCGGGGAAGTCGAAGGTCACCGGCACCTGGCGGGGCACCTGGCAGGCCGTACGGGACATGAAGGCGGTGCTCGCCGAACAGCCGCGGGCCCTGGCGGACGGCGGCGTGCGATGAACGGAACGCTGCTGGTGATCGCCAAGGCTCCGGTGCCCGGGCGGGTCAAGACACGCCTCACCCCCTTCCACACCCCCGAGGAGGCGGCCGCCCTCGCCGAGGCCGCACTCCGCGACACCCTCGACACGGTGCTCGCCACGCCCGCGCGGCGCCGGGTCCTCGTACTCGACGGCGAGCCCGGTCCGTGGCTGCCGGCCGGGATCGACGTCGTGCCGCAGTGCGCGGGCGGGCTGGACGAGCGGCTCGCGGACGCGTTCGGTCTGTGCGAGGGGCCCGCGCTGCTCATCGGCATGGACACCCCTCAGGTGACGCCCGGACTTCTCGCCTCCGGGCTGGAGTCGGGCCCCGGCGAGGCCGTGTTCGGTCCGGCGGACGACGGCGGGTTCTGGGCGCTGGGACTCGCGGAGCCGGACGGGCGGCTGGTGCGCGGCGTGCCCATGTCGTCGCCGGACACGGGCGCGGCGCAGCGGTCGCGGCTGGTCGGGGCCGGGCTCGCGGTGCGTGAACTGCCCCGGCTGCGGGACGTCGACACGCCGGACGACGCCCGGCGGGTCGCCGCCGTCGCACCGGGCACCCGGTTCGCCGCGGCGCTGGCCGCCATGGACCGGGCCGGGACGCGATGACGGCCGCGCCGCCCGCCTGGCAGGCCGACCCGTACACCGACGCCCTGCGCACCGGCCGCGGCCCGCTCTATCTGCGGCGGCCCGACGGCTGGCTGCTGCCGCTGGAGGTCGAACGCTGGTGCGCGGAACCGGACACCGCCGACGGCACGGTCCTCGCCCGCAGCCACGGCGCGGTCCTCGACATCGGCTGCGGCCCCGGCCGCCTGGTCGCCGCGCTCGCCGGGCGGGGCCGCACGGTGCTCGGCATCGACGTCAGCGCGGCGGCCGTCGCCCGCACGATACGCATCGGCGGCAGCGCGCTGCGCCGGTCCGTCTTCGACCCCCTGCCGAGGGAGGGCTCCTGGGACACGGCGCTCCTGATCGACGGCAACATCGGCATCGGCGGCGACCCGCGTGCGCTGCTGTCCCGCATCGCCCAACTCGTCGCCCCCGGCGGCCTCCTCCTCGCCGAGACGGCCCCCCTGGACGTCGACGAACGCGTCCGCGTCCGGGTCTTCGACGGCATCGCGACGGAGGGCACGCCGTTCCCCTGGGCCAGGGTGGGCACGGAGGCGCTGCTGCGGCACGGGCGGGGCGCGGGGTGGGCGCTGCGGGACGAGTGGGGGGTGGGCGCGCGGAGGTTCGTGGCGCTGGGGCGGACGGGGTAGGAACCCCGTACCGCCCTCCGGGCGGCGGGTCGGGCTCCGCCCGGACCGGTACCGCGCTTCGCGCGGTGGCCTCAATCTCCCCCTACGGCCTGGCGGCCGTGGGTGGGGGAACCTCCCACGCCGCCAGGCGTAGGGGAAGTACCCCCAGGCCGGACTCGAGACCGCCGGCCCCGCCGACAGCCTCAGTTGCCCCGGGCCCCGTCGGTCGGGTCGGAACAGGGGCTGTACGTTCTCCCTCGGTACGTCACTCATGGCACGCAGTCGTAGGTCCGCGTGTCTCGATGGGTTGATTGAAGGGGTGGGGGCTGCATGAAGCGGCGTCGGATATGGGGAACGGCCGCCACGGCGGTCGCGGGTCTGGTCGGTGTGCTGGTGTTCCAGGGAGTGACCGGTGACAGCGGTGTCACCGGTGCCTCGGCGAGGCCGGACGGGAAGGCCGGTCCGGTGAGCACCCGGGCTATGACCGCGCAGTTGGGGACGAGTGGCGACGGGCGCAGCGCCTCACTCGGCCGGCGTGAGACCGAGCCGTTCAGCATGCTGGGTGTGACCTGGACCGATCCTGGTGCACGGGTGAGTGGGACGGTCGAGGTCCGCACCCGGGTCGCGGGGTCCGGCGAGTGGTCCGGCTGGCTGCGGCTGGAGGGTGACAGCGGGCAGGGCGAGACGGGTGCTCTGCGCGGTGGTACCGAGCCCGCGTGGGTCGGGCCGTCGGACGGTGTCGAGGTCCGGGTGGCGTCGGGAGGGAAGACGTCGGCGGGGCTTCCGGCCGGGCTGCGGCTGGACATGGTCGACCCCGGCACGGGAAGCGTGACGGCCGTGGAGCCGGCGGCGTTCGCCGTCGAGGAGACCGAGGAGCCCACTCCATCGGCCACTGAATCCAATGATCCCGCACCGGATGCGACGGTCTCGCCGGACGCTTCCGTCAGCGACGAGCCGTCCGCCGAGCCGTCGGCGAGCGAGTCGGCGACCGTGTCGCCGACGCCGTCCGGTACGCCTTCCGCGTCCGCTTCGCCGTCCACGACCGCGAGCCCGTCCCCGTCCTCGTCCGCGACAACGGCTCCTCCGGCACCGCCGTCCACAGCGCCGCGGCCGCCGATCACCTCGCGGGCCGGCTGGGGCGCGGACGAGTCGATCAGCCCCGAGGCTCCCGGCTACCTCCCCGGCGGCAGGATCAAGGCCGTCGTCGTGCACCACACGGCCGAGTCCAACAACTACACCTGCGCCGACGCGCCGAAGCTGGTCCGCGGCATCTACGCCTACCACGTCAAGCAGCTCGGCTGGAAGGACGTCGGCTACAACTTCCTCGTGGACAAGTGCGGCACCGTCTACGAGGGCCGCAAGGGCGGCGTCGACCGGCCCGTCCAGGGCGCGCACGCCTACGGCTTCAACGCCGAGACCACCGGTGTCTCCGTACTCGGCACCTACACCGACGCCGCCCCCTCACAGGCCGCGATGACCTCTGTCGCCCGGATCGCCGCGTGGAAGCTCGGCCAGTACGGCGTCAACCCGGCCGGCACCACCACGCTCACCGCGGGTGACAGGGGCACCAACTACTTCGGGAAGTCCTGGGCCAAGGGCGCCCAGTTGTCGTTCCCCGTCATCCACGGCCACCGGGACGGCTACAACACCCAGTGCCCCGGCAGCGCCTTCTACAACCGGCTGGCCACCATCCGAACCTGGGCCGCCGGCCCCGTCACCGGGCTGACCGTCAAGTCGATCGCCGGCGCCGGACTGTCCGGCACCACCTACTACACCAAGGCCGGCATCACGGTGAACTGGTCGGCGACCACCCCGGCCTCGCTGATCAAGCAGTACGAACTCCTCGTCGACGGCAGGCCGGTGGCGACCACCGCGGGTACCGCGGCCTCGGCCCAGGCAACCCTCGCCCTCGGCTCGCACACCGTGGCCGTGCGGGCCACGCACGTCTCCGGGAGGCAGACCACCAGCCCTGCGGCGACGGTGATCGCGGAGACCACCGCACCCACCTTCACCACCAAGCCCGCCCTGACCCTGCGCACCGGGACCGTGAACACCACCGCCGTGCCGGTCACCCTGCGCTGGAAGGCCGCCGACAGCAACGCGCTGAGGGACGTCCGCCTGACCGCCCCGCTGGCCAGGACGTACGGCCCGACCACGTACAGCGCCTCCCACACCGCGAAGTCCGCAGTCGCGACCGCCTGGAACATGACCGCCTACGACCGGGCCGGAAACACCGGGAGCGCCTCGGTCACCGGTACTCCGGTCATCCTGCAGGAGACCTCGGCCGTCAGGTCGGGCACCTGGACCACCAAGTCCTCCACCAGCTACCTGGGCGGCAAGTCCTACTCCAGCTCGTCCAAGAACGCGAGCCTGACCTGGACCTTCACCGGCAGGTCGGCGGCCTGGGTCGTCTCCCGCGCCGCGAGCTCCGGGCAGGCGTACATCTACGTCGACGGTGTCAAGGCCGCCACTGTCGACCTGAAGTCGTCCACCACGAAATACCGCAACGCGATCTGGACCAGGACCTGGTCCACCAGCGCCAAGCACACCGTCAAGATCGTCGTGGTGGGCACCAGCGGCCGCCCCACCATCACCACCGACGGCCTCGTGTATCTGAAGTAACCGCCCGCTCGCCCCGGCCCCGCGCCATTCGTCCGGTGCGGGGCCGGTGGCCGGCGGGTGACTCGGGCCGCTCCGCCGGTCACGGTCGGTAGCCTCCCGGGATGACTGCGATTTTCGACGAAGCTGTCCGGGCCTGGCTGCAAGCACCCAACATCTGGTACGTGGGCACCGTGTTCGCCGACGGAGCGCCGCAGGTCAGCCCGATGTGGGTGGATCTGGAGGGCGAAGGGGAGCTGACGTTCAACACCTCGGTGGGCCGGGTGAAGGAGGAGAATCTGCGCCGGGACCCGCGCGTCTACCTCTCGCACGCGGACGCCGCCGATCCCTTCGACCGGGTGCAGATCAGTGGTGTGGTGGCCCGCTTCATCGAGGGCGCGGAGGCGCACGACCGGATGGACCGGCTCGCCAGGAAGTACCTGGGCAGCGAACGGTTCGAGTGGCTCGCGCCGGGAGAGCAGCGGGTCGCGGTCATCGTGCGTCCGGTCAAGGTGCGGCACATCGTCGGGGTGGAGCGGTTCCGTCCGGGCGGCCCCGTTCCCAGTGCGTAACGGCCCGGCGGGCGTTGGATACACGGTGCGGGATCTGTGACGGTACGCGCCGGATCGCGGAGGCCGACGCGGCCGTGGTGGTGACGCCGGACTACAACCGCGGTTTCCCGGCGTTCCTCAAGGCCGCGATCGACTGGCACTACACGGAGCGGCAGGCGCAGCCGGTCGGCTTCGTCGGGTACAGCGGCGGCGGTCTGCCGGCGATCGAGCAACTGCGCCAGGTCTTCGGCGAGGGTGCACCCCCGGACTTCGGCGTCGAGCAGCGTCATTCCCAGCACGGGCCACGCCTCCCGCCTGCGACGGTGCAGCCGCGTGGTGTCCATCTCGCTGCGTAAGCTGTTGGCTCGTATGCCCGTCTGTGATGTCTACGCGCACACTGACGGTCTCCCGTTCGACCCGAAGGACTGAGCCGTGCCCGACCGACCTGAGATTGTCTGCATCTGCGGCTCTACCCGGTTCGTGGACGAGATGAGCGCGGCGAACCGTGATCTGACCTTCGCAGGTGTCATCGTCGTCGCGCCAGGCGTCTTCCTGCGCACCGAGGATCACGAAGCAGACGAGTTGATCACCGACGAGCAGAAGACCGCGCTGGACGCCCTCCACCTGCGCAAGATCGACCTGGCAGACCGGGTTCTGGTCGTCAACCCGGGCGGGTATGTCGGCGAGTCCACGAGCAGGGAGATCGCATACGCCCACGCCACCGGCAAGCCGATCTCGTTCACCGATCCCTTCTGACCAGTAGACGCTTCGTGGTACGCGCGGGCAACCAGTCTCGGTCAGCCTTGGAGCGTGTTGCTGGGACCTTGCGACCCGACTCGGCGACAGCGACCAGCGTGCCGGGCGCCTCTCCGAGCCTCTGCCATGTCACGTCGAACGCTCCGCGTTCTGGAGCGAACGACGTCGCGAAGTCGCGGGCCAAGGGCCGGACCTGATCGGCGTCTCCCGGCTGGGCGGGGCGGATTCAGGCATCGCCGCAGTCTTCCGGGCGCTCACGCGTGCAGCAAGGCTTTAGCAACACGCCTAGCGCCGCTCCCGCGCCCGCCCGCGCAGCCGCCGTCCCACGAGGACGGCGGCGGTCACCGCGGCGACCGCCGCGAGCGTCAGCAGCCAGTTGCGCGGGTAGTCCAGCGGCAGCACGGAGGGGTTGCGCGGGGTGCCCGGGGCCAGGAGCACCGGCAGGGCGATCACCGTGAGGCAGCCGGCGGTGACGAGGGCGCCCCGCAGCAGGCCGCGGGCGGGCAGCAGGGCCAGCAGCAGGCCGACGGCGAGCACCAGCGGTGCGACGAGAAGGTCGTGGAGGACGACGGCGCCGGCCAGCCACAGGGCGACGTCCTTGAACTGCCCGCCGGTGACGAGGAGATACAGGCCGACGGCCATCAGGGCGAGGCCGGCCGCGCCCAGCGCGGTGCGCATCACCTCACCTCCATGCCGCTGACCCACTTGGTCTGCCAGACGCCGGGCCGGTTGGGGGCGATGATCCGGGCGGGGTAGCCGTGGTCGAGGGAGAGGACCTCGCCGTTCAGGCGCAGCGCGAGGAGGGTGAGCGGGTCGTCGGTGTAGCCGCCGCCCATCTCCATCACCCGGTAGGCGCCGCGTTTCTCCAGGGACACGACCCGCAGCGCGGCGCCGGGCGGCGCGCCGGCCCTCTCCAGCAGGTCCCGGACGCGTACGCCGGTCCACCGGGCGGACTTGCTCCAGCCTTCGACGCAGGCGATGGGCAGGGTCACGGTGTGCTGCGGCAGGGCGGCGAGCTGGTCGAGGGTGAGGGCGTAGGAGCGGGGGCCGGTGACGGTGAGCCGCCAGCCGTCGAGGCTCTCGCCGCCGACGCGGGCCGCTGCGGCGGTGCGGTTGACGGGCAGGCCCTGTTCGCCGTGGTCGGGGTGGCGGGGCGCGAGCAGGTCGAGCCGCCGCAGCGGTGTGACCGACTGGCCGACGGTCGTCAGGGTCACCGCTCCGACGGCCACGGCCACCCCGGTGAGCAGGGAGCGCCGGTCGGGCCCGTCCTCGGCGGGCAGTTCCAGCGTCCCGGGCGAGCGGCGGCCCCAGTGCGCCTTGATCTCGGGGTATTTGACGGCGATGTGCAGGACGAGCGCGCCGAGCAGCAGCCAGGCCACCGCGAAGTGCACGGGCACGAAGGAGAACGGCCACGGATACCACTGGACGGTGTTCAGCAGGCCCGTGCCGAGCTGGAAGACGGACGCCGCGACGAGCACCGCCACCGAGAGCCGTTCGAGGGCGTGGCGCGGCGACCGCAGCGCGGGCCACACGAACAGCCTCGGGTAGACGGCCCACAACTTGGCCAGCAGCAGCGGGATCGCCGCGATGCCACTCGCGACGTGCAGTCCCTGGGTGAACCGGTAGCCCCAGGCGGGGCGGCTGGGCAGCGCCCCGGCCAGCCAGTCCGGCGGCCGCTGCACGTAGTGGCTGAGCACGCCGGTCACGAAGCACACGGCGATCGCCGCGGCGAGCCACCGGCCGATCGCGGTGGCGGTGCGGGCGTCGTGCAGCCGTCCTGCGAACCTCGGCAGCCGGAAGGTGGCCGGCGCTCCGGCCCTGCTGATCCTCATGTCCTCCATGAGAACCCCGGGAGCCTGGCCCGGGCCGGGTCCGACACCTTACGGAATGCGGACGCCGGGACGCGTCCGCGCCGTTCCGGGCGGTTCGGCTGCCAGGCTGGGCACCGTGATCAACATGCGCTCGCTCCTGACCGGCGTCCTCGTCGCCGGCCTGACCGCCGCGCTCGCCGTGACCGTCCTCAAGGACGGTTACGTGAGCGATCCCGGCGGCCTTTCCCGGTGGTACGCCGTCTGCTGGATCCTGTTCGCGGCGGCGGCCTTCGCGGTGCGCCGGGCGCCGGTGCGGCACGCGGTGGTGCTGATCCTGGCGGGCGGCATCGCGGTCGCCGCGACCGGGCTGCTCGCCCCGCCGCGTACCAGCACCGACTCGTACCGCTATGCCTGGGACGGCAGGGTGCAGGCCGCCGGGATCTCTCCGTACGACCATGCGCCGGCCGATCCGTCGCTCGTGGAGCTGCGTGACGACTGGCTCTTCCCGACCGGTGCGCGGTGCGAGCCGTTCGGGCGGGCGCGGATCGCCGGGCCGGAGGGCGAGGTGCACTGCACCCGGATCAACCGGCCGAACGTCCACACCATCTATCCGCCGTTCGCGGAGGGGTACTTCCTGCTGGTGCACGCCGTCTCGCCGGATGACGCGCGGCACAAGGCGCTCCAGGTGGGCGGCGCGCTGCTGGCCGTCGGCACGACGGTCGCCCTGGTGCTGGTGCTGCGCCGGCGCGGCGATCCGCGGACGGCGGTGTACTGGGCGTGGTGTCCCGCCGTACCGCTGGAGGCGGTGAACAACGCGCATGTCGATGTGCTCGGGGTGCTGCTGGCAGTCGTGGGGCTCGCGGTGGTGGTCCGCCGCCGTTTCGAGGGCGGTGTGCTCCTCGGCGCGGCGATCGCGACGAAGCTGCTGCCGGCGGTGGTGCTGCCGGGCGCGCTGGCGGGGGTGCGGCGATGGCGGGACGCGGCGGCCGTCCTGGTGCCGGCCGCGGCCGTCGTGGGGCTGTCGTATCTGCCGCACGTGCTGCTCTCGGAGAGCTCGGTGCTCGGTTATCTGAGCGGCTACACGAAGGAGGAGGGGTACGACGACCCGTCCGCCCGCAACCGGTACGCGCTGCTGCGGCTGGTGCTGCCGGACGCCTGGGCGCTGCCCGCGGTCGTGGTGGTGATCCTGACCGTCGTCTGGTACGTGCTGCGGCACGGCGATCCCGAACGCCCGTGGAGCGGGGCGCTGCTGGTGACGGGTACGGCGTTCCTGCTGATGACTCCGGGGTACTCCTGGTACGCGCTGCTGCTGGTGGCGCTGGTGGCGCTCGACGGCCGGTGGGAGTGGCTGGGCGTCGCGGCGGCGGGTGCGGCCAAGTACGTCACGGGGCGCCTGGACGCCGACGGGGACACCATCGGCACGACCGTGTACGCTCTCGCGGCCGCGGCGGTGCTCGCCGGTCATGTCCTGCGGCGCCGGGGCGGCACGAAACCACCGGCCGCCCGGGCGGGGGCGGCGGAGCGGGAGGGTGCGCCGGGGCGGGCGGTGGCGGTGGAATGACCGCCGTACCGCCACGCCCGGCGGCTCCCGGCCGACCGGCTGCCGCCCCCGCGGCGGCAGCTCAGTTGACCAGGAAGTCCGCCTTGCCGGACTTGGCTCCCTCTATGAACGCCTTGATCTCGCCGGAGGTGTAGATCAGGGCGGGGCCGTCGGGGTCGGCGGACTGACGCACCGCCACCCGGCCGTCGGCCAGCTTCATGGTCTCGACACAGTTGCCACCGTTGCCACCGCTCCAGGGCTTGTGCCAGCCGGTCTCGCCGAGTTCGGCCGCCGGCATCCCGTTGTATATGCGGTTCATTCACAGCTCCTTGCGGAGATCGTCGAGGATCTCCCTCGTGCGTTGTGCTGATGCGGCCTGTGCCGCCATGCGGTCCATGACCTCGAGGTGTGTGGCGACCTCGGGGCGCGCGTCGAGGTAGACGGCGCCGGTCAGGTACTCGCTGTAGACCATGTCCGGGAGCTCGGGCACGGCGAATCGGAAGAGGACGAACGGCCCGTACGTCCCCGGGTGGTGGCCGCTCGCGAACTCGGCGAGCTGGAGGGTGACGTTCGGCAGCCGGGCGGCCTCGAGCAACTTCTCGACCTGGCCCTTCAGCACGCCCGGCGCGCCGACGGGACGGCGCAGGACCGTCTCGTCCATGACCGCCCAGAGTCTGGGGGCGTCCGGCCGGGTCAGCAGGGACTGGCGCTGCATGCGCAGCGCCACGTGCCGCTCGACGTCCTCGGGCTCGGTGTGGCCGATGGCTCCGCCGAACATGATCGCCCTGGCGTAGTCCTCCGTCTGGAGCAGACCGGGCACGAACTGCGGTTCATACGCACGGATGAGGCTCGCGGCGCCCTCCAGGCTGACGTACATGCTGAACCAGTGGGGCAGGACGTCGTGGAAACGCTGCCACCAGCCGGGCTTGTTGGCCTCCTCGGCCAGCTCCACGAAGCCGCGGGCCTCCTCGTCGCCGATGCCGTAGGCGCCGAGCAGCAGTTGCACGTACGGGATCTTCAGTGCGACCTCTGCGGTCTCCATTCTGCGGATGGTGCCGGGGGCGACGCGGAGGACCTGTGCCGCTTCCTCGCGCTTCATGCCGGCGCGCT
Source organism: Streptomyces sp. NPDC002835 (assembly GCF_053591995.1). Classification (NCBI taxonomy): domain Bacteria; kingdom Bacillati; phylum Actinomycetota; class Actinomycetes; order Kitasatosporales; family Streptomycetaceae; genus Streptomyces; species Streptomyces sp. NPDC002835. The sequence continues at coordinate 35,419 of NZ_JBSFUW010000022.1, read as the reverse complement.
CCCGCAGATCCTGCAGGCGCTTGCCGAGGACGACCTGCCCCACGGTGGGGGCGGACCGCGGTTCACTCACTTCGAGACCTCCCCACGTGCTGTTTGCGAGCAGTGTGCCACGCACTCCGACCGATGAATATCTCCACTCTGCATCTTTCAGAGTGGGGGTTGCCAAGGTGATGGTTGCAGCGGGAGAGTGTTCATGTGAACCGTGACGCACTCGCCCCAGAGCTCCTGGCTCCCTCCGCGGGGCCCGATCTCACCCGGTACTCCTTCGAGTTGCCGGCGCGCGTCGAACACGTCTCCCGGGCGAGAAAGCTGGTCTCCGCACGGCTCGCGGGGTGGGGCGTCGACGGGGACCCGCACGACACGGCCCTGCTGGTCGTCTCCGAGCTGTTCACCAACGCCATCGTGCACACCGGCGGCCATCTGGTCGCCTGCGAACTCCGGGTCGCCGCCGAGTGGTTGCGCATCACCGTGCAGGACCAGGGCTGCGCGGACACCGGCCCGCGCGTGTGCCACGGCGCGGCGGGCGAGCGCGGGCGCGGGCTGCTGCTGGTCGAGGCGGTGAGCCGCGCCTGGGGCACGTACGACGCCGTGCCGGGCACCGGCCGCGTGGTGTGGGCGGAGCTGGCGTACACCCTCCGGCCGCCGTTCGGCGACCGGCCGCAGACGACGGAGTGGCTGTGCTGAGCGACCTGGCGCCGCTCCGCTCCTGGAGCGTGCGCCACGACCGCGCCGACCGCCTCACCCGGCTCGACGTCCCGGCCGGACTCCGGACGGATCTGGGGTGCGACGCGGTCGGCGTTCCCGCGCGCCACGGATTCCGCCTGCTCGGCCGGATTCCGGGGGCCGGCTGCGTCTTCGCCGACGGCGCCTGGTGGTGGTGGATCGTCCCCGCCGGCTCCGACCAGGGCCTGACCTGGCCGCTCCCCTCCCACTACGCCCCCGGCGCCCTGGCCCCCGCGGCCGACGCCCGGCTGATCCACCGGCCGGAGGGCCCGAGCCCGTACACGCCGCCCATTCCGCTTTACCTGCTGCTCTGTCAACTCACCGGCGCACAGCCGCGTTGGCCCGCCGGGGTGGGCGGCTCCGGCCGGGGCACGGTCTGACCCCGCAGGACGGTGAAACCCGGTCCCCACGGACCGCGAGGTGAACCGCCGGGATAGGCTTCCGCGCATGTCGGAAGCGAACACGGGCCCCGAACGAGAGGGCCTCACACCGCGCCAGGCCCGCGGCGTGCGGATAGCACTGTCGGCCGCCATCATGACCGCGGTGGCCGCGACGCTGGCGCTGCGGCTGGGCAGTACGCAGTCGGTGCTCACCGTCGGTTTCTACGGCATCGCACTGATCCTCTCCGGCAGCGCGCTCGTCCTCAGCCGCGCCGGGCGCACCCGGTGGGCCACGCTGGTCCTCGGCATCGGCGTGGCGGTGGCGGTCGTCGCGGAGTGGGCCGTCGCCTCGATGGGCTGAACGGGCGTACGGGTCCGGGGTCGTACGGGTTGGGCCTCCGCGCCCGCGTCAGCCGCCGGAGACGGCGCGCAGGTGGCTCCTGCCCCGGCGCACGCCGGGCGCACCGGCCGAGCGGTTCTCGCGGAGGGCCAGCGTCATGCGCGTGAAGCCCCGGTCCCGGAGCGTCGCCGGGGTCTCGTCAATGATCCGGCAGTCGGTGCGGCCCCAGCGCGGATCGGGGTGGTTCACCGGCCGTACGGCCCCGTCGTGGTGGATCGCGGCGGCCCCGACCGCGCTCATCCAGTGCGGCAGACCGCACCGGTAGGCGACGTCCATGATCGGATCGTCGGCGATGTCGTCACGAATGGCCTGAAGCGCACCGTCGTCGCCGTGCCGGTCGAGCGCCGCGGCGAGCTGGGCCATCAGCGGCAGGCACCAACTGGTCTCGTGCTCCCCGAGCACCGTCCGGGCATCGGGGTGGAAGAGCACGAACCGCAGGAAGTTGCGGTCCGGCATGGCCGTGGGGTGCGGCCCGATACCCCGGAAGAGGGCGTCGAAGGCGGGGTTGGTGTGCGCGACGTCCCAGTGCCGGTCGAAGAGGACCGAGGGCAGCGGCACCGCGTCCATCACCGCGGCGTAGTCCCGCAGGTAGGACCGCGTCCCGGGGGCCACCGGCGCGTCCGACGGCTGTGGCTCCGACGTCGGCTCCGGTGGCCGTACGGGCACCGGCGGCGGAACGGGGACCGGGGGCCGCTCCGGGACGGGCCGGTGCGCCGGCCGTGAGGGCGGCACCGGACCCGACGGCCGGACGGGCGTGTGCCCGTCGAAGGCGCCGTGCACCACGGCGGCCGCCTCCGGCTCGGCGGCGAGGCGCAGCAGCCGGCCGCCCTGCTGGTCGTTCAGCTCCAGGGCGTCCCCGAGGGCGCACAGCGTGCCCTCGGGCCACTCGCGGCCGGGTGTGCGCTCCCAGGTGGCGTAGGTGTAGGCGGTGACGCCCAGGCGGGCGGCCACCTCCTCGAGACTGAGGCCCAGTTCCTCGCGGCGCGCCCTGAGGGCGTCGCCGAGCCGCTTCGTACGGGCCGCGGCCCGCGCGGCACCGGCTGGGCTCGGGCGTCCACGGACACCCCGGCGCCCGACTCCCACCTCGTGTGTCATCGAGAACGCCACCCTTCTCGGAGCCTGCCGCAAGTCCCGCTGTGCCGGCCCCCTTTGGATCTTCACACCGCGTGGCGATCCTGCTACCGCGGACACGGGGATGTCAACTATCGTGGCATTCCACGTCGCTGAGCGCTCAAATCACGCCACAGCTGTGGCAAGACCTTGGCTGCCAGGACATGAATAGGGTTAACTTCCGGCAGCCCCACAGGATGCGGGGCCGCCTCGCGTGATCTAGGAGACCTACTGGTGACAGACGGCTTCTCGGTTCCGGGTCCAACGGCCACAGGCCCTCTGGCGGCATCGGTTGCCCGGGTCACCGAACTTGCGGACAAGCTCGGAATGAGCCACGGCGAGGTTTTCGACGCCCGGAAGCTCTCCGAGGCGTCCGGCGTCCCCGCCGACGTCGTACGCGCCCTCCTCGACGGGCACCCGGCAGGCGAACCCGACCTTCAGGCACGCTTTCTGCAACGCTTCGACCTGCTGCGACGCACCCGGCTCAAGCCCAACGGCCGCCGGTACACGCAGCAGGAGATAGCCGACGGGGCGGGCATGTCCCGCCAGCAGGCGGGCGCGCTCATCAACGGCGACCGCCGGCCGACGATGGAGCACTGTGACGCGATTCAGCGCTTCTTCAAGGTGCACGCCGGCTTCCTCACCGCCGACGACGCCGACGCGCTCGACGGCGCCCTGCGGCGCACCGAGCAGCGGCTGCTCCAGGACTACGCGGGGGACGGCGGCGACCCGCTGGAGCGGCTGCTCCAGGACCACGGCGTACGCGGCATCGCCTGGCGGGCGGCCCAACTGCCCAGCGACAAGCACCGGGACAAAGTGACCGAATGGCTCGACATGCTCCTGGAGAGCGTGAAGCCCGCTCCGGACACTCCCACGGAGCCCTGATTTCCGGACAGGCTTGGATTTGGACGTGTCTGTGAAGGTTCTGGCGGGGAGGGGAGAGCGGTGAGCATAGGCAAAGAGATGCGCCGACTGTGCGGCGAGCTGGTCGGCGGAATCGATCTCCCCGCCCCCGCCGAACCCGCCGACCTCTACTCCGCGCTGTGCGAGGGCATGAGCAAACGCCGTGGCAGGCCGGTGCGTTACCGCACCGCCTCGTTCCCTCCCGGCACCGCCAGCGGGCTGTGGCTCGACATGGCGGACCAGGACCTCGTCGTCATCGAGGAGCGCACGGCGCCCGACCACCAACTGGTGATTCTCGGCCATGAGCTGTGGCACATGAAGGCCGGGCACTGCAGCCACCACGTCGAGGGCGCGGCCGTGGCCGCCCGGCTGCTGTCCGACGAGGCCGATCTCCAGGCGACCGTCCTGAGGGTCGCCGCGCGCACCCGCTTCGACCAGGCAGAGGAGAACGAGGCGGAGAGCTTCGGACTCCTGCTCGGCAGCAAGTGCCGTGCCTGGCTCGCCGGTTCGGGCGGCCGCGGCCCCGTCCGGCGCGACGGGCTCGCGGGCCGCATCGAGGCGTCCCTGGGATACCGCGGGTCACAGGGCTGAGGCGTGGACGGACCGGACTACTACATCCCCGCGGCTGCACTGGGAATCGCACTCGCGTTCAAAATACCGGGGATGCGGCGCGACTGGCGCGACCCGATGCTGCGGTCCGTGTGCGCCCTGCTGATCCTCGGCGCGGCCACCTTCTTCTTCGCCGCGCCGCCCACCATCGCCGAGGTCAACCGCGCCACCGGCGTTCCCAACTTCTCCGCGCCGCTGGTCTACTGCATCCTGTCCGCGTTCAGCGCCTCCTGCCTGGTGCTCCTCGTCAACTGGCGCGGCGGCCCGCCGGAGGAGACCCGGCGGATCTCGCTGCGCTGGATGGCCGCGTACAGCATGGTCGTCGGTGCGCTCGTCCTGCTCTTCCTGCTGGGCGAGGCCCCCGTGGAGCGGCTGCGGGACCTGGACACGTACTACGCCAGGACGCCGTACATCCGCGAGATGATCGCCCTCTACCTCGCCGCCCACAGCGTCGCCGCGGTCGGCATGACCGTGCTGTGCTGGCGCTGGTCGCTGAAGGTGAGCGGCTGGCTCCGCGGCGGCCTGGTGACCATCGTCGTCGGATCGCTGTTCAATCTCGCCTACGGCGTCACCAAGTCGGCCGCCGTGGCCGCCCGCTGGGCCGGACACGACTGGGACGACCTCTCCACTCTGGCCGCGCCGCCGCTCGCCTCGGCCGGCGCGCTGCTGAGCGCCGTCGGCTTCATCCTGCCGCTCGTCGGCCAGCGCGTGTCCGACAGCTGGCACACCTGGGCGGTCTACCGCCGCCTCGGCACACTCTGGCGCGAACTGCGCTCCGCCGCGCCGCAGGGCACGCCCTCGGTGCGCATCTCGCTGTTCTCCCCGGCCGAACTGCGCGTCATCCAGCGGGAGTCCGACATCCACGACGGAATGCTGCAGCTCGACCCGTACTTCGACCGTGTGCTGCGCGAGGACTCCTACGCCGAGGCGCTCGCCGCCGGAGCCGACCCCCGGCAGGCCCACGCGGTGGCGGACGCGGCGATGGTCGCCGCCGCCCTGCGGGCCCGGGCGGCCGACCCGGAGGGGCAGATCGTCAGGTCCGCCGAGGCCTACACACCCGTGGCAGCCGCTGGACCGCGCGACCTCGTGCGCATGTCCCTCGCGCTGCGCCAGTCCCCCGTCGTCGAAGCAGCGCGCACGCGTGCGGCCAGGTCAGAGAGCGGCACCTTATGAGCAGCGGTCCCTTGAGAAGTTGTCCGAATCCGGGCAGCAGAGCCGTGGTGATCGGCGGCGGTCTGGCCGGCATGCTGACGGCAGAGGTCCTCGGCGCGTACGTGGCAGAGGTCACCGTCGTCGAGCGTGACGTGCTGCCCGACGGGCCTCGCCCCCGCAAGAGCCTCCCCCAGGCCCACCACGCCCATCTGCTGTGGTCCGGCGGGGCGCGGGCGATCGAGGAGCTGATGCCCGGCACCACCGACCGGTGGCTCGCCGCCGGCGCCCGCCGGATCCCGCTGCCGACCGGGCTGGTGTCCATGTCGTCGCAGGGCTGGTTCCGCCGCTTCCCCGAGATGCAGTTCCTCGTCGCGTGCAGCCGGGACCTGCTCGACTGGGTCGTACGCGAGCAGGTGCTCACCGGCCCCCGGGTCACCCTCCTCCAGCGCACCGAGCTGCTGGGCCTGCGGGGCGCCGCCGGACGTGTCGACGGCGTACGGGTGCGCGGCGACGACGGGGCCGAGCGGGTGCTCCCCGCCGATCTGGTCGTCGACACCAGCGGCCGCGGCTCCCGGGCCCCGGAGTGGCTGCGGGGCCTGGGCGTGGACAAGGTGCGCGAGGAGAAGGTCGACTCGGGCCTGGCCTACGCGAGCCGGATCTTCCGGGCGCCCGAGGGCTCGGACGAGTACCCGGTCGTCAACGTCCAGGCCGACGCGCGCGAGCCGCGGCCCGGCTGCACGGCCACGATCGTGCCCATCGAGGGCCGGCGGTGGCTGGTGACCCTGTCCGGCACGCGGGGCGGGCAGCCGACGAACGCGGCCGACGAGTTCGAGGACTTCGCCCGCTCCATCCGGCACCCCGTCGTCGCCGACCTCATCGCGCACGCCGAGCCGCTTGCGGACGTCGTCGTCTCCCGCAGCACCGTCAACCGCCGCCGCTACTACGAGAGGATCCGCGACTGGCCCGAGGGCTTCGTGGCGCTCGGCGACTCCGTCGCCACGTACAACCCGGTCTACGGGCACGGGATGTCGGTCGCCGCGCAGGGCGTCCTCGCGCTGCGCCGGGCGCTGGAGGCGACCGGGGGCGTGGACTCCCCCGGCCTCGGCCGCCGCGTCCAGCGGGCGGTCGCCCGGCCGGTCGCCACGGCCTGGGACCTGGCCACCGGGCAGGACATCCTCTACCCCGGCGCGATCGGCAAGGCCCCGGGGGCCGGGGTGCGCGCCCTGCGGACCTACGTCGACCGGCTGATGCTGACCGCGACGGGCCGGCCCCTGGTCGCCAAGGCCCTGTTCGACGTGATGACGCTGTCCGCGCCGACGGCCTCCCTCGTCAGACCGGAGATCGCCCTCGCGGTCCTGCGCGGCCCCACGCTGCCGCCGCTGCCGGGACCGCCGCTGAGCGACGACGAACTCCGCATCGCGAAGGAGCCCCACGACGAACGCGAGGCGGACCCGGCGGGGACGTGACCGCTCCGGCGGGGGCGTGACCCGCTCCGGCGGGTACGCGTCACGGAGGGCGCGCGACAGCGCCGACGCGTAGGGGCGGTTCGCGGCCGGTGGGCGCCGCCTATGCGAGCGCCCCGCGGGAGCCGGAGCGCCGTTACGGAAGGCGCGGGGCCGGGGCAGAGGCGCATCCCATAGGCTCGGCGGCAATATGAACGGCAATCAATCAGGCGGCGCCCGCACCGGCGCGGCGGCCCGCCATGCCCCGCTGGGAGCGAAGGCCGACCGTGAGACGGTGCGCCGGCACAATCTCAGCCTGGTGCTGCGGGCGGTCCACGACCAGGTCGAGGCCACGCGCGCCGGCGTCGCCGCCCGCGTGGGGCTGACCCGTGCCGCGGTCTCCTCCCTGGTCGAGCAACTGCTCGAGAGCGGCTTCCTCTCCGAGTCGGGCAAGACGTTCAGCGGCCAGGCCGGCCGCCCCGGCACCGTGCTCAAGATCGCCCGCACCGGGGTCGCCGGCATCGGGGTCGAGATCAACGTCGACTATGTGTCGGTGTGCGTCGTCGACCTCGCCGGCACCGACCGGGTACGGCTCGTGGAGCACCTGGACAACCGGAACTCCGCACCGGCCGAGGTGTTCGACCGGGCCGCGCGGATCGGGGCGCGGGCCCTCGGGTCGGCCACGGAGCAGGAGTTGCGTCCGGTCGGCGCGGAGCTGGCCCTGCCGGGCCTGGTCTCCGGCGGCTCGGTCCGCCAGGCCCCGAACCTCGGCTGGACGGCCGTCCCCGCCGAGGCCCCGTTCGCCCGCGCCCTGGCCGCGCTGCGGCCCGGGGCGCCCGCACTGCCGGTGCGTTCGGAGAACGAGGCGAACCTGGCGGCGCTGGCCGAGCTGTGGTTCGGCGGCCTCGGCGACATCCGGAGCTTCCTCTATCTGACGGGCGAGATCGGCGTCGGCGGCGCGCTGGTGCTGGGCGGCGAACTGCTGCGCGGCGCGAACGGGTTCGCCGGCGAGATCGGCCACGTCTCCGTCTCCGACGACGGCCCCCGCTGCCGCTGCGGCTCGCGCGGCTGCCTGGAGCAGTACGCGGGCCAGTCCGCGCTGCTCCGGGCCGCCGGCCTCGACGAGCACGCCGGCGCGGCGGGCGTCGCCGAGCTCGAACGCCGCGCCCGCGCCGACGACCCGGCCGCGCTGGCGGCGCTGTCCGGGGCGGGGCGCGCACTGGGCCGCGCGTTGTCCGGCGCGGTGAACCTCTTCGACCCGGACGCGGTCGTGCTGGGCGGCGTCTACCGCCCGCTCCTGCCGTGGCTGGCACCGCCGGTGGGCGCGGAGCTGGAGACCCGCGTCGTCTCCGGCCTGTGGCCGGCGGCGGGCACCCGGCTGCGGCCCTCCTCCCCCGCGGCGGACGCCGCGCGCGGCGCGGCGGCGCTGGTGGTCCAGGACGTCCTGGCGGACCCGGTGGCGTACGCGCCGCGCGGGGCGCACTGAGGTCTGCTGAGCCTTGGGGGCTCCGCCCCCGGGGTGCCTGCGCCTCAAACGCCGGCAGGGCTGGGAGCTTGCCGGTCACGTCGAGGCGCCGCCTCAAACCCCGCGCCTCAAACGCCGGCGAGGCTTGAGTTGCCCGGTTCCGTGCCGGGTCCGGCACCTGAGCGCGCGCGGGGCTGAGAGCTTGCCGGTCACGTCGAGGCGCCGCCCCGAACCCCGCGCCTCAAACGCCGGCGAGGCTTGAGTTGCCCGGGCACATCCAGCCCGGGCAACTCAAGCCCGGCCTGGGGGTACTCCTCCTACGCCTGGTGGCGTCGGAGGCCCCCACCCACGGCCGCCAGGCCGTAGGGGGAGATTGAGGCCACCGCGCGGAGCGCGGTACCGGGCCCGGGCGGAGCCCGGCCCGCCCACCCAGCGGCACGGGCCCGGGGCCCCAGCCCGAAGCGGCGCCCCTGGGGGCCGGGCTCCAGGACAGGCCGGCCCTGAGGGCGGGAAACGGGTCCGGGCGGAGCCCGGTTCGGGAAGGGGTGGGGTGGGGGAACGTCACCCCGTCGCCGCCTCCACCGCCGCCGACACCCGCTCCCACGTCTCCACGTCCCGCTCCATCGCCGACAGCGACGTCCCCGCCCCCGCGCCCCACCCCGCCGCCAGGGCCACCGCGTCCTCGCCCGTCGCCGCCGACGCGGCGAGGGCCGCCGCGCCCAGAGCGACGAGTTCGCCGCTGGACGGGAGAAGGACGGGCCGGCCCGAGAGGCGGCGGATGGTCTCGACCCAGTGGCGGCCGTTCGCGCCGCCGCCGACGAGCCGGAGCGGGCGGGACGCCGTGTCCGGTGCGGCCGGGTCCTCGCCACACGCGCGCAGGACTTCGTCGAGCGCGCGCAGCACGGTCACGGCGGCGCCCTCGTAGGCCGCGCCGAGGATCTGCTGACGGGTCGTCGTGTGCCGTAGCCCGGTAAGCGTGCCGGAGGCGCCCGGCAGGTCCGGGGTCCGTTCGCCGTCGAGGTACGGCAGGAGGACGACTTCGCCGCCCGCCTCCGCGGCCTCCCGGTCCAGGCCGAGCAGGGACGCGATCTTGTCGACGGCGAGCGTGCAGTTGAGGGTGCAGGCGAGCGGCAGGTAGGTGCCGTCCGTCGCCGCGAACCCGGCGAGTGCGGCGGAGGCGGGCCGGGTGCGGGTGGCGGCGAAGACCGTGCCGGAGGTGCCGAGGCTGAGCACGGGATGGTCGAGCAGCCCCGCCCCGCCGAGTCCGAGGCCGACCGCCGCGGCCATGTTGTCGCCGGTGCCGGCGGCGACGGCGATCCCGGCGGGCAGGCCGAGCCGGGCCGCGGCGGCCGCGGCGAGGGAGCCGACACGCGTGCCGCCGGTGGGGGCGACGGGCGGCAGCAGTGCGGCGTCCAGGCCGACGAGTTCCAGCAGGCCGGGGTCGTAGCCGCCGGTCGCGGTCGAGTACCAGCAGGTGCCAGACGCGTCGCCGGGGTCGGTGGCGGCGACGCCCGCGAGGCGTTCGGTGAGGAAGTCGTGCGGCAGGCGCACCGCCGCGGCGGCGGCCGCGGCGGCGGGCTCGTTCTCCCGCAGCCACTGCCACTTGGCGGCGGTCATGGAGGCGACGGGCACGGACCCGGTGCGGGCGGTCCAGGCGTCGGGGCCGCCGAGCGCCTCGGTGAGCTCGGCGGCCTGCGGGGCGGAGCGGGTGTCGTTCCAGAGCAGGGCCGGTCGAAGGGGCGCGCCCGCGCGGTCGAGGACGACGAGCCCGTGCTGCTGTCCGGCGACCGCGATGCCGGTGACGGCGGACGGCGCGACGCCGAGCCCGTCGAGTTCCTTGAGACCGGCGTGGACCGCCTCCGCGAGAGCCGTCCACCACACCTCGGGGTCGGTCTCCCGGGCGCCCCCCGCGCCGGTGACCTGGTGGGGCGCCCTGCCGACGGCGAGCAGCCGCCCGGTCACGGCGTCGGTGAACGCCGCCTTTGTGGACTGGGTGGAGCTGTCCACCCCGATGACGACCGCGTTCGCCGGCATTGCGCACCTCTCCGTCAGCGTCTCACCCCACCATTTGGTCGAGCCAGAAACAAATTACGCCACGCGCCCACGCGACAACAGACCCCGGGAGTCTTCTGTCATCGGGGCCATCCGTGCATTATTAGTAAGGTCAGAGAACAAACCAGTGATCCAAGGCGGACATGGCCATGACGGAACGCTTCACCCCCACCCCCGAGGACAAGTTCAGCTTCGGCCTCTGGACGGTCGGCTGGCAGGGCCGGGACCCGTTCGGGGACGCGACCCGGCCGCACCTGGACCCCGCGGAGTCCGTCCGGCGGCTCGCCGACCTCGGCGCGTACGGTGTGACCTTCCACGACGACGACCTGATCCCGTTCGGGTCGAGCGACGCCGAGCGCGAGGCGCACATCAAGCGCTTCCGCGAGGCGCTGGACGCCACCGGCCTCGTCGTGCCGATGGCGACGACCAACCTCTTCACCCACCCGGTCTTCAAGGACGGCGGCTTCACCGCCAACGACCGCGACGTGCGCCGCTACGCGCTGCGCAAGACCATCCGCAACATCGACCTGGCGGTCGAGCTGGGCGCCGAGACCTATGTCGCCTGGGGCGGCCGCGAGGGCGCGGAGTCCGGCGGCGCCAAGGACGTGCGCGTCGCGCTGGACCGGATGAAGGAAGCCTTCGACCTGCTGGGCGAGTACGTCACCGAGCAGGGCTACGACCTGCGGTTCGCCATCGAGCCGAAGCCGAACGAGCCGCGCGGCGACATCCTGCTGCCGACGGTCGGCCACGCGCTGGCGTTCATCGAGCGCCTGGAGCGCCCGGAGCTCTTCGGCGTCAACCCGGAGGTCGGCCACGAGCAGATGGCGGGGCTCAACTTCACCCACTCCATCGCGCAGGCGCTGTGGGCGGGCAAGCTCTTCCACATCGACCTGAACGGGCAGAGCGGCATCAAGTACGACCAGGACCTGCGCTTCGGCGCCGGTGACCTGCGCTCGGCGTTCTGGCTGGTCGACCTGCTGGAGACGGCAGGGTACGCGGGCCCCCGGCACTTCGACTTCAAGCCGCCGCGTACCGAGGACTTCGACGGCGTGTGGGAGTCAGCGGCGGGCTGCATGCGCAACTACCTGATCCTCAAGGAGCGCGCCGCCGCGTTCCGCGCGGACCCGGAGGTGCGGGAGGCGCTGCGGGCCTCGCGCCTGGACGAGCTGGCGCGCCCGACGGCCGCGGAAGGACTGGCCGAGCTGCTGGCGGACCGGTCCGCGTTCGAGGAGTTCGACGTGGACGTCGCGGCCGAGCGCGGTATGGCGTTCGAGCGCCTCGACCAGCTGGCGATGGACCACCTGCTCGGCGCCCGCTGAGCCGACCCCTCACGCGCACGGGGCCGCTCCGACCGGGTCGGGGCGGCTTCAGGGGTTCCCGCCGGCCGCGCCCGGCGCGGTCACAGGTGCGGGTCCGGCGCGGTCACAGGTGCGGGTCGAACGCGTGCAGCGGGCCGCGTACGACCGGCGGCGGCGTTCCGTGCAGCGCGATCTCGGCGAGCACCGCGCTGCCCCGCTCCATCCGGTGGGTCACGGTCCGTGTCGCGTACGCGTCGACCAGGCGCAGCCCGCGCCCGCAGCGGACGTCCGCGTCGAGCGGTTCCTGGCGGCGGCTCACCCGGTGTTTCCAGCATCCTCCGTCCATCACCTCGACCGTCAGCGCGTCTCCCCGGACGGCGATCACCGTGGACACCCAGGGGCTGCCGCTGTGCAGCACCACATTGGTGACCAGTTCGGTGACGATGACGGACAGTGCCTCGTCGAAGTGCTCGGCCAGCCGCCATCGGCGTGCGACTGCCCGGGCGAAGCGCCGTAGTGCGCGCGCGGCCTCCGGCGAAGCCGGCATGGCACAGTGGGCCAGGCTTCGCAGCGCGGAGGTGGGCCCGGGCCGCCGCGGGGCGGGGCTCGGGGCACGTTCTATGGCAATCACTTGGGCTCCTGTTCGGTCGGGCGGCGTCGCCCTGATCAGGTCCAGCAGCCGGGAGCGTCGATCTCACCGGGCCGTCGAAAGCCATGCAGATCTTCTGCGGCACCCCAACACTCGTATCCGGACACCTCGTGTTCAATCAGGGAGACTGAAACCCGTATACGTAAAGAATCGAAATGCCCGGGAAACACCGAGGAGAGTGATTCGGTGGACACGTCGAGTGACGAATCGGCGGACCGATGGCTGGAACGGGCGCTGTCCGCGCCGGCCGGCCGGAGGTCCGGCCCGGGCGGTACCTCGCTGCTGCTGGTCGAGGGGGCGGCCGGGACGGGCAAGACCCGGCTCGCGAGCCGCCTCGTCGGGGCCGCTGTAAACCGCTCGGTACCCATCGTGACCGTCTCGTTCTCGTCGTACGGCGTCACCGTCGACCGCCCGGCGCCCGATGCGAAGCCCGGAGCAGCGCCACGGACCGGGAACCCGCGGGTCCCGAATCCGCAGGTCACGAATCCGCAGGTCACGACTCCGCCGACCGCCTGCCCCGAGGACGCCCGGGCCGCCGAACTGTCCTCCGCCCTGGCCCCGCTGCTCGGACGGGGTGAGCGGTTCCTGCTCCTCGCCGAGGACGTCCACCGCGCCGGCGGCGCGGCGCTCGAACTGCTCCGCAGGCTCGTGGACCGGCCGCCGGACGGTCTCACCGCCGTCGTGACCTACCGCCCCGAGGAGCTGCCGGAGCCCGGCCTCGTGCTCGGCAGGGGCGCCCACTTCCCCGCGAGCCTCGCCGTGCTGCGGCTGCGGCTCGGGCCGTTCGACGCCGGGCAGGTGCGCGCACTCGTGGCGAACGGGCTGGGCGAGAGCCGCTGCCCGGCCGATCTGATCACGCGGATCGTCGAACGTTCCGGCGGTGTGCCGCAGGTCGTCACCGACGTGGTGGGGCTGCTGCGCGAGTCGGGCGACGGCCGGGAACGGTTCCTGGTCAGGGACCTGGACGCGGCGGGCGCACCGCCCCGGCTCGCCGAGCTGGCCCTCGGCCGGACCGCCGAACTCCCGGAGCACATACGGCCGGTGGCCTGGGCGGCCGCCGTGCTGGACGAGCCGGTGGAGGCGGAGGAGCTGTCCGCGGTGGCCGGCCTGGGCCACGACGACGGCAGGGACGCCCTCGTCGTGGCGCTGCGCGCGGGGGTGCTGCGGGAGGACGGCGAGGGCCGGTACGGGTTCTTCGTCCCGATGGCGGCGGCAGCCGTGTACGGGCAGGTCCCCGGCCCGGTCCGCCGGGAGATGCACCGCAGGGCGGCCACCGCGCTCGGCCGCCGGCATCCGGTGCCGTGGGTACCGCTGGCCCGCCACCGCCGCCACGGCGGCCAGGTGAAGGCGTGGCTGCGGGCCGTGGAGCACGCGGCGCTGCAGTGCGCGGCGGCCGGCGACCACCAGGCCGCGATCGACCTTCTCGAGCGGACCCTGTCCCGTCCGGCGGTGCCGCCCGCCGCCCGCGCCAGGCTCGCGCCGCTGCTGGCGCACAGCGCGGTGCTGGGGCTGCGCAGCGACCAGACGGTGTCGATGCTGCGGCAGATCCTCGACGAGCAGTCGCTGCCGCCCGCCGTGCGCGGCCAGATCCGGCTCGACCTGGGGCTGCTGCTCTGCAACCAGGCCGTCGCCGGCATACAGGGCTGGCTGGAGCTCCAGCAGGCGGTGGAGGAGCTTCAGGAGCGGCCGGTGATGGCGGCCAGGGCCATGGCCGCGCTGGCCATGCCGTTGCTGTCGACGGTCCCGCTGGAGCGGAACCTGTACTGGCTGGAGCGCGCGGAGAAGGCCGGCGCGGACAGCGGCGACGAGGAGGCGGCCACGGCGGTCGCCGCCAACCGGGCCGGCACGCTGATGTACATAGGCGACCCGTCGGCCTGGCAGGTGCTGGAGCAGCTGCCGAGGGAGACGGAGGACCCGGCCTGCCGCCAGCATGTCGCCCGTGGCCTGTGCAACGCGGCCGACGGCGCGCTCTGGCTCGGTCAGCTCGGCCCGGCGCGCGGGCTGCTCGCCGAGGGCGTGGAGCTGGCGACCCGCAGCGGCGCCTCGTACGTCGAGCAGGGCGCCCGCGGCACCCTGCTGCTGCTCGACTGGGCCGAGGGCAACTGGTCCGAACTGCCCGCCCGGGCCCGCGCGTTCGTGGCCGAGGCCGACACCATGCCGGGGCAGGCCGTCGACGGCCGTACGGTGCTGGGGCTGATGGCGCTGTCCCGGGGCGAGTGGCAGCAGGCGACGGCCTGGCTGGCCGGTGAGGGCTCGCGGGAGACGGACGGGACCGCCGTGCCGCATGTGGCGACCGCGTCCGGGGCGCTGATCCGGATGGCCCTCGTCCGCGACGACGTCGAGTCCGCCGTGGCGGAGGCGTCGATGGCCTGGGACAGGATCAGGGACAAGGGCGTGTGGGTGTGGGCCGCCGAACTCGCGCCCTGGGCCGTCGACGCGACGCTGCGCGCCGACCGGCGCGACACGGCGCACGGCATGGTCCTCGAGTACGAGGTGGGTCTCGAAGGACGCCAGGCGCCCGCCTCGTCGGCGGCCCTGAACTGGTGCCGCGCGCTCATCGCCGAGGCGGACGGCGAGCACGCGGAGGCCGCGGAGCTGTACCGCCGGGCGGCTCTGCTCTACGCCGGCATCACCCGCCCGTACGCCACCGTCCTGGCCACCGAGGGAGCGGCCCGCTGCCAGTTGGCGTCGGGGACGGACACCGCGGCCGCCGTCGCCGAACTGTCCTCGTGCGTCGCCCAGTTGACCGAGCTGGGCGCGGTGTGGGACGCGGCCCGCTTCCGTGCGGAGCTGCGGTCCCACCAGCCCGCCGACGAGCAGCGGCCCCGCGGCCGCCCCAGCTACGGCGACCAGTTGTCGCCGCGCGAGCAGGAGGTCGCGGACCTGGCGGCGACCGGGCTCACCAACCGGGAGATCGCGGCGACGCTGCATCTGTCGCCGCGTACGGTGGAGCAGCATGTGTCCCGCGCCCGGCGGAAGCTGGAGTCGCAGTCCCGGCAGAGCATTTCGCGGACCCGCTCGCAGCGCCCGGAATGAGCCCTGCGGAGCGGGCCGGGCGGTCCGGCCGATTCTTTGCGTATAGGTACATCACCGGTTCCCTATAGGCGGCGCCCGGCCGGCGGGCATAGCTTCCGAGTGTGCCCGGGGCAGCCGGGATGCCGACCGGCCACGTCGTACCCCACATGCGACCGTAGCCGTGACGCCATGGGAGTCCCGGCCCCGGGCACAACAGAAGACACCTCCGGTTCAGCTCGCGACGAGCAGCACCCCGGCGTACGACACGCCCGCCACGACCAGCCAGGCGGACAGTCCGAGGAGTGCCACGCGGCCGCCCGTGCGGGTGAGCGAGGGCAGGTCGACGGCGCTGCCCAGCCCGAACAGGGCGGCAGCCAGCAGCAGTTCCTGCGCGGTGCGGGCGGCGTCCAGTGCCTGCGCCGGCACCAGACCGGTGCTGCGCACCGCCACCGCGACGAGGAAGCCGACGACGAACAGCGGCACCAGCGGCACCCGTTTGCGGCCGGTGTCGCGGTAGCCGGCCGTCCCGCTGCGCCTGCGGCGCCGTACGGACAGCGCCACGACTGCGACCAGCGGGGCGAGCAGCGCCACCCGCATCAGTTTCACGAGCACGGCCTCGCCGAGTGCCGGGCCGCCGGCGGTCTGCGCGGTGGCGACGACCTGGCCCACGTCGTGCACGCCGGCCCCGACCCAGCGGCCGAACTCCGCGTCTCCGAGTCCCAACGGGCCCTGAAGCAGGGGCAGTACGACGATCGCGAGGGTCCCGCAGAGGGTCACCAGCGCCACGGCGGTGGCGGCGTCCCGTTCCTCGCTGTCCGTCGCCTCGCTCACCGCGCCGATCGCGGAGGCCCCGCAGATCGCGTATCCGGTGGCGACCAGCAGCGGCTGATCGCCGGGCAGCCCCAGGCGCCGCCCGAGCCACCAGGTCCCGAGCAGGGTGGCCGTCACGACGACGAGCACCATGGCCACGGTCGCCCAGCCCAGGCGGCGTACGTCGTCGAGGCCGAGCTGCAGCCCGAGGAGCACGATCCCGACACGCATCAGCCGCTTGGCGGTGTATGACAGGCCCGGCCGGGCCGGGCCGCGCACCGCCGCCCGCAGCCGGGGCAGATGGGCGGCCAGGACGCCGAGCACCACGGAGGCGGTGAGCAGGGGCACGGCGGGCAGCAGCCGGTGGACGGACCAGGCGAGGGCGACGCCGAGCACCGCGAGCGCGAGCCCGTGCCGGCGGCGGGCGGCTGCCGGTCCGCTGCCCGTCGAGGCGGCCGGGCGCTCCCGCAGGAGGGCCATCAGCGGTCGGCCGGCACGTCGTAGACGCGCCGGACGCTGGTGCCGAGGCGGGATATGTCGGCGCCATAGACGTGCAGGGATATCGCGGCCGAGGGCCCGGCGTTCCACACCCGGTGGATGTCGCCGGGGGGCGCGAAGCCGCAGAACTCGCCCTGTGCGTTGACCACGTCGGCGGTGGCGACGAGCCGCGCCGTGCGCTCCGTGCCGGCGGCGGGCACGAGCCGGTAGCGCCGCTCGTGCTCCTGCCCCTCGTGGACGCCCGTGGTGCACCAGGAGACGTGGTCGTGCACGGACGTCCCCTGGCCGGGCAGCCAGACGAGCGCCACCACGGAGAAGCTGCCGTCGTGTTCGGCGTGCAGCAGATGCTGGCGGTAGCGGACCGGGTCGCTCTCACGCTGCTCGTCCGTGAGCAGGTCGGCGGCGCCGAGGTACGGCGCGAGGCGCTCGCCGACCAGGTACGCCGTCAGATCGGGCGGCAGTCCGCGCCCGACCGCCGCGCGCACGTCGGCGATCAGGGCGTCGAGCCGTTCGGTGGTGCGGGCGGCGGTGAAGGCGCCCGGGGCGGTGGATGCCGGTGTCATACAGGCAGCGTCGGACCCGGCGACCATGACGTCCAACGACGCTTTCTTCGCAGGTCCCAAGCGGTGCTTATGGATGCGGGGCGGGCGACGGGGGCCGGTGTCAGCAGCCGGTCTTGTTCGCGGCGACCGTCCGCAGTTCGTCGAGCACGAGCGCCGTCGCGGGCACGCGCAGATGTTCCCGCAGCACGTACGCGGAGATCTTACGCCGCGTGGCGGGCTGCAGCGGGCGCCCGGCGACATGCGCGTGGCGCATGAAGTTCAGTACGAGTGACGGGACCATGGCGACCCCCAGCCCTTCCGCGACCAGGCTCTGCACGGCGAGGTTGTCGTCCGTCATGAAGGCGATGTCCGGTACGAAGCCGGCCTCCGCGCACTCGTGGAGGAGGTTGGCGCGGCAGCGCGGGCAGCCCGCGATCCAGCGTTCGCCCGCGAGGTCGGTGAGCCGTACGACCCTGCGGCGGGCCAACTGGTGCCGGGCGGGGAGCAGTACGGTCAGCTGGTCCTCGAGGAGCGGTATCTCCACCAGGTCGTCGGGCACCTGCTCGTGCAGACCGGGGTAGGTGAAGGCGAGGGACACGTCGCACTCGCCGCGTGCGAGGCGGCGCAGCGACTCGGGCGGCTCGTTCTCCAGCAGGTCGATGCGGATGGCCGGATGGGCCGCCGTGAGCCGGGCCAACGTCTCCGGTACGAGGGTGGAGTTGGCGCTCGGGAAGGCGCAGAGGCGGACCCGGCCGGCGCGCAGCCGAGTGAGCGCGTTCATCTGCTCCTGGGCGGCCGACATGGAGTCGAGGATGGTCGTCGCGTGTCCGGCCAGCGCCTCGCCGGCCTCGGTCAGCCGCATGGTGCGGCCCACGCGGACGAACAGGGGCGTGCCGACGTCCCGTTCGAGGGCCTTCATCTGCTGGGTGATCGCCGGCTGGGTGTAGCCCAGGACGCGGGCGGCGGCCGAGTAGGAACCGGCCTTGACCACCTCGTGGAACGTCTTGATGTGCCGGGAATCGAACACCGGTGCATCATAAGCGGAATTTGGGGGCCGGTGAGGGCCCCGCGCCCCCCGCCATGTGACGCTGTTGGTTAATTCGGGCCCTGTTGCTTCACCCCGTCGGCTTGGTCGGCGGGGCGAAGTGCTGCGAAGTGGCTGGTGCGGGTGCGGGCCCGGGGTGTTTCGGTGAGGTGGGCGTCGATGCGGGCGAGGTTGATGGCGGCGCCGGTGAGCTGGTGCTGAAGGCTGGTCTTCGCCAGGCCCCGGTAGCGGGATCTGCGCAGGCCGCAGCGCCCGACGCCTTGGGAGATGGTGCCTTTGAACCGCCCCGTGTCGAACGGAGACTCGATTTCATGAAAGGGATCGAGTCATGGCACGACCTTCCCGTTACCCGCTTGAGCTCCGCCGCCGTGCGGTGCGCATGGTCGCCGAGGTGCGCGACGACTACCCGAACGAGACGGCCGCTCTGCAGGCGGTCACGGACAAGCTCGGCATCGGTTCCCGCGAGACGCTGCGGAACTGGCTCAAGCAGCACGAGATCGACGCCGGGACGCGCCCGGGCACGACGACGGAGGAATCGGCCCAGCTCAAGGCGCTGAAGAAGGAGAACGCCGAGCTGAAGCGGGCGAACGAGATCCTCAAGGCGGCGGCGAGTTTCTTCGCGGCCGAGCTCGACCGGCCACACACACGCTCGTAGCGTTCATCGACGAGCACCGGGACCGCTTCGGCGGCGTCGAGCCGATCTGCAGAACGCTCACCGAGCACGACTGCAAGATCGCCCCTTCCACCTACTACGCGCACAGGAAACGACTGGCCACCCCGTCCGCCCGTACCGTGCGGGACGCGGAACTCAAGGAGCTGATCCGCCAGGTCCACACCGACAACTACCGTGTCTACGGGGCGAGGAAGATCTGGCGCGAGCTGAACCGGCGGGGTCACGCGGTGGCCCGCTGCACCGTCGAACGCCTCATGCGCGAGCTCGGCATCGCAGGCGCCGTCCGCGGCAAGAAGGTCATCACCACGATCCCGGACCAGCAGGCCGAGCGGGCACCGGACCGGGTGGACCGCGACTTCGTCGCCACCGCTCCGAACCGCTGCTGGGTCGCGGATTTCACGCATGTGGCGACCTGGGCCGGGGTGGTCTACGTCGCCTTCGTCGTGGACACCTTCTCCCGCCGCATCGTCGGCTGGTCCGCCGCGACATCGAAGGAGACCCAGCTCGTCCTGGACGCTCTGGAGATGGCGCTGTGGCAACGCGACCGCGATGAACACCCCTATATTCGCGGCGAGTTGATACACCACAGCGACGCGGGCAGCCAGGGCGGATTCAAACTTGCCGAACACCTGGACGCGGCCGGCATCGCCGCCTCGATCGGCTCCGTCGGCGACGCCTACGACTGTCAGTCTTTACGCACCGGATCCCGCAAGGATCGGGTAGTCCCGGCTGAGGCGGTCTGACTCTTGCTTATGACTGACCCCGTGAGTGTCCTGGCGTTGATCTGTCGACCGTCCGGCCGGGCACGCAGCAAGCGCTGCCGCCGGACGGACGTGACCTGATAGGAGCCTGGAGCCGACTCACCAAAGCGTCCCCGTGACAGTCCTGTCCGTCCGACCGGCGACAGCGTGAACACCCACGTTAGCGACCGGAAGGACCAACCGTGCACCACAGCGAGCAGCCCAGGTCCGGGCATGTCGTGATCGGCGTCGACACGCACAAGCACGTGCACGTCGCAGCGGTGATGGACACGATCGGCGGGATCCTGGCCACCTTGACGATTCCCACCGACACCGGCGGCTTCCAGCAACTGGCGGACTGGGCCGCCTCGTTCGGTAAGGTTCTGGCCTTCGGGATCGAGGGCACCGGCTCCTACGGCGCCACGTTGACCTCGTTCCTGCGCAGGGCCGGCCACAAGGTGGTCGAGGCCGGACGCCCGGACGCCGAGAACGCCGCCCGCGCAGTGTTGGCCGGGTTCGCGACCGCCACGCCGAAGACCGCCGACGGCAAGGCCGAGATGATCCGCCAGCTCAAGATCGCCCATGATCAGGCCGTTGAACAGCGTGCGGCAGCGATGGTCACAATGAAGGCGATTCTCGTCCATGCCCCGGACGCCCTGCGCCGGGAGACTGCCGGCAAGACTCAGATCAGCCTGGCGCGGCAGCTCGCGGCTCTGCGTCCTCGCCGTCTGGAAGGACCCGAGGACGCACTTCGCCACACCCTGCGGACGCTCGCCAAGCGATGGCAGTACCTGGACGCCGAGGCCAAGGAACTGACGAAGATGATCGGCGACCTGGTCCAGCGGGCCGCTCCGCAGCTGCTCGAGCCGTTCGGCATCGGCGTGGACACGGCCGCGGAGATCCTCGTCGTGACCGGCGACAACCCCGAGCGGATCAAGTCTGAGGCCGCTCTCGCCAAGCTCGCGGGCATCGCTCCCGTGCCCACCGGCTCGGGCATGACCAGCGGCAGGCACCGCATCAACCACGGCGGCCACCGCCAGTTGAACGCCGCGATCTACCGAACCGTCATCGTCCGGATGCGGTTCCACCAGCCCACGATCGACTACGTCGCCCGCCGCACTGCCGAGGGCAAGACGAAACGGGAGATCATCCGATGCCTCAAGCGATACGTCATCCGCGAGGTCTACCACCTGCTCCGACCCGCCCCGCGGACGGCCTCCGCGGCGAGTTGACAACTATAGGAGCGTCAACGCCCTGATGGAGAGCACGATCGGCCTGTTCAAAACCGAGCTGATCAAGCCGCAACGGCCATGGAAGACGCTCTCCCAGATCGAGCTGGCCACCGCAGAGTGGATCGACTGGTACTGCCACCGCCGACTCCACGGTGAGATAGGACACGTCCCGCCCGTCGAGTACGAGACCAACTACTACCTGACAACCACGAAACCCCAGATCACAACCACCAACTGAGATCTCTACCGAACCCGGGGCGGTTCAGCTGTTCAGCTGTGCTCCAGCCCCTCCACGCACCGCACTTTGAGGTCCTTCGAGGCCAGCGAGCCCAGCTGCGCACCCACCAGGCACAGCACCTTCTCATCCTCCGGAGTGAGACCCTTCAGCCGAGTACGCACCGCAACACCCGAAGGGCCGGAAACGACGAACGACGCCGCCACCTCCCGCAGACCACCCACAGCAAACACCCCCTCCATGCCGGACCACACGCACCCGCCACCACACCAACGACCCACCACCCGCAAAGGTCACCCATTCGACAGACGAACCCCCGTCCACCACACCGCCCCCCACGCACAACAGCCCACAAGAACTCACCCGCACACGCCAGAACTCACTCATACGAAGTCGCACCACAGCAGTTCACCACCCCCGATCGTGCTGGGGTGCCGCACGTGACCCGCTCCTCCTGCCGCGCCTGGCGCGAGGGCGAGGCCGCCCGCCGGGTTCCGGCGGCGTCCGCCGCTTCAGGCCGCGTCTTCCCGGAGGGCATCACTGGCGGAAGGCGTGGCCGTCCTGCGCCGGAAGTAGGCGAGGGCGACCGCGATGAGCAGCGGCGGCCAGGACAGCATCGGGATGTAGCAGACCAGCAGGAGCGCGAACTGCCCCGGTGTGCCGGTGCCCTCCGGCCCGATGTGCGTGGAGTAGGACCAGAACGCCCGGTAGAGCAGGAACGCCAGCACCAGCCCGCCCAGCACGGCCGGCACCGTCGCCGCCAGCGGGTGGACCCGGCGCCCTCCCAGCAGCGGGATCCAGCCCGGAACGGTCTCCCCCCACGGCCGCACCAGGCCCAGGGTGAGCAGTGCCAGCCCTTCGCTGATCACGGCGAGGCCGACCACGTACAGCACCTGCCAGGCGTGCGGGACGGGGATCTCGGACACCGGCAGTCCAAACGCGAAGGCGAGCCGCCACAGCGCCGCGGGCAGCGTCACCAGGGGCACGGCGTGGGCCGCCAGGACGGTCCGACGCGGCACGCCGGGCAGGGCCTTCGTCGTGAACATGAGGTCATGCTGTCACAGCCGGGGAAGACGGCACGGTGCGTGGCAGTTTGCTGCAGAACGGTTTGCTCGCCCCGCGGCGACAGGTGAGGCTGACTGCCGGGACAGCCGACCGGGCTGGGCGGGGGGGGTTGCATGAGTTGGGTGGTGTCCGGGATGGGCGCGGTGTCCGCGGTCGGTGCGGATCCCGACGAGATGTTCGCGGAGCTGTGCGACGGCCACAGCGGGGTACGGGAATTCTGCGGTTTCGACCGGACACCTTTCCGGGGACGGTACGCCTACCAGATCGACGACCATCCCGGTGGGCGCGACGTACCGGGGAGAGCGTCCGCGTTGCTCGCCCGTGCCGTCGAGCAGGCCGCCGTACAGGCGGGGCTCGGGACCGACTTGCGTGAGGTGCCGATCCTTGTCGGCAGCGGGCTGCGCCAGTTGCGCGCGGCCGAACTGCACTGGCGCGACAGCGGCAGTCTCGACGCGATGTCGACCGAGGATCTGCACTTCGGTGTTCCGCTTCGGGAACGTTTCGGTGCCACCGACACCCACACCATCGCCAACGCCTGCGCGGCTTCCGTCTACGCCCTGGCGCTCGCCGTGGACATGCTGGCCACCGACCAGGCGGACTCCGTGGTCGTCGCCGGTGTGGATGTGCTCAACGAGAGCATGTCAGGCGTCATGGAGCGGGTGCACCCCGTCATTCCCGAACGGGTGCAGCCCTTCGACCGCAACCGGGTCGGTTTCATGATGGGCGAGGGCGCCGCAGCCGTGGTGCTCTGCCGCGACGCCGCCGAACCGCTCTGCCGCGTACGGGCCGTCGAGGTGGGCTGCGACGCGATGCACGACACGGCACCCGACCCCGCCGGTCTCGCGAAGGTGATGCGTGCCGCGCACAGTTCGGCCGGGGTGAGGCCCGAGGAGGTCGATCTGGTGATGCTGCACGGCACCGGCACCGGGCTCAACGACAAGGCGGAGGCCGCCACGACGCGGGAGGTCTTCGGTGCCGCCGCGGGGGTGCCGCTGATGACGGCGATCAAGTCGATGACCGGGCACAACGGGGGCGCTTCCGGGGTGATGAGCCTGATCAGCGCCGCCCAGTCGATGCGGCACGGGGTGGTCCCGCCCGTGGTCGGCCTGACCGAACCCCTGGCGGAGGCCGAGGGGTTCCGCCTCGTCACCGGAGCCGCCGCCCGTGAACCGGTCACCATCGCCCAGGTCAACGCCCTGGGCTTCGGCGGCATGAACACGGTGGCCGTACTGGAGGCAGCCCGATGAGAAGTCACGCCTACCGGGGGATCGTCGTCACCGGCACCGGGGTGACCCTGCCCGGCGCCGACCGTCCCGAGGCCGTGCTCGACGGGCGGCGGCAGGAAGCGGAACCCGTCGAGACCACCCGGATCCTCGGCCGCGGAGGCGGCCACCGGAGACTGCGTTACCTGGACCGGGCGACACAACTCGCGCTGTGCGCCGCGCACGCGGCGTTACGGGATTCCGGACTCCTCCTCCCGGAGGGCGAGTTCACCGTGCCCACCGAGACCGTGGGCGTGGTGGTCAGTTCCAACACGGGCACGCTGGACACGGTGATGGGCGTGATCGACACGCTGCGCGGCGCGACCACGGACGAGCTGAGCCCCATGGACCTGCCGAAGCTGTGCAGCAACGTCATCGCCTCGTCGGTGGCCATCAAGTACGGTCTGCGCGGCCCGAACCTGATGGTGTGCAACGGGTCGGCATCCGGCCTGGACGCGATGCGCTGGGCGGCCACGATGCTCGAAACGGGCCGTCTGGCACGGGCGTTGGTGATCGGTGTCGAACCCGACACGGAGCCGGTCCGCAGTCTGCGGGACGGGGCGGCGCCGCTGGACGGGGCCGTCGCCGTGGTCATGGAGAGCGCGGCGGCCGCGGCCGAGCGCGGTGCCCGGTCCCTCGCCCGCGTCGACGGGCACGCGCGGGGCGCGGATCTGGCGGCCTGCCTCGCGGGCCTGGCCGCCGTGACGTCCGCGGAGCCGGTGGCCTGGCACGTGCCGGCCGGCGGGGCCCCGGGGACGACGCGGCTGCCCGAGGTACCGCGCCACGATCTCACCGCCGCCTGGGGGTCCTGCTCCGGCGCACTGGGGGTGCTGCAGTGCGTCGCCGCGGTCGGCGCCTTCAACGCCGGCACGACCGGCGCGGTCTACGCGACAGCGGGTGAGGAGGAGCGTCACGCGGTCGCGGGCCTGGCACTGACGTCGCCGTCCGGATCCTGACCGGCCGCCCCGACATCCGAACCGGTCGCCGACAGGCCGGCCGACATCCGTACACGCCGGTGGGCAGGGCACAGCGGCGGTGTTCACCCTTCCTGGAGATCCCATGCCGGACGCCACTTCCGTCTTCGACGTACCGCTGACCGCCGGACAGCGGGGCCTGTGGTTCGCGCAGCTCATCGACCCCACGAATCCTCGCTACCGGGTCGCCGAAGGGACGCGCATCCCGGGGGCGCTGGACGTCGGGCTGTTCCGCCGGGCGCTGGCGCGGACGGTTGCCGACATGGAGGTGTTGCGCGGCCGGGTGTCGGACACGGGCAGCGGCGGCGAGCCGGTGTTCGTCGTCGGTGAGCCGGTGGGTGAGCCGCCGCTGACGTATGTCGACCTGTCCGGCGCCGAGGACCCGGCTGCCGCCGCCGAGAAGTGGCAGCGCCGGCGGCTCGACCTGCCGCTGGACGTCAGCAGGCCGGCGGCGTACGACTTCGCGCTGCTGAAGCTGGCCGACACCGAGTTCGTGTGGTTCCAGCAGTACCACCACCTGCTCATGGACGGCGTCGGCCAGTTCCTCGTCCAGCAGCGCTGTGCCGAGGTGTACACCGCGCTGGTCGGCGGGCAGCCGGTCCCCGAGGCGGGCATCCCGCCGCTGCGCACCCTGTCCGACTCGGAGGCCGAGTACCGCGCCTCGGCGAACCACGAGCGGGACCGGGCGTTCTGGACGGCGCGCCTGGCCGACGCCGCCGAGCCGGTGTCGCTCGGCGCCGATGTGCCGCACGCGCCGACCGAGCAGCACCGTGCCGTCGTCACCTGGTCCCCCGAGCGGCTGGAGGCGGTGCAGGCCGCCGCCCGGGAACTCGGGGTGGCCTGGCCGGTGCTGCCGGTCGCCGCTCTCGCGCTCTACCTGGACCGGCAGCGCGGTGACGGTGAAGTGGTGCTCGGGCTGCCCGCCGCCGCGCGCGGCGGGGTCCGCGACGCCGTCCCCGGCATGATCTCCAACGTCCTGCCGCTGCGCGTGCGCCTGGACGCGGTGGCGACGGTCGGCGAACTGGTCCGCGCCGTGTCCGCCGACATGCGGGCCACGGTCCGGCACCAGCGTTACCGCCAGGAGGACCTGCGTCACGACCTCGGACTGCTCGGCAGTACGCGCCGGCTGTACGGCCCGCAGATCAACCTGGTGCTCGGCAGGACCACGCTGCACTTCGCGGGCCTCCGCGCGCTCTGCCGCAACGTGTCCACCGTCCCCACCGACGACCTCTCCCTCGCCCTGGAACGCCGTGCTGAGGACGGTGGCCTCAACCTCGTCTACGACGTGCACGCCGAGGTGTTCACCGAGCGGGAGTTCGCGGACCTGCGTGCCCGGCTGGACGCCGTGGTCGACGTCCTGGTCGGCGCGGCGGCCGACCGTCCGCTCGCCACCGTCGATGTCACGACCCCGGCCGAACGCGAGGAACTCCTGCGCGGCGCGGACGACACCGTGCGCGAGGTGCCGGCGACGACGCTGCCCGCCCTGTTCGAGCAGCGGGTACGCGAGACCCCGGACGCCCCGGCCGTGGTGTTCGACGGCAACACGCTGACGTACGCCGAGTTCGACGAGCGGGTGAACCGGCTGGCGCACCGGCTCCTGGGCGAGGGCGTCCGTCGTGGGGACCGGGTCGCCGTCACGATGGAGCGGTCCTTCGAACTGGTCACAGCGCTGTACGCGGTGCACAAGGCCGGCGCGGCCTATGTCCCGGTCGACCCGGGCCTGCCCGCCGACCGGATCGCTTTCATGGTTGCCGACGCCCGTCCGGCGCTGCTCCTGACGACCGCCGCGCTGGTCCCGGTGACGGCGTCGGTCCAGGACGTGCCGTGCCTGGCGGTCGAGGACCTGGACCTGCCGGGCGATGCCCCGGCCCACGCCCCGGTCGACGCCGAGCGGGGTGGTGCCCTGTGCGGCCTCGACACGGCCTACGTCATCTACACCTCCGGCTCGACGGGACGTCCCAAGGGCGTCGCCGTGTCCCAACAGGCCATCGTGAACCGCCTGTTGTGGATGCGGGAGGAGTACGCGATCGGCCGTGCCGACCGGATCCTGCAGAAGACGCCGGTCAGTTTCGACGTGTCGGTGTGGGAGTTCTTCCTGCCGTTGCTCGCCGGCGCGACCCTGGTGGTCGCCCCTCCCGGCGCGCACACCGATCCGGCCGCGCTGAGCAGTCTGATCGGCGCGGAGCGGATCACCGCCGTGCACTTCGTGCCGTCGATGCTGGACGCGTTCCTCACCGCCGCGCGACCGGCGGACTGTGCCGGACTGCGCCGGGTGTTCTGCAGCGGAGAGGCGCTCAACAGCCCCACCGCGGAGCGGTTCAGCACCGTGCTGGGCAGCGGGTCCGGTGTCGAACTGCACAACCTCTACGGGCCGACCGAGGCGGCCGTCGACGTGACGGCACACCAGTGCGGTCCCGACGAGCCCCGTACCGGTGTCCCGATCGGACGCCCGGTGTGGAACACGCGGGCCCTCGTACTGGACCCCGTGCTGCGGCCCGCGCCGGTCGGTGTCATGGGTGAGCTCTATCTGGCGGGTGTCCAGCTCGCCGACGGCTACCTGGGGCGCTCGGGGCTGACCGCGGAGCGGTTCGTGGCCGACCCTTGGGGCCCGCCCGGCACCCGGATGTACCGGACCGGCGACCTCGCGCGCCGGACCGCCGAGGGCGAGCTGGAGTACTGCGGCCGGGTCGACCAGCAGGTGAAGATCCGCGGCTTCCGTATCGAACCCGGTGAGATCGAGACCGTGCTGGCGGCGTCACCCGGGGTCGCCCAGGCGGCGGTGGTCGCCCGTGACGACAACCCCGCCGCGCCCGGCGACCACCGGCTCGTCGCCTACGTGGTGCCGGCCCCCGACGCCGTCCCGGACCCCGAGGTGCTGCGCGCCCTGGTCGCCGAGGCGCTGCCCGCCTACATGGTGCCCGCCGCCTTCGTCGTACTGGACGCGCTGCCCACCACCGTCAACGGCAAGCTCGACCGGCGTGCGCTGCCCGCGCCGCGTTACGGTGCGCCCGGTACCGGCAGGGCCGCCCTCACGGTCGCCGAGGGCCTGATGTGCGGGCTGTTCGCCGAGGTGCTGGGCGTGGACCGGGTCGGGGTGGACGACGACTTCTTCGCGCTGGGCGGGCACTCCCTGCTGGCGAGCCGTCTGGTCGCCCGGGTGCGCACCCTGCTGGGCGCCGGAATCACCGTACGGGACGTGTTCGAGGCGCCCACCGCCCTGCGACTCCTCGAACGCACCGGGTCGGCGAGCAGCCGCCCGCCGCTGCGTCCGGCGGGCGGGGACGGTCCCGCGCCGCTGTCGTCCGGGCAGCACCAGCAGTGGGTGCTGCACCGGCTGGAGGGCCCCTCCCCGACGTACAACATGGGTCTCGTGCTGGGGATCACCGGCGCGCTGGACCCGGAGGCGCTGCGGGCGGCGCTCCACGACGTGGTCGCCCGGCACGAGCCGCTGCGGACCCTCTTCTCCGACGACGACTCGGGGGCGCCGCGCCAGGTGGTGCCGGCCCCGGAGAACGCACGACCGGATCTGGACGTCGTCCCCACGGCCGAGGACGAGTTGCCCGCCGCGCTGCGGGCCGCCACCGGCCATGCCTTCGACCTGACCGCCGAACTGCCGCTGCGTTCCGTCCTGTTCACTCTGGGCGACGACGAGCACGTGCTGCTTCTGCTGCTGCACCACATCGCCGGTGACGGCCAGTCGCTGGGCCCGCTCGCCCGTGACCTCTCGCTCGCCTACACCGCCCGTCTCGACGGCCGGTGTCCCGAGTGGGCGCCCCTCGCCGTCACGTACGGGGACTACTGCCACTGGCAGCGCGAGGTCCTGGGCGCCGACGAGGACCCGGAGAGCCTCGCCGCCCGGCAGTTCGCGTACTGGCGTGGCGCACTGGACGGGCTGCCCGAGGAACTGTTGCTGCCGACCGACCGCCCCCGGCCGGCGCACCCGACCTTCCGCGGCTCCACGGCCGCGATCGAGATCGACGCCGACCTCCACGGCGGACTCGTCCGGCTGGCCCGGAGCCAGGGGGCGACCCTGTTCATGGTGGTGCAGGCCGCGCTGGCCACCGTCCTGACCAAACTGGGCGGCGGTACGGACCTGCCGATCGGCAGCGTCGTGGCCGGGCGGGGCGATCAGGCGCTGGACGACCTGGTGGGCTACTTCGTCAACACCGTGGTGCTGCGCACCGACACCTCGGGGGATCCCAGCTTCGCCGAACTGGTGGCCCGCGTACGGGAGAGCGATCTCGCCGCCTACGCCCACCAGGACCTGCCGTTCGAGCGGCTGGTGGAGGGGCTGCGGCCGGAACGGTCGACGGCCCACAACCCGCTGTTCCAGGTGATGCTGGTCCTCCAGGACGACGACCCGCGGCTGGAACTGCCGGGCGCGGAGGTCCGGTTGCTGCCGGCGGAGCGGGAGTACACCAAGGTCGACCTGGTCCTCGAGGTGCGTGAGCGGCGGGCCGCGGACGGTACTCCCGCCGGGCTGACCGGTCACCTCGAGTACAGCACCGACCTGTACGACCGGGACACCGCGGTGGGGATCGTCGACCGGCTGGTCCGGGTGCTGGGCGCGGCGGTCGCCGATCCCGGCGGCCGGATCGGCGCCGTCGACGTGCTCGGTCCGGCCGAGCGGCACCGGCTGCTGACCGAGTGGAACGGCACCTCCCGCGACGTTCCCGCGTGGACCCTGGCGCGGATCTTCGAGGACACCGCCGCCGTGGCCCCACAGGCCCTCGCGGTGCTGGCGGGCGAGGAGCGGCTGAGCTACGCCGCGCTCGACGACCGGGCCGGCCGGCTGGCCCGGCTGCTGGCCGCGCGGGGTGCGGCGCCGGAGCGGCTGGTGGCGGTGGTGCTGCCGCGATCGGTGGATCTCGTGGTCACCGAACTGGCCGTCAGCAAGGCGGGAGCCGCGTTCGTGCCCGTCGATCCGGCCTTCCCGGCCGAGCGGATCGGGCACATCCTGGGCGATGCCCGGCCGTTGCTCGTGGTGGCGTCGTCGGCGACCGCCGCGGCGCTGCCCGAGTCGTCCTGTCCGGTGCTGCTCGTGGAGGACCTGCTCGCCGAGGCGGACACCGCGGCCGGCCCCGCCGGCGCCGGCACGGGCGCCGACGTCAGCACGGGCGCCGGCGCCCGTGCCGCGGCGTCGGCGGACAACACCGCCTATGTCATCTACACCTCCGGGTCGACGGGCGTCCCGAAGGGCGTCGTCGTCCCCCACCGCGGTCTCGCCGGCCTCACCGCGTTCCTGCGGGACCGGTTCGCGGCCGACCGGGACAGCCGGGTGCTGCAGTTCGCCTCCCCCAGTTTCGACACCTCGATCCTGGAGCTGTGTCTGGCGTTCGGATCGGGCGGCGCGCTCGTGGTGTCCTCCGAAGGCCCGCTGATCGGTTCCACGCTCGCCGACGTGCTCACCGCGAACCGGGTGACCCACGCGCTCATCCCGCCCGCCGCGCTGTCCACCCTGCCCGAGGTGGACCTGCCCGACCTGCGTACCGTCGCCGCCGGTGGTGACGTCTGTCCGGCCGAGCTGGTCACCCGGTTCGCCGACGGCCGCCGGATGCTCAACGGCTACGGTCCGACCGAGTACACGGTCGCCACCACGTTCAGCGGGCCGCTGCGCCCGGGAACGGCCCCGCCGATCGGCGGCCCGCTGTACAACACCAGGGCCTTCGTGCTCGACGACGCGCTGAACCTGGTGCCACCGGGCGTACCGGGCGAGCTGTACGTCGCGGGCGAGGGGCTGGCCCGGGGATATCTCGACGGTCCCGCGCTGACCGCGCAGCGGTTCGTGGCCGACCCGTTCGGGGCGCCGGGCGCCCGGATGTACCGCACCGGTGACCGGGTGCGCTGGAACGCCTCGGGTGAGCTGGAGTTCCTCGGCCGGACGGACGACCAGGTCAAGATCCGCGGGTTCCGCATCGAACTCGGCGAGGTGGAGGCGGTGTTGTCCGCCCATCCCGCGGTCCGGCAGTGCGTGGTCGTCGTACGTGAGGACACACCGGGCGTCAAGCGTCTGGTGGGCTACGTCGTCCCGGCCGGGCGCGGCGGTGCCGACGGCGACGTGCTGCGCGCCCACGCGGCGTCGGTGCTGCCGGAGTACATGGTGCCCTCCGCCGTCATGGTGCTGGACGCACTGCCGATGAGCGACAACGGGATGAAGGTGGACCGCAGGGCGCTGCCCGCCCCCGAGTTCACCACCTCCGGTGTCCGGAGCGCGCCCCGCGGTGCGAGCGAGGGCGTCCTGTGCGAGCTGTTCGCCACGGTGCTGGGGCTGCCCGCCGTGGGTGTGCACGACAGCTTCTTCGACCTCGGCGGCGACAGCATCATGTCCATCCAGCTGGTCACGCGGGCCCGCGCGGCCGGTCTGGTGTTCACACCGAAGGACGTGTTCACCCACCGCACCGCCGCGGCCCTCGCCGCCGCCGCGGAGCACGTCGGGCAGGAGGCGGCCGACGGCGCGGGCGAGGCCCGGGTCGCGGCGACCGGACCGGTGCGGCTCACGCCGGTCATGCACTGGCTGCGCGAACACGACCGCCCGGTGGCCGACTTCGCCCAGTCCATGCTGCTCACCACCCCGGCGGGCCTGAGCGAGGAAGACCTGCACGCCAGGGTGCAGTCGGTCCTCGACCGGCACGAGGCCCTGCGGATGCGGCTGGTCCGCCGCCGCACCTGGCGGGCCGTCATCGACGGCCGGCCCTCGCAGAGCGCCGAGGGATGCGTGCGCCGCGTCGACGTCACGGGCGGCGGTCCCGATGAACTGCGCGCCGCACTGCGGGCCGAACACGAGCGGGCCCACGGCGAACTCGACCCCGACTCCGGTGTCACGGTGCGCGTGGTGTGGTTCGACGCGGGCCCCGGCGAGCAGGGGCGGCTCCTGCTCGTCCTGCACCACCTGGTGGTCGACGGGGTGTCCTGGCGCATTCTCGCCGCCGACCTCGCCGCCGGCCCGGCGGCCCTCGCCGGCGAGCAGTCCTCGCCGGTGCCCTTCCGGCGCTGGGCGCACGCCGTCGCCGAGGGCGCGCACGACCCGTCCGTACTGGCCGATCTGGACGCCTGGCTGGCGGTCCTCGGCGAACCCGAGGCCCCGCTCGGTGCCCGCCCGGTCGACCCCGCGGCCGACACCGCGGCGACGCAGCGCCGTGTCCGTCTCGCCCTGCCCGCGCCGCTGACCGGCGCGTTGCTGACCACGGTGCCCGCCGCGTACCTCGCCCGCACCCACGAGATGCTGCTCACCGGTCTCGCGCTGGCGGTGACCCACTGGCGCGCCCGGCACGGCGAGGGCTCCCCGGCGCTGCTGGTGGACCTCGAGGGCCACGGCCGTGACCAGGTCGACGCCTTGGACGTCTCCCGTACCGTCGGCTGGTTCACCGTCATGTACCCGGCCCGCCTGGACCTGTCCGGGGTGGACGTCGACGCCGTGTTCGCCGCAGGCTCCACCGGGGAGGCCGCGGTGCAGGCGGCCGCCGCGGTGCGCCGGGTCAAGCAGCATCTGAGGACGCTGCCCGCGGGCCTCGGCTACGGCCGGCTGCGCCACCTCAACCCGGAGACGGCTCCGGAGTTCGCCGGTCTCGCCACACCCCAACTGGCGTTCAACTATCTCGGCCGGATCGCCGCCTCCACCGGAGCGGACGACTGGGTGCTCGCACCGGAACAGACCGAACTCGGCGGCGGCACCGGGGCCGACGCCCCGGTGCGGCACGCCTTGGAGATCAACGCGGTCAGCGTCGAGGGCGCCGACGGTCCGGAACTGTCCGCCACGGTGAGCTGGCCGGCCGACCTGTTCGGGGAACGGGACGTCACGGAGCTGACGGAGCTGTGGCGGCAGGCACTGGAAGTCCTCCGGGACGCCGCGGGCACGGCCAGTGGCCACACCCCGAGCGACTTCCCGCTGACCGCGCTCGACCAGGCCGAGGTGGACACCCTGGTGGCCGCCGTACCGGACCTCACCGACGTACTGCCGCTGCCCCCGCTCGCCGAGTCCTTCTACTTCCACGCCGCCTACCACGAGCGCGGGGCCGACCCGTACACCCCGCAGATCTTCCTCGACCTCAGCGGTTCCCTCGACGCCGACCGTCTGCGTGCCTCGGCACAGCTGGTGCTGGACCGTCACCCCAACCTCCGTTCCGGGTTCACCGACCGGGGGCTGCGTGCCCCCGTCCAGTTCGTGCCCGGCGCCGCCGAGGTGCCCTTCCGGGTGTTCGACCTGTCGGCGGAGGACGAAGAGGCCGCGCGGCGCGAGAGCGATCGGATCGTCGCCGCGGACCGGCGCGCGGGTTTCGTGCTCGACGAGCCGCCGCTGGTGCGGTTCACGCTGCTGGTGCTGCCCGGCGGCCGTCACCGGCTGGTCCTGACCAACCATCACATCCTTCTCGACGGCTGGTCGGTGCCGTTGCTGCTGCGGGAGGTGTTCGACTGCTACGCCGCCGGTGCCGACGTCTCCGGCTTCCCGCCCGCCCCCCGGTACCGCGACTACCTGGCCTGGCTGGGCGACCAGGACCGCGCCGCCGCCGCCGACAGCTGGCGCCGGGCGCTGGCGGGCGTCGAGCAACCGACCCTGTTCGCCGGGCCCGCCCGCACCACATCGCCGGAGCCGGGCCGCTCGCAGTGCCGTACGGTACGGCTGCCCGGGCTCACCGGTCTCGCCCAGCGCTGCGAAGTCACCGTCAACACCGTCCTGCAGGGCCTGTGGGCGCTGCTGCTGGCCTCGAGGACCGGCCACGACGACGTGGTGTTCGGGACCACGGTGTCCGGCAGGCCGCCGGAGGTGCCCGGCGTCGAGTCGATGGTCGGCCTGCTGATCAACACCGTCCCGGTCCGGGTCCGGACCGGCGAGGCGCACTCGTTCGGCGAACTGCTGCGCCGTGTCCAGGCCGACCAGGCGGACCTGCTGGGCCACCACCACCTGGGTACGACCGACATCCAGCGTGCCGCGGGCACCGGTGAACTGTTCGACACCCTGCTGGTGTTCGAGAACTACCCGCTGGCCCCGGAGACGACGGAGCTTCCCGGCACCGGCCTGCGGCTCACCGCGGTGAGCAGTGAGGAGCGAGGGCACTACCCGCTCGCCGTGATCGCGGTGCCGGGCGAGGAGCTGGAGCTGCAGCTCCACTTCCGGGAGGACCTGGTGCCCGCCACCGAGGTCGAGTCGGTCGCCGAGCAGCTGCGCACCATGGCCGACCGGCTCACCGCCGACCCCGGAACCGTGCCGGCCACGGCGGACCTCCTGCCCGCCGCCGAGCGTGCCGTGGTCCTCGCGGCCGGCCAGGGACGTACGCGTGAGCTGCCGGACCTGTCGATCCCCGCACGGTTCGCGGAGCAGGTGGCCGCGGCTCCGGACGCGGTGGCCCTGGTCTTCGAGGGCCGCGAGGTGACGTATGCCGAGCTGGACCGGCGTGCGAACCGGCTCGCCCGCCGGCTGCTGGCCCTCGGTGTGCGCGCCGAGGACCGGGTGGCGGTCCTGCAGCCCCGTTCGGTGGAGCTGGTGGTCTCCGTGCTGGCCGTGCTGAAGGCGGGCGGCGCCTACATGCCGATCGATCCGCGCAGCCCGCTGGAGCGGCAGGCGGAGATGATGGCCGACAACGGGGTCGTCGTCCTGGTGACCGATGTCGAGGGGTACGAGGCCGCGCGGGCGGCGACCGTGGTGGTCGGCGTGGACGCGCTGCCGGAGGACGACACGGACCCGGGCGTGCACGTCCGCCCGGACCAGCTGGCCTATGTGATGTTCACGTCCGGGTCGACCGGCAAGCCCAAGGGCGTCGGCGTGCCGCACCGGAACGTGGTCGGCTTCGCCCTCGACACGCTCTGGTCCGGGCCCGGCCAGGAACGGGCGCTCCAGCACCTGGCCCACTGGTTCGACCCCTCCGTCCATGAACTGTGGGTGCCGCTGCTGTCGGGGCGTCAGCTGGTGATCTCGCCCCCCGGCGAGCTGGACGTCGCCGAACTCGCCCGCACCATCGAGGAGAACGCGGTCCGGGCCCTCGCCATGCCCACGGCGGTCTTCCGGCTCGTCGCCGAGGACCGGCCGGAGTCCCTCGCGGGCGTACGCGAACTGGTCGTCGGCGGCGAGGCGTTCCCGGCCGCCGCGGCCCGGCGCGTCCTGGCGGCCAATCCGTCACTGCTCCTGCACAACGCCTACGGCCCCACCGAGACCACCGTCACCGCCCTTGCCTCCACCATGCGCGGTGCCGCCGGGGTGCCCGACTCGGTGCCGATCGGCCGGCCGCTCGACAACCGGCGCGTCTACGTGCTCGACCGGCATCTGCGGCTGGTGCCGCGCGGGGTGACGGGTGAGCTCTACCTGTCGGGTGCCGGGCTCGCGCGGGGCTACCTGGGCAGGCCGGATCTGACCGCCGACCGCTTCGTGGCCGACCCGTTCGGGGAACCCGGTGCGCGGATGTACCGGACGGGCGACCTGGTCCGCTGGAACACCGACGGTGCCCTGGAGTTCGAGGGGCGCGCGGACGAGCAGGTCAAGGTGCGCGGCTTCCGTATCGAACTCGGCGAGATCGAGGCGTGCCTGCAGTCCCGTACCGACGTCGCGCAGGCGACCGTCGTCGTCCGCACCGACCCGCCCGGCGACAAGCGCATCGTCGCCTACTACGTGCCGGCCGCGGATGCGGAGCCGGAGGAGTCCGAGGTGCGTGCCTCGGTGGCGGCCGCACTGCCGGACTACATGGTGCCCAGCGCCTTCGTCCGCCTCGACGCCCTGCCGCTCACCCTCAACGGGAAGGTGGACAAGGCGGCGCTGCCCGCCCCCGTCCGCGGCCCGGCCCGCGGGCGTGCCGCGCGCAACGAGCGGGAGGCGACGCTCTGCCAGGTGTTCGCCGACATCCTCGGCCTTACCTTGGAGCAGGTGAGCATCGACGACGGGTTCTTCGACCTGGGCGGCCACTCCCTGCTCGCCACCCGGCTCGTCAGCCGCATCCGGACCGTACTGGGTGCCGAGGTCTCCGTCCGTACGGTGTTCGAAGCGCCGACTGTCGCGGAGCTGGCCACCGCGCTCGGCGAGGCCGGACTCGTCGGCGCACAGGGCGGTTCCACGGTCCACGGCCGGCCCGCGCTGCGTTCCGTGCCGCGCGGCGAGGTGGTTCCGGCGTCGTTCGGCCAGCGGCGGCTGTGGTTCCTCAACGCGATGGACCCGGACACCTC
>NZ_JBSFUW010000021.1:0-123476 GCF_053591995.1 Streptomyces sp. NPDC002835 | reverse complement strand
TGAGACTTCGAACACCTCACCCAACGGCACGGGAGCCCTGTCCGTTGCGGGCACCAAGGCCATCACCCGATCGGTGGTCACGCTGAAAAGGCTCACTGAGCGCTTTCCCTTTTCCTTTTCCTGCTCGCTCTTTCCTGCTCCTTCTTTGCTGCTCCGCACCTTCGGCCCGCCGGCCGGCCGCTCTCATGGCCGGCCGGCGGGCCGTTTCAGGTCCGATCAGCCGCAGCCGCCGGCGTGTCCCTCGTCCAGCCCGTATCTCGGTATCCCCGCATTGGCGTGGGACTCGTGGGCGGCCAGTGCGTTCAGGGCGTCGACGTAGTCGGCCAGTACTTCGCCCCAGTGCGTGGAGCTGTCCTGCAGCAGCAGTTCCTCGTCGACGGTTCCCTGTTGCTCGATCTCCGCCAGAACTTCCAACGGGTGCTGGACCCGGGACGGGCCGGTTTCGGCGTCGAACATTATTCCTCCTGTAGGTGAGTCCGGGTCCCGTTCAGGTCCCGCACCAACAGGTTCGGCCGCATTGACATATGAATTACCCGGCGGATCTGTAGGCGCCGATACAGATCGATACAGGCCGGTACAGCTTCGATATACATGCCGTACAAGAAAGGGAGACAGGCTCATTCCATGGACAGTCACATCACGCGAATCGTCGTCGTGGGCGGCACGGCAGCCGGCTGGACGGCCGCCGCCCGCCTCGCGTCCGCGTTCCGCGAAACCGTCTCCGTCACCGTGCTGGAGACGCCGTCACGCGCCGACTCCCCGGAAACGGGGCAGGTCACAGCCGTAGGGCCGGAGATCCAGCGGGATCTCTTCGACCGTCTCGGGGTGCTCGAGGACGAATGGATGCGGGCCTGCTGCGCGTCGTTCAGAACGGCTGTCCGTTACGTCAACTGGCGCACGGAAGGACCGGCGGAAAGCGCGGCCCGCACCATGGGGAGCGGGGGAGCGGATCATTTCTACGCCCCGTGCTCGGAAATCCCGGAGTGCGAGGATTCGCTCCTCTCCGAGCACTGGCAGTACCGCAGGAGGAACGGCGAGACGATCGAGCCGTTCGACCATGCGTGTTTCCGCGAACCGCCGCTGATGGACGCCGGAAAATCCCCCCGGTGGCTGGACGGCCGGGCAGCTCTTCCGTACGGCTGGCATGTCGACATCCGTATGTTCACGCGATTTCTGCGGAATCTGGCGACCGGCCGATTCGGTGTCCGGGCCGTCCATGACGAACTGCTCCGCGCCGAGCGGGACGAGGACGGAATGCTCACCGTCGTGCACACCGCCAACGGCCGTGCCGTGCACGGGGACTTCTTCCTCGACTGCACGGGACCGGAGGGACTGCTGATCGCCGGGACGCTGCGGGAGCCGTTCGTCCCCGCCGGCGACCGACTGCTGTGCGACAGCGCGGTCACCGTCACGGTCCCGGACGACCACGCGGCGCACGGCATCGATCCCTTCACGACCGCCACCGCACTGCCGTACGGCTGGGCCTGGAAGACGCCGCTGCCGGGCAGGTTCGGCGCCGGACACGTCTACGCCCGCGACTGGACGGAGCCGGACGAAGCGGTCCGCACCCTGTGCGGCCTGTGGGGCCTGCGGCCCGAGCGGGCCGTCGTGCGCCACACCGGTCTGCGCACCGGGCACAGCCGCCGGGCCTGGGTGAAGAACTGCGTCGCCGTCGGCCCCGCCGCCTCGTCCCTCGAACCGCTGGCGCCCGCACCGCTGAGCGGCGGCGTCCTGACCGCCCTCGACCGGCTGGTACGCGACTTCCCCTCCCGCCAGGACCGGGAGGGTCCGGCGGCCCGCTTCAACCGCGACGCCGCGGCCGGGCACGCCCGCGCCCGCGACCTCGCCCAGCTGATCTACCGGGCCGCACCCCGCGCGGACACCCCGTTCTGGAAGGCCCAGCGGGAACTGCCGCTCTCCGCGGAGCTGGCGGACTGCCTGGCCGCGCACCGGGCGGGCCTGGCCCCGGCCGCCCATGAGCTGGGCCACGTCGGGGTACTGGCGGCGCTGGACCCGGCCCGTACCGCGCCCCGGGCCGCGCTCGCCCACCGGCAGGACGCACGGGACGTGGCCGACGCGCACTTCCTGCGGATCAAGCGCCAGCAGCAGATCCTGCTGGAGACGCTGCCCACGGCGGAGCAGTACCTGCGCCGGCTCCACAGCCGTCCCACTCCGCAGCCGACGGGGGCGGGCCCGCTCTGATCCCCCGCCGGGCCTCCGGGTCCGGCGTCGGGGCGGGCTCCCGCACGGCTCCGCGTACGGGGGAGACCCGCGCACCGCCTACCCTTGTCGCATGACCGCGCAGGACACCCGCCACCGCAGCTACGAGATCCGCACCTACGGGTGCCAGATGAACGTCCACGACTCCGAGCGGCTCTCCGGCCTGCTCGAGGACGCCGGGTACGTACGCGCACCCGAAGGCGCCGACGGCGACGCCGACGTCGTCGTCTTCAACACCTGCGCGGTCCGCGAGAACGCCGACAACAAGCTCTACGGCAACCTCGGCCGGCTCGCCCCGATGAAGACGAAGCGCCCCGGGATGCAGATCGCCGTCGGCGGCTGCCTGGCGCAGAAGGACCGCGACACCATCGTCACCAGGGCGCCCTGGGTCGACGTCGTCTTCGGCACCCACAACATCGGGAAGCTGCCGGTGCTGCTGGAGCGGGCCCGGGTCCAGGAGGAGGCGCAGGTCGAGATCGCGGAATCGCTCGAGGCGTTCCCCTCCACCCTGCCGACCCGCCGCGAGTCGGCGTACGCGGCCTGGGTCTCGATCTCCGTGGGCTGCAACAACACCTGCACCTTCTGCATCGTGCCCGCGCTGCGCGGCAAGGAGAAGGACCGCAGGCCAGGCGACATCCTCGCCGAGATCGAGGCGCTCGTCGCCGAGGGCGTCAGCGAGATCACCCTGCTCGGCCAGAACGTCAACGCGTACGGCTCCGACATCGGCGACCGCGAGGCCTTCAGCAAACTGCTGCGCGCCTGCGGCGCCGTCGACGGCCTCGAGCGGGTCCGCTTCACCTCGCCCCACCCGCGCGACTTCACCGACGACGTGATCGCCGCCATGGCCGAGACGCCGAACGTCATGCCGCAGCTCCACATGCCGCTGCAGTCCGGCTCCGACACCGTCCTGAAGGCGATGCGCCGCTCGTACCGGCAGGAGCGTTTCCTCGGGATCATCGAGAAGGTGCGCGCCGCCATCCCGCACGCCGCCATCTCCACCGACATCATCGTGGGCTTCCCGGGCGAGACCGAGGAGGACTTCGAGCAGACCCTGCACACGGTGCGCGAGGCCCGCTTCGCGAACGCCTTCACCTTCCAGTACTCCAAGCGCCCCGGCACGCCCGCGGCGACGATGGACGGGCAGATCCCCAAGGAGGTCGTCCAGGAGCGCTACATGCGCCTGGTCGCCCTGCAGGAGGAGATCTCCTGGGAGGAGAACAAGAAGCAGGTCGGACGCACCCTCGAGGTCATGGTCGCCGAGGGCGAGGGCCGCAAGGACGGAGCCACCCACCGGCTCTCCGGCCGCGCCCAGGACAACCGTCTCGTCCACTTCACGAAGCCCGACGCCGAGGTGCGCCCCGGCGACGTCGTCACCGTCGAGATCACCTACGCGGCCCCCCACCACCTGCTGGCGGAGGGCGCCGTGACGTCCGTACGCCGCACCCGCGCCGGTGACGCGTGGGAGAAGCGCCACACCGCGGAGGCCGCGAAGCCGGCCGGCGTGATGCTGGGCCTGCCCGCGGTGGGCGTCCCCGCGCCCCTGCCGCCGGCCACGGGCGGCTGCGCGACGGCCTGAGCCTCGGGCCCTTTGTTGCGGGCCCGGTCACGACGGCCGGCCCCGGTGGCTGTCCCGTGGGCGCGACGCCGCGGACTAGGCTGCGGATCATGCTCGTAGCCGCCGCCGTGTGTCCGTGCCCGCCGCTCCTCGTGCCGGAGGTCGCCTCCGGAGCCGCGCCAGAACTGGACGCGGTCCGCGCCGCGTGCGCCGACGCCGTGGCCGTGCTCGCGGCCTCCGGGCCGGACCTGCTCCTCGTGGTCGGACCCGCGGAGCAGGCTCACCGCGGACCGCATGCCGCCGGTACGGCCGGGTCCTTCCGGGGATTCGGCGTGGACCTCGGAGTGCGCCTGGGGGAGGGGCCCGGGCAGGAGCGTGCGCTGCCCCCCTCCCTGGCCGTCGGCGCCTGGCTGCTCGACCGCGACCGCTGGTCGGCCGCTCCCGTCGAGGGGCTCGGGGTCGGTGAGCCGCTGGACACCGAGCGCTGCGTGGCGACGGGCCGGGAGCTGGCCGCCCGCGCCGAGCGCGTCGCGCTGATGGTGATGGGCGACGGCAGCGCCTGCCGCACGCTCAAGGCGCCCGGCTACCTCGACGAGCGTGCGGTGGACTTCGACCGGCGGGCCGCCGACGCGCTCGGCGCGGCGGACCTGGAGGGGCTCAGGGCGCTGGACGAGTTGCAGGCACGCGAGCTCATGGTCTCGGGCCGCGCCCCCTGGCAGGTCCTCGCCGGGGCGGCCGAGGGCGCCGGCCTGGGGGGCCGGCTGCTCCATGAGGACGCCCCGTACGGCGTGGGCTACTTCGTCGCGGCCTGGTCGTAGCGGTCACGGCACGAACGCCGGACGGCCGTGGAGCGCGTCGCTCCACGGCCGTCGTGCGCTGAACCGGTCCGGTTCAGCTCAGGGTGCCGGCGGCGGTGGCGGCGGTGGCGGTGTCGTCCCGTGCCCGTCCTTGTGCGCGATGCGCCCCAGGGCGTTCTTGGCCTTGCCGGTACCCGTCTCGATCTTGTTGCTGTACTTGCCCTTGGTCTTGGCGTCGACCGTACGGGCAGCTTTCTCCAGGCCCTGACCGATCCGGCCCTCGTGCTGCTGGGCGAGGTCGGAGACCTTGTCCTTTGCGGGGCCGATCTTGGCCTTCAGGTTGTCCAGGAACCCCATGGAGCACCTTCCCTCGT
The DNA here is from genome assembly GCF_053591995.1 of Streptomyces sp. NPDC002835. Lineage (NCBI taxonomy): Bacteria > Bacillati > Actinomycetota > Actinomycetes > Kitasatosporales > Streptomycetaceae > Streptomyces > Streptomyces sp. NPDC002835. The sequence goes on along the minus strand of NZ_JBSFUW010000021.1, from coordinate 118,530 downwards.
CGCCGGAACATCTGTTGCCGGAACCACTTCCGCCCGGACGACGCGCGTCGTCCGGGAACTACGTGCGGGTGCCTTCGCCGGCCTCGCTGTCCGCCGCATCCTCGGCCGACTGCTGCCTCGGGATCTCCACCGCCTCGCCCGGAGCGCTCCCGGCGACCGCTGCCGGGTCTCCGGCGGGCGCCGCGCCGTCGGTCACCTCCGACGCCTCGTCCGCCGGAGCCTCGGCAGGCAACGGGGGCACCGCGGCCTCCTCCGCTGCTGCGGACTTACCGCGAAACCATGAGAAAACACCCATATCTACTCCATACCCTACTCGTGCCGGGAAGATCCGCGCCGCTCGGAGCGCCGTCCTGCGTCACGCACGGCTACCGGTGCGAAACCGGCATACGGAACCTTGCAACAGGCAACGACGCCGAGGGGCCGCCGTCACCTCGCTCGTTCGGGGACATGCGTTCACGTTTGGGAGACTGGGCCGGTGAGAAGTGCAGCTCCCGCAGCGCGGGTCATCGCCGTCGTCGGTCCCACCGCAGCCGGAAAGTCGGATCTGGGGGTATTCCTTGCCCGGCAGTTGAACGGCGAAGTCGTCAACGCCGATTCCATGCAGCTCTACCGGGGGATGGACATCGGCACCGCCAAACTGACGCCACAGGAGCGCGGGGGAGTGCCGCACCGGCTCCTCGACATCTGGGACGTCACCCAGGCCGCGAGCGTCGCGGAGTACCAGCGACTGGCCCGGGCGGAGATCGACCGGCTGCTCGCGCAGGGCCGCACCCCGGTCCTCGTCGGCGGCTCCGGCCTCTATGTACGCGCGGCGATCGACGCCCTCGAGTTCCCCGGCACCGACCCGCAGGTGCGGGCCCGCCTGGAGGAGGAGCTGGCCGAGCGCGGTCCCGGCGCCCTGCACACCCGGCTGGCCGTCGCCGACCCGGAGGCGGGCCGGGCCATCCTGCCGAGCAACGGCCGGCGGATCGTTCGGGCCCTGGAGGTCATCGAGATCACCGGCAAGCCGTTCACCGCCAATCTGCCCGGCCACGACGCCGTGTACGACACCGTCCAGATCGGCGTCGACGTCGCACGGCCCGAGCTCGACGAGCGCATCGCGGTACGGGTCGACCGGATGTGGGAGGCGGGCCTCGTCGACGAGGTGCGCACCCTGGAGGCGCAGGGGCTCCGTGAGGGGCTCACCGCCTCGCGCGCCCTCGGCTACCAGCAGGTGCTCACGGCGCTCGCCGGCGAGCGCACCGAGCAGGAGGCGCGCGACGAGACCGTGCGCGCCACCAAACGCTTCGCCCGCCGTCAGGACTCGTGGTTCCGGCGCGACCCGAGGGTGCACTGGCTGAGCGGCGCCGCCGACGACCGGGAGGAACTTCCGCGTCGTGCCCTGACGTTGATCGAACGAGCGGTCACAGCCTGATCACGTGATGGCATCGGGACGCTCCGCCCGTCATTCCGGCGCCCGGGGGCGTGCCATCATCGAGCATCGATCGACAGTTGAGTCCGAGTTGGGAGGGCGCGTGGCGATGGAGGCCGGCCCTCGCGACACGGAACAGCAGCAACGGCGGGACGTGGCGGACAGCCCGTCCGGTCTCAGTCCCGACGGTCCCGACGAGCAGGAGATGCTCGCGGACGAGGTCGAGGTCGAGCTGCGGCCGCCCCGGCGGCTCAGGATCTGGCAGCTCGCCCCCATCGTCGGCCTCGCGGCCACCGGCTCGCTGATGTTCGCCTTCCCGCTCGCCTTCGGTACGGGCGACGGGGGAGCGGTCGTCGCGATGCTGGGCCTGCTGATCAGCTGCTGCGCCGCCGGCTGGGGCGTCATGGCGGCGCGCCGCGTCGGCCACACCTGGCCCGGCCTGCCCTCGCGCGGCTCCGGCGAGCGCCCGGACTGGCGCGTGATCGCGCTGTACGTGGGCGTCGCCGCGGTGCTCGTGGCCCTCGCCGTGTGGCGGGTCGCCCGGCTGAGGTGACCGGCGCGGGCCGGGACAGGCTCCGGCACGGTCGGCACGCCCGCTCCGCCACTGTCGGAGCGTCCTCGTAGGATGGGGTGCGTGAGCACCTCGCAGACGTCGCCCCTCCCCTTCCTCAAGGGCCACGGGACCGAGAACGACTTCGTGATCATCCCCGACCCGGACAACGCGGTGGACCTCCCCGCCGCGGTCGTCGCCCGGCTGTGCGACCGCCGGGCCGGTATCGGCGGCGACGGCCTGCTGCACGTGGTGCGGTCCGCGGCCCACCCGGAGGCCCGGGACATGGCCGGCGACGCCGAGTGGTTCATGGACTACCGCAACGCGGACGGTTCCGTCGCCGAGATGTGCGGCAACGGCGTCCGGGTCTTCGCGGGGTACCTCCAGCGCGCCGGCCACATCGAGCCGGGCGAGCTGGCCGTCGCGACGCGCGGCGGGATCAAGAAGGTGCACCTCGCCAAGGCCGCTCCTGGCGGCGACTCCGCCACGGGCGACATCACGGTCTTCATGGGGCGGGCCGTGCTGCCCGAGGAGAGCGCAACCGTCACGGTCGGCGCCCGCAGTTGGCCGGCGACGAACGTGAACATGGGCAACCCGCACGCGGTCGCCTTCGTCGAGGACCTCTCCCACGCCGGTGACCTGTTCACCGCGCCGCAGTGTGCTCCGGCGTCGGTCTACCCGGACGGGGTCAACGTGGAGTTCGTCGTCGACCGCGGCGAACGGCACGTCGCGATGCGCGTCCACGAGCGCGGCTCCGGTGAGACCCGCTCCTGCGGGACCGGCGCCTGCGCCGTCGCCGTGGCCGCCGCGCGCCGGGACGGCCTCGACCCGGCCGTCACGGGCGTTCCCGTCACGTACCGGGTCGACCTGCCCGGCGGCCGTCTGGTGATCACGGAGCGGCCCGACGGGGGGATCGAGATGACCGGCCCCGCCGCGATCGTCGCCGAAGGGCTGATCGACCCCGTTCTGCTCGAAACCGTGACCGCCTAGCGCTTCGCTCGAATGGGTGATCTGTTTCACGCTGAGCGAGAGGTGGACTGCTCCACGTGGTGGGCTCGGTAGCATCAAGCACCGGCCCGGAGGCACGCCAGTTCTCCGTACCGCCGGTCGAAGTCGGCGGAGGTGCCCCATGAGCGCAGAGGCGACCAATCCAGGTGCCCACAGCCGCAGGCGCGGCCGTCCGAGGATCGACCTCCGCAGGCTGGGCCGCGCCGCACTGCTGGGCCCCACGGGGCGCGACCGGCTCCCCGACGCGATCGGCCACGTCGTGGAGGCGCACCGGGCGCACCACCCCGACGCGGACCTCGCCCCGCTGCACAGGGCGTACCTGCTGGCGGAGGCTTCCCACCGCGGTCAGTTCCGCAAGAGCGGCGAGCCCTACATCACCCACCCGCTCGCCGTGACGCTGATCCTGGCCGAACTGGGCGCGGAGACCACCACGCTCACCGCGTCGCTGCTCCACGACACCGTCGAGGACACCGAAGTGACCCTCGATCAGGTGAAGGACGAGTTCGGCGCCGAGGTCGGCTATCTGGTCGACGGCGTCACGAAACTGGAGAAGGTCGACTACGGCGCCGCCGCAGAGCCGGAGACCTTCCGCAAGATGCTCGTCGCCACCGGCAACGACGTCCGCGTGATGTCGATCAAACTCGCCGACCGGCTGCACAACATGCGCACCCTGACGGTGATGCGCCCCGAGAAGCAGGCACGTATCGCCAGGGTCACCCGCGACGTGCTGATCCCGCTCGCCGAACGGCTCGGCGTCCAGGCGCTCAAGAGCGAACTGGAGGACCTGGTCTTCGCGATCCTGCACCCCGAGGAGTACGAGCGGACCAGGGCGGTCATCGCGGAGAACGCCACCTCGTGCACCGCGCTCGCCGGTTTCGCGGACGACTTCCGGGCCGCCCTGCGCGAAGCGGGCATCAGCGCCGAAGTGCTCATCAGACCGAGGCACTTCGTATCCGTGCACCGGGTCTGCCTCCGGCGCACCCAGCTGCGCAGCACGGACTTCGGCCGGCTGCTGATCCTCGTCTCGGAGGACGCCGACTGCTACGCCGTCCTCGGTGAACTGCACACCTGTTTCACGCCGGTGATCTCCGAGTTCAAGGACTTCATCGCGGCGCCCAAGTTCAACCTGTACCAGTCGCTGCACACCGCCGTCGCCGGCCCGGACGGCGCCGTCGCCGAAGTCCTCATCCGCACCCACCAGATGCACAAGGTGGCCGAGGCCGGGGTGATCGCGCTGGGCAACCCGTACGTCCCCGGGGACGGCGCGGAGCCGGCCGGCGGCGCGGAGCCGGCGGACGGCGAGCGGGCCGACCCGACCAGGCCGGGCTGGCTGTCGCGGCTGCTGGAGTGGCAGGAGTCCACCCCGGACCCCGACACCTTCTGGACCTCCCTGCGCGTGGACCTGGCGCAGGACAGGGAGATCACCGTCTTCCGCGCCGACGGCCGCGCACTCGGCCTGCCGGCCGGGGCGACCTGCGTGGACGCCGCCTACGCGCAGTACGGCGAAGCGGCGCACACCTGCATCGGCGCCCGCGTCAACGGCCGTCTCGCCACCCTCAGCACCGTCCTCGGCGACGGCGACACCGTGCACGTCCTCCTCGCCCAGGACAGCGCGTCGGGGCCGTCCCCGGAGTGGCTCGACCACGCCCGCACCCCGGCCGCCCGGATCGCCATCACCAGCTGGCTCGACACGCACCCGGAGGGCGCCGCGGCTCCCTCCCCCGCCCCCCGCAGGCCCGCCCCGCTCCCCGCCGGCCGGCCGGTATCGGTGAACGCCGTGGTGGACGACCCGGAGGCGACCGTACGGCTCGCCGGCTGCTGCACCCCCGTACCGCCGGACGCCGTCACAGGCTTCCCCGTACGCGGCGGAGCCGTGACCGTCCACCGGCAGGGGTGCCCGGCGGTGGCGCGCATGACCGGCGCGGGCCGTGCGCCGGTGCCCGTGCGCTGGGGCGACGCGGCCGAATGCCGGGTCACGCTGGTCGCCGAGTCGTTCGGCCGCCCCCGGCTGCTGGCCGACCTCACGGAAGTGATCGCCGGGCAGGGGGCCGCGGTCGTCTCGGCCACCGTGGAGCCGCCGACCCAGCAGCGGGTCCGGCACACGTACACCCTCCAACTTCCCGACGCGGCCGGGCTCCCGGCCCTGATGAGAGCCATGCGCGACGTGCCAGGGGTGTACGACGTGAGCCGGACCCAGCATCCGGCGGCCACCGCCTGACCTCGTTCGGGTGGGCGCGCGGCCGCCCGTCGCGTGCCGTCGCGGTCCGTACGGCGGGGCGCTGGTAGCGGTAGTCCATGCTGCACACATCCCGGCGCCGTATGCGTGCCGCCCTGCTGGCCGCCGCGTCGGCCACCCTCATCGCCGCGACCCTGCCCTCGCCGGAGGCGCTCGGCATCGGCGACCGGCTCTTCCCCCAACTGGGCAACCCCGGCTACGACGTTCTCGAGTACGACATCGCCCTCGCCTACGAAGGCCGCAACGACCGGCCCCTCGAAGCCGTCACGAAGATCGACGCCTGGTCGACCCGGGGGCTCGACCGCGTCAACCTCGACTTCACCCACGGCACGGTCCGCTCGGTCATGGTGAACGACACCCCGGCCGACTTCGCCACCGCCGGCGAGGACCTCGTCATCGACCCGCCCGCGAACATCCCCGCCGGCTCGCGGATGCGGATCACCGTCGCGCACACCAGCGACCCGCGCGGACCCAAGGACGCCGGCGGCTGGGTGCGCACCGGCGACGGCCTGGTGATGGCCAACCAGGCGGACGCCGCGCACCGGGTGTTCCCGTCCAACGACCACCCGTCCGACAAGGCGTACTTCACCTTCCGCGTCACCGCGCCGCCGGACATCACCGTGGTCGCCAACGGGCGGCGGGTCGCCCGTGCCCGGACCGACGAGCAGACGTCCTGGGTCTACCGCACGGGCCACCCCATGGCCACCGAGCTGGCCCAGGTCTCCCTCGGCCGTTCGTCCGTCGTCGAGCGGCAGGGCCCGCACGGGCTGCCCCTGCGCGACGTCGTCCCCACCGCCGACCGTGAGGCGCTGGAGCCCTGGCTGAAGAAGACGCCCGCCCAGCTGACCTGGATGGAGGAGAAGGTCGGCCGCTACCCATTCGAGACCTACGGTGTGCTGATCGCCGACGCGGAGACCGGCTTCGAGCTGGAGACCCAGACGCTGTCGCTCTTCGAACGCTCCGTGTTCACCTCGGACGCCTTCCCCGAGTGGTACGTCGACTCCGTCATGGTCCACGAGCTGGCCCACCAGTGGTTCGGCAACAGCGTCACCCCGCGCACCTGGTCCGACCTGTGGCTGAGCGAGGGCCACGCCACCTGGTACGAGGCGCTGTACGCGGACGAGAAGTCCAAGCAGTCGCTCGAGACCCGGATGCGCCGGGCGTACGAGCACTCCGACGCGTGGCGCGCGGCGGGCGGACCGCCGGCGGCGCCGGCCGCGGCCGCACCCGGCAAGAAGCTCAGCATCTTCCGGCCCGTCGTCTACGACGGCAGCGCGCTGGTCCTGTACGCGCTGCGCCAGGAGATCGGCAAGAGCGCCTTCGAGCGCCTGCAGCGCACCTGGGTCCAGGAGCACCAGGACGGCACGGCCGGCACGGAGGACTTCACACAGCTCGCATCGAGCATCGCGGAGCGTGACCTCTCGACGTTCTTCCAGGGCTGGCTGTACGGCAAGAAGACGCCCGCGATGCCCGGCCACCCCGACTGGCGCAGCCCGGCCGTCGAGGACGCCGGGAGCGGCGCCACGAAGGCCCGCCGCCGCTGAGAAGCCGCCGAAATCGGGGTGACGGTCCCGGCGGGCCCGTGCGACCATCGGCGGGTCGGCGGCGCTGCCGGGACCGGAACCCCCAGGGGGAATCATCCGGGGCCCCCACGCGTTGTCACTGGCAACGGAGCGGCCCGGCATCTGGCCGGCGTCCGCTCTCCATATCGACGTAAGGATCCAATGACCTCCTCTTCATCCCCTTCCCAGGAACAGCAGAGCTTCGCGGAGACGCGCACAGAGAGCCTTCGGGCCGATGCCCTGATGGAAGAGGACGTCGCCTGGAGCCACGAGATCGACACCGAGCGGGACGGCGACCAGTTCGACCGCTCGGAGCGTGCCGCGCTGCGGCGGGTGGTGGGCCTCTCCACCGAGCTCGAGGACGTCACCGAGGTCGAGTACCGGCAGCTGCGCCTCGAGCGCGTCGTGCTGGTCGGCGTCTGGACCTCGGGGACCGCGCAGGACGCGGAGAACTCCCTCGCGGAGCTGGCGGCCCTCGCCGAGACGGCGGGTGCGCTGGTTCTCGACGGCGTGATCCAGCGCCGCGACAAGCCGGACCCGGCCACGTACATCGGCTCGGGCAAGGCGCAGGAGCTGCGCGACATCGTGCTCGAGACCGGCGCCGACACCGTCGTCTGCGACGGTGAGCTCAGCCCCGGCCAGCTCATCCAGCTCGAGGACGTCGTCAAGGTCAAGGTGGTCGACCGGACCGCCCTGATCCTCGACATCTTCGCCCAGCACGCCAAGTCCCGAGAGGGCAAGGCGCAGGTGGCCCTGGCGCAGATGCAGTACATGCTGCCCAGGCTCCGTGGCTGGGGTCAGTCGCTGTCCCGTCAGATGGGTGGCGGCGGCAGCGGCGGCATGGCCACACGCGGCCCCGGTGAGACCAAGATCGAGACGGACCGGCGCCGGATCCGCGAGAAGATGGCGAAGATGCGCCGTGAGATCGCGGAGATGAAGACCGGCCGCGACATCAAGCGCCAGGAGCGCCGCCGTAACAAGGTGCCCTCCGTCGCCATCGCGGGCTACACCAACGCGGGCAAGTCGTCCCTGCTCAACCGCCTCACGGGCGCCGGCGTCCTGGTGGAGAACGCGCTGTTCGCCACCCTGGACCCGACCGTCCGGCGGGCCGAGACCCCGAGCGGCCGCGGGTACACCCTGGCCGACACCGTCGGGTTCGTACGGCACCTGCCGCACCACCTGGTCGAGGCGTTCCGCTCCACCATGGAGGAGGTCGGGGACTCCGACCTGATCCTGCACGTGGTCGACGGAGCGCACCCGGCGCCGGAGGAGCAGCTGGCGGCCGTGCGCGAGGTGATCCGCGACGTGGGCGCGACGGACGTGCCCGAGATCGTCGTGATCAACAAGGCGGACGCGGCCGACCCGCTCGTACTGCAGCGTCTGCTGCGCATCGAGCGGCACGCGATCGCGGTGTCGGCCCGGACCGGTGCGGGCATGAGCGAGCTGATGCAGCTGATCGACGACGAGCTGCCCAGGCCGAAGATCCAGATCGAGGCACTGGTTCCCTACACCGAGGGCCAGCTGGTCTCGCGGGTCCACGCCGACGGCGAAGTCCTCTCCGAGGAGCACACCACGGAGGGCACACTGCTGAAGGCCCGGGTGCACGAGGAACTGGCCGCGGCCCTGTCCCCGTACGTGCCGGCGGCACACTGACACTCTCTCCGCCAGGCGCCGATGGCACTGCGGTGGTTTGCGCCTGCTGAACACGCCGAAAGGCCCGCCCCCAGGGGGCGGGCCTTTCGGCGTGTTCGCGTGCGGTCGCCCGGCCGGCCTACGGCCCGGCGAACCCGCCTACCGTCCGGCGAACTTGTCGCTCATCATCGTGTAGATCTGCTGGGCGTCCGCGTCCAGCCGGGGACCCGCCAGCCAGCCCGAGGTGACCGGGCCGATGGAGGTGTTGGAGACCAGCGCCAGCTTTCCGTTGGGCTGTTCGGCGAACCAGCCGCCGCCGGAGGAACCGCCGGTCATGGTGCAGCCGATGCGCCACATCGTCGGAGTGCCGGGAGCGATCGACAGCCGCCCGGGCCGGTCGACGCACTTGTGCATGAGCGCGCCGTCGTACGGCGGCGCGGCCGGGTAGCCCCAGGCGCCCATGGCGCGGATGTTCTTGGCCTCGGGGGCGTCGAAGTCGATGTCGAGGGCGACGCCGACCGTCTCCTCGAGGGACTTGGTGCCCCGCTCGGGCTTCACATGCATCACGGCGTAGTCGTACGGGGCGCCGGTTCCGCCCGTCGGGCCGCCCTCGTTGATCCAGGCGCCGGAGGTCGCGACCCAGTCGGCCCAGTAGACGCCGTACGGCGCGATCTCCTGCGGCCGCGCGTTCTCCAGCGCGGCCGGGGACTTGCCCTGGTCGTTGTAGGCGGGGACGAAGGCGATGTTGCGGTACCAGCCGCCCGCCCGGCCCGCGTGGACGCAGTGGCCCGCCGTCCACACGAGGTTGGACTTGCCGGGGTTCTTCGGGTCCTTGACGACGGTCGCGGAACAGACCATCGAGCCCTCGGGAGCGTCGAAGAACACCTTGCCGACGGGGGCGGCGTTCTTGTGGTACGGCTTCTTCTCCGGCTCGGCACGGACCGGGCGGGGCTCCGGGTCGGTGACGCCCTGGTCACCGGAGAGGTCGCCGGCCGCCATCGTCTTCGCGGGCGCCTTGGCCGTCGTCATCCGCTCGGGCTTCCACAGGCCCTCGATCACCGGGTTGACGAAGTCCTCGGCCTCACGCAGCCACGTGTCCTTGTCCCAGTTCTTCCACTCGCCGTTCTTCCACTTGTCCAGGCCGACACCCTGCTCCTTGAGCTTGTCGGCCAGGTCCGCGGGAAGTGCGGCGCCTCCCTTGTCCGCGGCCGCGTCGGACGCGGCAGGCTTGTCCGCCGCCTCCGTCCCGCTCGGGCCGCAGGCCGTCGCCGTCAGGGCGAGAGCCGAAACGAGGCCGGCCGCGGCCAGCAGTGGTCGTATGGATCGCATGGAACGATTCCCCCTGAAAAGCTCTGTACCTGCCATGGAAGGCACATCGCGCTTGCCATGGACGTGTCATAGGAAGAGGCGGCCGTCGGGGCCGCCTCATGCTGGGGCACCACTCTAGGCTCTGCGGACGGACGATCATCATCACGGGCCCTCAACTGCACGGACTTTCCACGAGGATGGAGAACGAGGGCGAGGCGCAGGTGTGGGCGAGGAGCGGCGAGGGTCCCGGCCGCCCGGCCGGGACCCTCGCCGGATCAGTTCACGCGGGCGCCCTCGCGCCCGGACGTCCTTACTGGCCCGCGAACTTCTTGCTGACCGCCTCGTAGATGCCCTCGGCCTCCTTGCCGAGACGCGGACCGGCCAGCCAGCCGGCCGTCACCGGGCCGATGGAGGTGTTGGAGACCAGGGCCGGCTTGCCGTCCTGGCCCTGCGCCACCCAGCCGCCGCCGGACGAACCGCCGGTCATGGTGCAGCCGATGCGGTACATCGTCGGCTCGCTCGCCTTCAGCGACAGCCGGCCCGGCTTGTCGGCGCACTGGAAGAGCTTCTGGCCGTCGTACGGCGGGGCCGCCGGGTAGCCGGTGGCGGTCATGCTCTGGATCTTCGGCACCGCGGGGGCGTTGAAGTCGACCGGCAGGGCCGAACCGACCGTCTCCTCGAGGGACTTGCCGGTGCTGCCCTTCTCCGGGGTCACGTGGATGACGGCGTAGTCGTACGCCGCGCCCTGGCCGCCGGTCGCGGCGCCCTGGGAGATCCACTGGTCGGAGGTCTGGGCCCAGTCGCCCCACCAGACACCGTAGGGAGCGATCTCCTCCTTGGGCGCCTTCTCCAGCTCCGCGGTCTCCTTGGCCCCGTCGTTGTAGGACGGGACGAACGCGATGTTGCGGTACCAGCCACCGCTCTTACCGGCGTGCACACAGTGGCCGGCGGTCCACACCATGTTGGACTTGCCGGGGTGGGCCGGGTCCTTCACCACGGTCGCGGAGCAGACCATCGACCCCTGCGGACCGTCGAAGAAGACCTTGCCGGCCTCCGCGGCGTTCGCGCGGTACGGGGCCTTCACGGCCTGGGCGTCGACCGGGGCCGGGGCGGGGTCGGTGACGCCTTCGTCGCCCGAGATGTCGTTGTCGACCGGCTTCTCCGGGGGCTTCTCGGCGTCCCGCATCCGGTCCGGGTCCCAGAGGTCCTCGATGATCGGGTTGACGAAGTCCTGCGCCTCACGCAGCCACTTGTCCTTGTCCCAGTTCTTCCACTCGCCGTCCTTCCACTTGTCCAGGTCGATCCCGCGCTCCTTGAGGCGGTCCTTGAGATCGTCCGGAATAGTGATCTTGCCGTCGGCGGGCTGACTGGCCGAAGCGCTCGGCTCACCGCCGGCGTTGTCCTCGCTGGGGCCGCAGCCAGTGGCGGCAAGTGCCAGCACCGCGGCCATCGAGGCCGCTGCCAGCGTCGGGCGAATGGGTCGCATCTCTTGATCCCCCTGGGACTTCAGTGCTGCTGATCGATTGAACTCAGCGGTTGGACAGAACTGTTGGACTGCTCGGCGGAAGCCGTCGGCTCAACCCGTCGGTCGAACCGGTCGATTGACCGACCACTGACCGACCACGTGGGCCGGGCGGTTGGGTCAAGCTGTTGAATTGTCGGTATTACCCAGGAACTTCCGGAAGGAGTGCGTTCCTGACCCCTCCTGCACAGCTCGTGGCCGCCGGAGTGCGGCCCCCACTATGCCGGTGCCGATGGGGACGGCGTGCGGCAGGTCCATGGTTCCGGACCGTAAGGATCTTCCGATCGGCCGTGATCCCCGGCCCCCCGCGTCGTTGGTACGGGCGGGGGACGCGAGGACAGCCTTCAACGCCGGTGCGCCCCGCGGGGGTGCCGTACCGATGTGCAACGCAACTGTGACAGCCGGAGGACGAACAGCCGTGGCCGTGACCGAACCTGCTCCGGTGGCGCCGACCGCAGCTCACGAGGGGATTCTGCGCAGACAGTCGCTCCGCGAGTCGGCCGCCCGGACCTACGCGCGCTCACTGCCCATCGTGCCGGTGCGGGCAAGGGGCCTGACGATCGAGGGCGCCGACGGCCGCCGGTACCTCGACTGCCTCTCGGGCGCGGGCACCCTGGCGCTGGGGCACAACCACCCCGTGGTCCTCGAAGCGATCAAGAAGGTGCTCGACTCGGGCGCCCCGTTGCACGTGCTCGACCTCGCCACCCCGGTCAAGGACGCGTTCGTCACCGAGCTGTTCGCCACGCTCCCGCGGCCACTGGTCGAGGACGGGCGCATCCAGTTCTGCGGGCCCGCGGGCACGGACGCGGTGGAGGCCGCGCTCAAACTCGTCAGGACCGCCACCGGCCGCAGCGGCCTGTTCGCCTTCACGGGCGCCTATCACGGCATGACGGCCGGGGCGCTCGAAGCCTCCAGCGGCGCCGGCGACGTACGGGTCACCCGCCTGCCGTTCCCGCACGACTACCGCTGCCCCTTCGGGATCGGCGGCGAGCGCGGCGCGGAGCTCGCCGCCCGCTGGACCGAGAGCCTCCTCGACGACAGCAAGAGCGGTGTCCCCAAGCCGGCCGGCATGATCCTGGAACCCGTGCAGGGGGAGGGCGGGGTGATTCCCGCCCCCGACGCCTGGCTGCGCCGGATGCGTGAGGTCACCGCCTCCCGCTCGATCCCGCTGATTGCCGACGAGGTGCAGACCGGGGTCGGACGCACCGGGACCTTCTGGGGCGTCGAGCACAGCGGAGTCGTACCGGACGTCATGGTGCTGTCCAAGGCCATCGGCGGGTCCCTTCCGCTCGCCGTCATCGTCTACCGATCAGCGCTCGACGCCTGGCAGCCCGGAGCGCACGCGGGCACGTTCAGGGGCAACCAACTCGCCATGGCGGCGGGCGCCGCCACCCTCGCCCATGTCCGGGAGAACCGCCTCGCCGAGCACGCCGCGACGCTCGGCGCCCGCATGCTGGCCGGCCTCCAGGGGCTCGCCGCCGCCCATCCCTGCATCGGCGACGTACGCGGCCGCGGCCTGATGATCGGCGTCGAACTCGTAGACCCCGACTCCATGGCACCGGACGCGGTCGTCCCGCCGTCGGCACCCCGGCTCGCGGCCCTCGTCCAGCAGGAGTGTCTGCGCCGCGGACTCATCGTCGAACTCGGCGGACGCCGGGCCGCTGTCGTGCGCCTGCTCCCTCCGCTCACCCTGACCGACGAACAAGCGGCGGCCGTCCTCGAGCGGTTCGCCGACGCCCTGGCCGCCGCTGAGCGCTCCACGCAGGGCCGCACCGACCACAGGCAGTCGCACTGACCCCGGACCACGTCACAAGGAAGCCCTCCGTGAACCCCACTCCCGCACCCGATGCGCCCGAGTCCCACGACGGCCCCGCCGGCCACCACCGCGAGCAGGGCGGCGTGAGCGGCCCCCTCGTACTGGAACCCGCGACGGTGCCACGCCAGGCCGGCCACCTCGACGAAGCCCGCGACGCTGCCGCGGCCACGCCGACGCCCCCCAGTGCCCCCAGCGACCTTGCCGGCTCCGACGGCCGCGACGGCCTCGGCAGCTCCGACGGCCCCGACCGTCCCGGCAACCTGGACCGGCCCGAGCGGCCCGACTACCTGGACCGCCTCGACGGCGCAGGCCGTTCCGACCGAGCCGGCTGTTCCGGCGCCGAGCCGGACCTGGTCAGCGACCTGGACCCGTTGAAGCGCTCGGGCCCGCTGGACGACCTCGGCCCGGACGTGCGCCCCGACCACCTCAGCGACCCCGACCGGGCGGAGTGCCCGGATCCCCTCGACGACCCCGATGCGCGCCGCGCCGCGGACACGGCCACCGTGGAGAACCTGCTGCGCTGCTGGGCGCGGGAGAACGGCCTGGCACGCCCCGACGGACCCACCCTGCGCATCCCCCTCGCCGCCAGCGGCACCGCACTGCTGGTCCCCGTCCACTACTGGTCGGCCACCGGATGGCACCGTTTCGGACCTCCCGCCCTGGAGGGCAGCCCGCACGAGGCCGCCCGGGCCGACGCCGTGACCGTCGCCGCGCTGCTCGGCCGCGAGAGCGGCCACGGCGACGGAACCGATCTCGTGGCGCGGGTCGCCGACTCCGCCCGGCGCACGGCCGACTTCATCACCGACCGGCGCGCGCGCCCCTCCGCCGCTCCCGAGGCGGACCTGTTCCTCACTGCCGAGCAGTCGCTGCTGCTCGGCCACCCCCTCCACCCGACGCCCAAGAGCCGTGAAGGACTCTCCGAGGCCGAAGCACGGAGCTACTCGCCCGAGTTGTACGGCTCCTTCCCCCTGCACTGGATGGCTGTCGACAAGTCGGTACTGGCCGCGGAGTCGGCCTGGACCGAACAGGGCCGCGCCGTCACGGCCGAACAGCTCACCTCCCGTCTCGCGGGAGATCTCCCGCTTCCCGGCAACAGCGCCGCCCTGCCGCTGCACCCCTGGCAGGCACGCGACCTCAGGCAGCGCGCGGCCGTTTCCGCGCTGCTCGACGCCGGCCTCCTGCACGATCTCGGTCCCCATGGCGACCTCTGGTACCCCACCTCCTCCGTCCGTACGGTGCACCGGCCCGGCGCCCCGGCCATGCTGAAGCTCTCCCTCGGCCTGCGGATCACCAACTCCTGCCGGGAGAACCTCCGCAAGGAACTGCATCGCGGGGTCGAGGTCCACCGACTGCTCCGCGCCGGGCTCGCCGAGCAGTGGCGGGCCGCCCACCCCCGCTTCGACATCGTGCGCGACCCGGCCTGGCTCGCCGTCGACACGCCCGACGCCGGACCCGTGCACGGACTCGACGTCATGATCCGTCACAACCCCTTCGGCCCCGGCGACGACGCGGTCTGCATCGCGGCCCTGACCACCCCCCGCCCATGGCCCGGACGGGCGGGCATGCGCTCACGCCTCGCGGTCACCGTCGAACGCCTCGCCGCCCGTACCGGCCGGCCCCTCACCGCGGTGGCGGCCGAGTGGTTCCTGCGCTACCTCGACCAGGTCGTACGCCCCGTGCTGTGGCTGGATGCCACCGCAGGCATCGCCCTCGAGGCCCACCAGCAGAACACGATCGTGCTGCTGGACCCCGACGGCTGGCCGACCGGTGGCCGCTACCGGGACAACCAGGGTTACTACTTCCGCGAGTCCCACCGCGAGCGGCTGGAAGCCCGTCTCCCGGGCATCGGCGCGCACAGCGACTCGTTCGTCTCCGACGACGTCACCGACGAGCGCTTCGCCTACTACCTCGGCATCAACAGCGTGCTGGGCCTGATCGGCGCCTTCGGGGCACAGCGCCTCGCCGACGAGCGGGTGCTGCTCGCCGCCTTCCGGCAGTTCCTCGCCTCCGCGGCCGGTATGGGGTCACCGCTGCCCGGTCAGCTGCTCGAGACACCCACGCTCCGCTGCAAGGCCAACCTGCTCACCCGGCTGCACGGACTCGACGAACTCGTCGGCCCCGTCGACACCCAGTCCGTCTACGTCACCATCGCCAATCCCCTCCGATCTTCCTGAGGCACGACACCCGACACCGAACCGCGAGAGGAGCACGCCGCATTGCCTCCCACCGATGCGTACACCGCAGGCGGGCCGGGGCCCGCTCCCCGGCCGGGGGGAGGAATCGAGGACACCCTCCCTGCCGCCCCGGGGCGAGGCGCCGACGACGCGCTTCCTCCCCGGATGGCGGGAGGCGCCGAGGACACCCTCGACCTGCGGCTCCCGGACGAGTTCCTCGCCCTGTTCCACGACGACGCACCAGTCCCCTGTGCGCCGGCGGAGCGTGCCCGCCCCAGGTCGCAGGCCGGGGGCGCCGCGGGAGAACTGCTCGGCGAGCCCGGTGAGTGGGGGCCGGTCCCCACGCCCGCCGGTGCCTTCCGGCTCGTCCCCGTGGCCCTGGGACGTGATCTCACGCTCATCGCCCGGTGGATGAACGACCCCGCAGTCGCCGCCTTCTGGGAGCTGGCGGGACCCGACGCTGTCACCGCCACGCACGTCACCGCGCAACTCGAGGGCGACGGCTGCAGCGTCCCCTGCCTGGGCGTCCTCGACGGCACACCCATGAGCTACTTCGAGCTCTACCGCGCCGACCTCGATCCGCTCGCCCGCCACTACCCCGCGCGTCCGCACGACACCGGCGTCCATCTGCTCATCGGTGGCGTCGCCGACCGCGGCCGTGGCGTCGGCTCCACCCTCCTTCGAGCCGTGTCCGATCTCGTGCTCGACAACCTGCCCCTGTGCACACGCGTCATCGCTGAACCCGACCTGCGCAACACCCCCTCCCTGTCCGCCTTTCTCAGCTCCGGCTTTCGGCTTTCCGCGGAAATCGACCTTCCGGACAAGCGAGCCGCCCTCATGGTCCGCGACCGGGCGCTGCGGAACCTGCTGTGAACAACCCGCTGACTTACATGCACCGCCCGATCCGCATCGGTTCCATCTGAGGAGTCCCCGTGCCGAAGTCCCCTGCCAGCCACGGCTCCGTCCCCTTCATTCCGCCCGGCCTGACCCGCGGGAACTGGGACCGGGCAGCCGCCCGCCTGCTCGCCAAGATGCTCGGTGAATTCGCCTACGAAGAGATCATCGAGCCGGTCCTGGTCGAGCCGGACGACTCGGCCCCGCTCCAGCCCGCCGCTCCGACCCCGCTTCCGATCCCGCGCTCGATCCCGGGCTCGACCCCGCCTTCGGTCCCGGGCTCGGTCCGGCCGGCCGGCGCCGGACCGACGGCCGGCGGCGACCTCTACGCCCTCCCTGTCGAAGGGATGGGCGTGCTGACGTTCCGGGCCCGGCGCGGAGCCTACGGAAGCTGGCGCATCGCTCCCGGCTCCGTGGCATGCGACGGCCTTCCCTTCTCCGACCCGCTGGCCTTCCTCGCCCGTGCGAGGACCCTGCTCGGCCTCGACGGAGCCACCCTCGGCCATCTGATCCGCGAAATGTCCGTCACCCTGACCGGGGACACCCGCCTCGAAGGCACCGCTCTGAGCGCCTTCGAGCTCGCGGACCTCAGCTACGCGGAGCTCGAAGGCCACCAGACCGGCCACCCGTGGCTGGTGCTCAACAAGGGGCGCATCGGCTTCTCCGCCACCGACACCGCCCACTGGGCGCCGGAAGCCCGCTGCCCCGCCCGCCTTCCCTGGATAGCGGTCAAAACCGGTCTCGCGGCCTACCGCGGGGTCCCCGGGCTCGACCGCTCGGAGGTCCTGTACGCCCGCGAGCTCGACGAAGAGACCCGTGAGTCCTTCGCAGCCGCGCTGCGCGACAAGGGCCTCGATCCCTCCGCATACCTGTTCCTCCCGGTGCACCCCTGGCAGTGGGACGAAGTGCTGCTCCCCCTCTACGCGCCCGCGGTGGCGCGCGGCGAGATCGTTCCGCTGCCCAGCGACGGCGACCGGAGGCTGCCCCAGCAGTCCATCAGGACCTTCACGAACATCGACCGGCCCGACCGCCACACCGTGAAACTGCCGCTGTCCATCCTGAACACGCTGGTGTGGCGGGGACTGCCCACCGAGCGGACCCTCGCGGCGCCCGCCGTCACCTCGTGGGTACAGGGCCTGCGTGACGCGGACCCGTTCCTGCGCGACGAGTGCCGGGTCGTGCTGCTCGGCGAGGTCGCGTCCGTGACGGTCGAGCATCCGCTGTACGACCACCTCCCCGAGGTTCCCTACCAGTACAAGGAACTGCTCGGCGCGATCTGGCGTGAGCCGCTTCAACCGCGGCTGGACGCGGGGGAGCGGGCCCGCACCCTCGCCTCGCTCCTCCACACCGATCCACAGGGCCGGGCGTTCACCGCCGAACTCGTCAGCCGGTCCGGTCTCGCCCCGGCCGTCTGGCTCCAGCGGCTCTTCGCGGCCCTGCTGCCCCCTCTGCTGCATTTCCTCTACCGCTACGGCACCGTCTTCTCCCCGCACGGCGAGAACGCCATCGTGGTCCACGACGACCACGACATCCCGGTACGCCTCGCGATCAAGGACTTCGTCGACGACGTGAACGTCAGTGCGCAGCCACTGCCCGAGCACGCGTCGATGCCGGAAGAGGTGCGGCGGATCCTCCTCACCGAGGATCCCGGCTTCCTCACCCAGTTCATCCACTCAGGTCTCTTCGTGGGGGTGTTCCGCTATCTCGCCCCGCTCTGTGAGGAGCAACTCGACGTTCCCGAGGAGCAGTTCTACTCGCTCGTACGGGCGGAGATCCTGCGCCACCAGGCCCGTTTCCCCGAGCTCAAGGAGCGTTACGAGACGTTCGACCTGCTCACTCCCCGTATCGAGCGCCTGTGCCTCAACCGGAACCGGCTCCACCTCGACGGCTACCGCGACCGTCCGGAGCGCCCTCACGCGGCCGTCCACGGCACTGTCCCCAACCCGCTGGCCCCGGCCTGATGGCCCGCTGCGTGATCCTGTTGTCGGTGGCGCCCCGTAGGCTGGTCGGGCTATGACGAAGCCATCCCTTCCCGAGCTCCTCCACTCCGCCGTGACCGCCGTCGGCGGTGTGGAGCGGCCAGGCCAGGTCACCATGGCCGAGGCCGTGGCCGAGGCCATCGACGACGATTCCCACCTGTTGGTCCAGGCCGGCACCGGCACCGGAAAGTCGCTCGGCTATCTCGTCCCGGCCCTGGCTCACGGCGAGCGGGTGGTGGTGGCCACGGCGACCCTGGCGCTGCAGCGCCAGCTCGTCGAGCGCGATCTGCCGCGTACGGTCGAAGCACTGCATCCGCTGCTGCGACGCCGGCCGGATTTCGCGATGCTCAAGGGCCGGTCGAACTACCTGTGCCTCCATCGCCTGCACGAGGGTGTGCCGCAGGACGACGAGGAGGGTCTCTTCGACCAGTTCGAGGCAGCGGCGCCCACGAGCAAGCTCGGCAAGGACCTGCTGCGCATGCGGGACTGGGCGGACGAGACCGAGACCGGTGACAGGGACGATCTGACCCCGGGCGTCTCCGACCGGGCCTGGCACCAGGTCTCCGTCTCCTCCCGCGAATGCCTGGGCGCCTCCAAGTGCGCCTACGGGGCGGAGTGCTTCGCCGAGATGGCGCGCGAGCGGGCGAAGCTCGCGGACGTCGTCGTCACCAACCACGCCCTGCTGGCGATCGACGCCATCGAAGGCGCCCCGGTGCTCCCGCAGCACGAGGTGCTGATCGTCGACGAGGCGCATGAGCTGGTCTCCCGTGTGACGGGCGTGGCCACGGGCGAGCTCACCCCCGGGCAGGTCAACCGCGCTGTCCGCCGTGCCGCCAAGCTCGTCAACGAGAAGGCGGCCGACGCTCTCCAGACGGCTGCCGAGTCCTTCGAGCGGCTCATGGAGCTGGCCCTCCCCGGCCGTCTCGAGGAGATCCCCGAGGACCTCGGCTACGCCCTGATGGCGCTGCGCGACGCGGCCCGTACGGTGATCAGCGCGATCGGCTCCACCAGGGACAAGTCGGTCCAGGACGAGGACGCCGTGCGCAAGCAGGCGCTGGCCGCCGTCGAGAGTGTGCACTCCGTCGCCGAGCGGATCTCCCAGGGCTCCGAGTACGACGTGGTCTGGTTCGAGCGGCACGACCGGTTCGGGGCGTCGCTGCGGGTGGCGCCGCTCTCCGTCTCCGGGCTGTTGCGCGAGAAGCTGTTCGCGGAGCGGTCGGTGGTGCTCACCTCGGCCACGCTCAAGCTCGGCGGCGACTTCAACGGAGTGGGGGCCTCGCTGGGTCTCGCGCCGGAAGGCAGCGGGGGCGAGGACGTGCCGCAGTGGAAGGGGCTCGACGTCGGCTCGCCCTTCGACTATCCCAAGCAGGGCATCCTCTATGTCGCCCGGCATCTCTCCACCCCCGGGCGCGAGGGTTCCCGCGGCGACATGATGGACGAGCTGGCCGAACTGGTGGAGGCCGCCGGCGGGCGTACGCTCGGGCTCTTCTCCTCGATGCGGGCCGCGAAGGCGGCGGCGGAGGAACTGCGCGGCCGCATCGGCAATCCGATTCTGCTGCAGGGCGAGGAGACCCTGGGCGAATTGATCAAGGCGTTCGCCGCAGACCCGGAGACATGCCTGTTCGGCACTCTCTCGCTCTGGCAGGGCGTCGATGTGCCCGGTCCCGGCTGCCAGCTCGTCGTGATGGACCGCATTCCGTTCCCGCGTCCCGACGACCCGCTGATGAGCGCCCGGCAGAAGGCCGTCGAGGAGGCGGGCGGCAATGGGTTCATGGCCGTGGCGGCGACGCACGCGGCGCTGCTGATGGCTCAGGGAGCGGGCCGTCTCGTGCGCGCGACCGGAGACCGCGGTGTGGTGGCGGTGCTCGATCCGCGGCTCGCCAATGCGCGCTACGGCACCTATCTGCGCGCCTCGCTGCCCGACTTCTGGTACACGACGGACCGCAACCAGGTCCGCCGTTCCCTGGCGGCGATCGACGCGGTGGCCAAGGCGGAGGGCAAGTAGCGCCGCTGCCACAGCAGTCCGCCTGTCAGAAGGCGCGACTGTCGGAAGGGCAGCGCGAGTGGGCGGAAGGTGCTCGCCCTGCTTCTCGTGCTCACAGGGGCGCGGGCAGCGCAGGACCCCGGGACCGGCGCAGTGGATCCCGGGGTCCGGTCTGGGCCGGCGGGTGGTCTCACACCCGTCGCAGCACTGCCACCACCTTGCCGAGGATGGTCGCCTCGTCGCCGGGGATGGGCTGGTACGCGGCGTTGTGCGGGAGCAGCCAGACATGGCCGTTCTCCCGCTTGAAGCGCTTGACCGTGGCCTCGCCGTCGAGCATGGCCGCCACGATGTCCCCGTTCTCCGCGACGGGCTGGCGGCGCACGGTCACCCAGTCGCCGTCGCAGATCGCGGCCTCGATCATCGAGTCTCCGACGACCTTCAGCACGAAGAGCTCGCCGTCGCCGACCAGCTGGCGGGGGAGGGGGAAGACATCCTCGACGGACTCCTCGGCGAGGATGGGGCCACCGGCCGCGATCCGGCCGACGAGGGGCACGTACGACGCGGCGGGCTTGCCGGTGGTGTCCGTGGGCTGGGTGCTCGGCTGGTCGGAGCCGCGGACCTCGTACGCCCGGGGCCGGTGCGGGTCCCGGCGCAGGAACCCCTTGCGCTCCAGCGCCATGAGCTGGTGGGCCACGGACGAGGTGCTCGACAGGCCGACCGCCTGGCCGATCTCGCGCATCGACGGCGGGTATCCCCTTCGCTGCACTGAGTCGCGGATGACCTCGATGACGCGCCGCTGCCGGTCCGTGAGGCCCGAGCTGTCAGCCCGGATGCCGGGAGGTCGGCCGGGCAACGAGCGGCCGGGCTTCGGCCCCTCCGGAGTCGTGGCTGCGTCATTCATGGCATGCACCGGCTCGAATCGGCTCTGTGAGCGGTCCTGGGCAGTGATGGTGGCACTGTCTGCGGTGGTGGTCACGTCGGCCCCTCTCGAATGGTCTCCCTAAATGGACAACGGTAGTTGGTTTCGAAAGGTTGCGCCAAACACACGTTCGAGTGAAAAATTGCAGATTGCCTGACGTGGGCATTCTGCTGGGTGTATGCGCGAACGATCGAGCCGGGCCGCGCAGCCGCTACGGTAGCCTTCGCCGACGACGCCGACGGAGTCGGGTCGTTCCGGAGCCTTCCGGTGCCGCCCGTTCGGGCCGTCGCTCAGTCTCGCATCCAGGCCGTTCCGGAGCGGGGACGCCGGGCCCCGTGTCGTCACGAGGAGCCCGTCGGCGCGTCCCGGGCAGCGGGTCCGAGCACGGAACGCAGCCGCCCGGCACGCGGTGTGTCCGAGCGCCCTTGGAGCCCCTCCGTACCCGCCGCGCAGGACGACACGCGTGGCGAGCTGAAGTGCGCCAGACCCCAGATCTAGTGGTTGGATTGGGTTCGCCACCCAGAAGTTGTGTCCCTGGTGTTTCACGGCCGAAGGGATCGCCTATGCTTGTGGCTGCTTCGCGAGGCCCGATCCGGCCCGCAGAGGCTCATCGGTCGTGCTCACGAAGGAGGGGTTGGGAGCCATGCACTGTCCCTTCTGCAGGCATCCCGACAGTCGTGTCGTCGACAGCCGCACCACCGACGACGGGACGGCGATCCGCCGCCGCCGGCAGTGCCCGGACTGTGCCCGGCGCTTCACGACGGTCGAGACCGCCTCTCTGATGGTGATCAAGCGCAGCGGCGTGACGGAGCCCTTCAGTCGTACCAAGGTTATTTCCGGGGTACGGAAGGCTTGCCAGGGGCGGCCGGTCACCGAGGACGCCCTCGCCCAGCTCGGCCAGCGTGTCGAGGAGGCGGTGCGCGCCACCGGCAGCGCCGAGCTGACCACTCATGACGTGGGTCTGGCCATACTCGGCCCGCTGCAGGAACTCGACCTCGTCGCGTACCTGCGCTTCGCGTCCGTGTACCGGGCGTTCGACTCGCTCGAAGACTTCGAGGCCGCCATCGCGGAGCTCCGCGCCGGCCGGCCTCCTGCCGAGGAAGACGGGGGCGGCGGGACGGTCGAGGTCCCCGTACCCGCCACCGCCGCCGACTGAGCGGAGCGGCCGGACGGCCGAGGCCCGCATGAAGGGCCCGCCGGACGGTCAGGGCGGCAATGAACCTGCTCGCGTACGCCCTGCGTGGCGTCCGCAGCAACAGACAGAAACCGTGCCCCGGGAAGATCTGGGCACTTCAGGGCGTTTTTGCCCGTATATGGGAGGCGGCATGACCGAGACGACGAGCGGCCCGGCACGAGGGTCCCGAGCCAAGGGATCCAAGGCGAGCAAGGGCCTGCGTATCGAGCGCGTCCACACCACCCCCGGCGTGCATCCGTACGACGAGGTGGTCTGGGAGCGCCGTGACGTCGTCATGACCAACTGGCGTGACGGCTCGGTCAACTTCGAGCAGCGTGGCGTCGAGTTCCCCGACTTCTGGTCGGTGAACGCGGTCAACATCGTCACCAGCAAGTACTTCCGCGGGGCCGTCGGCACCCCGCAGCGCGAGACCGGTCTCAAACAGCTCATCGACCGGATCGTGAAGACGTACCGCAAGGCCGGTGAGGACAACGGCTACTTCGCCTCGCCCGCCGACGCGGAGATCTTCGAGCACGAGCTCGCGTACGCCCTGCTGCACCAGATCTTCAGCTTCAACTCGCCGGTCTGGTTCAACGTCGGCACGCCCCAGCCGCAGCAGGTCTCGGCCTGCTTCATCCTGGCCGTCGACGACTCCATGGAGTCGATTCTCGACTGGTACAAGGAAGAGGGCATGATCTTCAAGGGCGGCTCCGGCGCCGGCCTGAACCTCTCCCGCATCCGCTCCTCCAAGGAGCTGCTGTCCTCGGGCGGCAACGCCTCCGGCCCCGTCTCCTTCATGCGGGGCGCCGACGCCTCCGCAGGAACGATCAAGTCCGGCGGTGCCACCCGCCGCGCGGCCAAGATGGTCATTCTCGACGTCGACCACCCCGACATCGAGAACTTCATCGAGACCAAGGTGAAGGAAGAGGAGAAGATCCGCGCCCTGCGTGACGCGGGCTTCGACATGGACCTGGGCGGCGACGACATCACGTCCGTCCAGTACCAGAACGCCAACAACTCGGTGCGCGTCAACGACGAGTTCATGAAGGCGGTCGAGGCGGGCGGCAAGTTCGGCCTGCGTGCCCGGATGACCGGGGACGTCATCGAGGAGGTCGACGCCAAGAGCCTCTTCCGCAAGATGGCCGAGGCGGCCTGGGCCTGCGCCGACCCGGGCATCCAGTACGACGACACCATCAACCACTGGCACACCTGTCCGGAGTCCGGCCGGATCAACGGCTCGAACCCCTGCAGCGAGTACATGCACCTGGACAACACCTCGTGCAACCTCGCCTCGCTGAACCTGATGAAGTTCCTCAAGGACGACAGCAAGGGCAACCAGTCGTTCGACATCGAGCGCTTCTCGAAGGTCGTCGAGCTGGTCATCACGGCGATGGACATCTCCATCTGCTTCGCGGACTTCCCGACCCAGAAGATCGGCGAGAACACCCGCGCCTACCGCCAGCTCGGCATCGGCTACGCCAACCTCGGCGCGCTCCTGATGGCGACCGGCCACGCGTACGACTCCGACGGCGGCCGCGCGCTCGCCGGCGCCATCACCTCCCTGATGACCGGAACGTCGTACAAGCGCTCCGCCGAGCTCGCCGCCGTGGTCGGCCCCTACGACGGCTACGCCCGCAACGCCGAGCCGCACAAGCGCGTCATGAAGCAGCATGCCGACGCCAACACCGTGGCCGTCCGGATGGACGACCTGGACAGCCCGATCTGGGCCGCCGCCACGGAGGCCTGGCAGGACGTGATCCGCCTTGGGGAGAAGAACGGTTTCCGCAACGCCCAGGCGTCGGTCATTGCCCCGACCGGCACCATCGGTCTCGCGATGTCCTGCGACACCACCGGTCTCGAGCCCGACCTCGCCCTGGTCAAGTTCAAGAAGCTGGTCGGCGGCGGCTCGATGCAGATCGTCAACGGCACGGTCCCGCAGGCCCTGCGCCGGCTCGGCTACCAGCCGGAGCAGATCGAGGCGATCGTCGCCCACATCGCCGACCACGGCAACGTGATCGACGCGCCCGGCCTGAAGACCGAGCACTACGAGGTCTTCGACTGCGCCATGGGCGAGCGTTCCATCTCCGCGATGGGCCACGTCCGCATGATGGCCGCGATCCAGCCGTGGATCTCCGGCGCGCTCTCCAAGACGGTCAACCTGCCGGAGACGGCGACGGTCGAGGACGTCGAAGAGGTCTACTTCAAGGCGTGGAAGATGGGCGTCAAGGCGCTCGCGATCTACCGCGACAACTGCAAGGTCGGCCAGCCCCTCTCCGCGAAGAAGAAGGAGCAGGAGAAGGCCGAGGTCACCGAGAAGGCCGAGGAGACGATCCGGGCCGCGGTCGAGAAGGTCGTCGAGTACCGCCCGGTCCGCAAGCGCCTCCCGAAGGGCCGCCCGGGGATCACCACCTCCTTCACGGTGGGCGGCGCCGAGGGCTACATGACCGCCAACTCCTATCCGGACGACGGTCTCGGCGAGGTCTTCCTGAAGATGTCGAAGCAGGGCTCCACGCTCGCGGGCATGATGGACGCTTTCTCGATCGCCGTCTCGGTCGGCCTGCAGTACGGCGTTCCGCTGGAGACGTACGTCTCGAAGTTCACCAACATGCGCTTCGAGCCGGCCGGTATGACGGACGACCCCGACGTGCGGATGGCGCAGTCGATCGTCGACTACATCTTCCGCCGCCTGGCGCTGGACTTCCTGCCCTTCGAGACCCGATCCGCGCTCGGCATCCACTCCGCGGAGGAGCGTCAGCGCCACCTGGAGACCGGCTCGTACGAGCCGTCGGACGACGAGCTCGACGTCGAGGGCCTGGCCCAGTCGGCTCCGGTGCGGCAGGAGCCGCAGGCCGTCGCCGCCCGGCAGGCGGAGATCCCGGCGCCGAAGCAGGCGCACACCTCCGCCGAACTGGTGGAGATGCAGCTGGGGATCAGCGCCGACGCTCCGCTGTGCTTCTCCTGCGGGACCAAGATGCAGCGTGCCGGTTCCTGCTACATCTGCGAGGGCTGCGGCTCGACCAGCGGTTGCAGCTGACGACCGACGCCACCGGGTGAACCGGTGAGGGCGGGGGAGCCGATGAGGCTCTCCCGCCCTTTGGTCTTTCTCCGCGGTGCCGGCATTTCTCCGTGGTCACCGGGTGTTCAGCCCGTCGGGCGTCCCATCACCGTGAGATACGTCTGCGGGTCCGCGTCGAAACCGGTGAGCGAGCCGCTGAACGTCCATTCCCCCGTCTCGCCGCGGACGAACTCGCCGACCGTCGCGGCCGTGGCGTCCGGGACCGTGGCGAAGTCGTTCCCCCCGATCTCCGTGTGTCCTTCGAGGATCCGCACCGAGGCGTTCGCGACATCGCCGAACGTCGTGCGGCCGTTGCTCTGCTGGATGACGACTCCCACGACGACACGCCCGTAGGCCGAGGCCAGCCGGTCGAACTCCAGGGTCATGACCTCGTCCGCCCCGAAACCCTGCCCCGTCCCGCTCTCCCTGGCCAGGATGATCGTGCCGTCGGGCGAGCGGCTGTCGAAGTGCACGACGTATGCCGGATCGCCGAAGGGAGCCTCCGTCGGATACGTCGCGGCCACCAGGTCGAGGTCGTGGGGCGACTCGCCGAGGGGGCTGGGATCCCACTTGAGGGCCACCTCTGCCTTCCGGACGCCCTTGTTGAGGCTGCTCACAGCACATCCTTCCCCGTAACTGCCGGAAACGATTCGTGTGTTGACCGTATCCGTTCCGTGCGTGCTGCGGCGAGGATGCCGCCGGCACACCACCTCGTGGCGGAACGCGTCGATCCCGCCGCTGACCTGGCAGCTCGGCCGGGCGTGCGCGAAGGCGCCCACGGTGGCCGTCCCGCGCACGAGTTGCCGTGCCGCGGGCGGGCGTTGTGACGCCGAGAGTGACCCGGGCCACGTTCCGAGCCGTACGATGGCGCGGTGCTGGTCAAGTGGATTCGCTGCACGGTCGTGGACCGCCGAGGCTTCGAGCGCGGGCAGCGGAAATGGGCGGGGCTGCTGGGTGAGCCGGGATTCAGGGGGCAGGGCGGAGGATGGAGCAGGATACGGCCGAACGTGGCCCACATCTTCGCGTTCTGGGAGACCCGGGCGTTCTACGACTCGTTCATGGCGCGCTCCCACGACCGGCTCGCGTCCGGGCAGACGGGCACGTACAAGGACCTGCAGGCGAAGCTGTTCGACCACCGCTTCGACGTCAAGACCGGTTTCCAGCCGCGGTTCACGGAATCCGATGTGGTCAGAGTGGCGCACTGCCGGGTCCGTGAGGACAGGGCCGAGCACTTCTCCCTGATGCAGGAGAAGGTGTGGAACCCGGCCATGGCCGGCTCGCCGGGGATGGTGCGGGGGGTGTTCGGGGAGGCGCCCGGCAACGAGTTCCTCGTGATGTCCATGTGGCTGGCGGCGGCTGAGCACGGGAAGTACCGCTCCGAGCGCGTCGAGCGGCTGCTGCTGCGCGCACAGACTCAGGCGGACGTCGTGGCCCTGGCCGGTGACGTCGTGGCCCTGGAACCGTCGTGGACGGTGTGATCAGCTCTCCGGCGCGGTGAAGGCGCCGGCCCGCACTCCCGCGAAGGCGGCCGCGGCCGCCTGGTCCGCGACCGCGTGGCCTATCGGTTCCCGGGTGATGAACAGTCTGAAGTAGATCGGCGCCGAGACGGCCCTGACGACGGCGCCCGCGTCCGTCTCCGGCGCGGCCTCCCCGCGCTCGACCGCACGGCGGACGATGCTCTCACAGCGCGAGAAGCGCTCCGTGTAGAAGGCGTGCAGCGCGTCGGCCGCGCGCTGGGACTGGAATGCCGCGGCGATGATCGCGGTGGGCGCGGCGGCCTGCGCCGGATCGGCGAACGAATCGGCTGCCTCGCGTGCCAGCGCCCGAAGGTCCCTTTCGAGGCTTCCCGTGTCAGGCGGGCTCCAGTCGTCCTCGCCAGCCAGGTCGAGCGCGTCTGCGACGAGGCCCTCGATATCGCCCCAGCGTCGGTAGAGGGTGGTCTTGTGCACGCCGGAGTGCTCCGCGACGTATTCGACGGTGAGGCCGGGGTATCCGTGCTCGCCCAGGCCTGTGAGGACGGCGTCGCGGACCGCGGCGCGGGTGCGGGCGGTACGGCCGCCGGGGCGGAGTGTGCCCGGCGCGGACTGTGTGGCATTCAATTGCTACTCCTGTTGCGTTAGGTGGTTCGAGTCTGCCACACTCGACGTAACGCGACAACAGTTGCGTTAAATCTTCGGAGGTGCCTTTGCCCACTCAGATCTCGATGCGTGGTGTGACCCTGTCCCGCGGGGACAGGCTGCTGCTCGACGACGCCTCCCTCGCCGTGCGCCCGGGCGAACGGATAGGCGTCGTCGGCGAGAACGGCGCGGGCAAGTCCACGCTGCTGCGCCTGCTGGCCGGTATCGAGCGACCGGACGCCGGTGACGTGGTCACCGTCATCGAGAACGGGGCGGGACACCTCGCCCAGACCCCGCAGCTGCCGCCCGGCAGCACCGTCGGCGACGTCGTCGACGCGGCTCTCGAAGAGCTGCGCTCGATGGAGGCGAGGATGCGCGACCTGGAGCAGGCCCTGGGCTCGGGGCGGGCCGATGTTCTCGACGAGTACGGCGATCTGCTGACGCACTTCGAGCTCCGCGGCGGATACGACGCCGATGCGCGAGTCGACAAAGCGATCAACGGACTGGGTATCGCCCACATCGGCCGGGAGCGCACCCTCGGCAGCCTGTCCGGCGGGGAGCAGGCGCGACTCGGCATCGCCTGCCTCGTGGCGGCGGCGCCCGAGGTCATGCTGCTGGACGAGCCGACGAATCACCTGGACGGAGCCGCGCTCGACTGGCTGGAGAGCGCCCTGCTCGACCACACCGGGACGGTGATCGCCGTTTCGCACGACCGGACCTTCCTGGAGCGGGTCACCACCGCCCTTATAGAGGTGGACGCGGACCGCCGCACCGTCGTGCGGTACGGCGGTGGCTACGAAGGCTTCCGCGCCGAGCAGGCGGCCGCGCGCAGACGCTGGGAGCAGGCCTACGCGGAGTGGACGGAGGAGACGGCGCGCCTGGAGGCGTTCGCGGCGACCACCGCGCACGGCGTCGCGGCCGGCCGATCCATGAAGGACAACAACAAGATGGCGTACGACCGGGCCGGTGCCAGAGTCCAGGCGTCGGTGTCGGGACGGATCCGCAACGCGCAGGAGCGGCTGCGCCGGCTCCGCGCGGAGCCCGTCCCGAAGCCGCCGGAGCCACTGCGCTTCACGGCAGGGCCGGTCTCCGGCGCGGCGGCGGGCGAGCTGGTCACCCTCTCCGACGTGCGCGTGGGGGACAGGCTCTCGGTCGGCCGGCTCACGGTCGAGGCCGGGCAGAAGCTGCTGATCCACGGTGGCAACGGCGCCGGGAAGTCCACTCTGCTCCGGGTGATGGCCGGTCTGCTCGCACCGGACGCCGGCGCCGTGCGGCGCAGGGGGAGGATCGGGTTCCTCGCCCAGGAGATACCGGTCGACCGGCCGGCGGAGTGCGTCCTGGAAGTCTTCGGGAGGGGCCTGCCGCTCACCGACGACGAGCTCGAGGGGTTGCTGCTGTCCTACGGACTCTTCCGCCCGCGGGACCTGCACGTCGCCGTGGGAGCCCTTTCGGCCGGGCAGCGTCGCCGCCTGGCGCTGGCCCGTCTGCTGGCGCGGCCCGCCGATCTGCTGCTCCTCGACGAGCCGGCCAACCACCTGGCACTCGGGCTGGTCGAGGAGCTGGAGGAAGCCCTGTCCGTCTGGACCGGCGCCCTGGTGGTGGTCTCGCACGACCGCCTGCTGCGCCGGCGCTTCGAAGGGAGGGTGCACCGGATGGCCTCCGGCCGACTGCTCGACTGAATGGTTCTAGGGTCGTCCTATGGCGCGACCGCGACGCATCGTCCTCGTCCGGCACGGAGAGTCGGTGGGCAATGCCGACGACACGGTGTACGAACGCGAGCCCGACCACGCCCTCCGGCTGACCGCCGCCGGCCTGGCACAGGCTGCGGAGACCGGGGCACGGCTGCGGGAACTCTTCGGAAGCGAACGCGTCAGCGTCTACGTCTCCCCCTACCGCCGGACCCATGAGACGTTCAGGGCGTTCGGCCTCGACCCGGAGCTCGTACGGGTCCGCGAGGAGCCGAGGCTGCGCGAGCAGGACTGGGGGAACTGGCAGGACAGGGACGACGTACGGCTCCAGAAGGCGTATCGCGACGCTTACGGCCACTTCTTCTACCGCTTCGCCCAGGGGGAGTCCGGCGCCGACGTGTACGACCGGGTCGGCGCGTTCCTGGAGAGCCTCCACCGCAGTTTCGAGGCCCCCGACCACCCGCCGAACGTGCTCCTGGTCACTCACGGACTGACCATGCGGCTGTTCTGCATGCGCTGGTTCCACTGGTCGGTGGCGGAGTTCGAGTCGCTGTCCAATCCGGGCAACGGCGAGACCCGCACACTGTGGCTCTGCGACGACGGGCGCTACCGCCTCGACCGGCCCTTCGAGCGCTGGCGGACCCCGGAGCCGTATGGCACCACCGGTTAGAGTGGCAGGAAGATGACCGCTGATTCCGCATCCGACCGGCGCTTCGAACGCGCTCTGGACAGCCTGCGAGGCCTGTCCGTGGGAGACGCCCTGGGCTCCCAGTTCTTCGTTCCCTCCAACTATCCGCTGCTGAAACGGCGCGAGCTGCCGCCCTCCCTCTGGCAGTGGACCGACGACACGGAGATGGCCTGCTCGGTCCTTGCCGTCCTCGTCGGTCACCACCGCGTGGACCAGGACGCCCTCGCCCGGTCCTTCGCCGAACACCACGACTTCGACCGTGGCTACGGCCCCGCGGTCAACCGGCTGCTCCGGCTGGTCAGAGAGGGCGGCGACTGGCGGGAGCTCTCGGCGGAGCTGTTCGAGGGGCAGGGCTCCTGGGGCAACGGCTCCGCCATGCGGATCGCGCCTCTCGGCGCCTGGTACGCGGACGACCCGGAACAGGCCACGCACCAGGCCGAGATCTCCTCGTACCCCACGCACCAGCACCGGGAGGCCGTGGTCGGCGCCATGGCCGTGGCCGCGGCGGCCGCGCTGGCGGCGGATCCGGCGGGCCCGCCCGCTCCGGCGGACCTGCTGGACGGCGTCATCTCCCTGGTGCCGCGCAGCGCCGTGGGCGCCGGTCTGCGGCGGGCCCGGGACATGCTCGACTACAACGACGCCGGAACCGTCGCCGCCGTACTGGGCAGCGGCCGGCGTACCAGCGCCCATGACACGGTGCCTTTCGCGCTGTGGTCCGCGGCCCGGTCGCTCGGGGACTTCGAGCAGGCGTTCTGGACCACCGCCCAGGTCGGTGGCGATGTCGACACCACCTGCGCCATCGCCTGCGGCGTCGTCGCCGCCACGAAGGCCGGACAGCCGCCGGCGCACTGGCTGGAGCGGACAGAGCCACTGCCCGACTGGCTGCCCGGGGCACCCGGCGCGGACCGCACGAGCTGAGACCGGAAGGGCGCGCGGCGGCGCCGGCCGGGAGGCCGGAACTGCGTCCGCTGGCGGGGCCGGCACCGCCCGATGAGTCTGCGCCCGGGCACTGGAGAGCCTGCGCGGCGGCTCAGCACTGGGCCGTCGGCAGGCGGCGCCGGGCGCAGGCCGTACCCCCGTGGACGGCCTGTACCCGGCGCGCTCATGCGGCGGAGCGCGTCATGCGGCGTGTCCGCCTGGACCCGCCGCCCCGCTGAGCGCCTCCAGGTCACTCTTGCGGACCCGCACCACGAACAGGGCCGTCACCACCGCGAGCGCGACCAGACCCACCCCGGCCCAGAACGCTGTCGCGATCCCTTCGGCGAGCACCTGGTGGCCCCACGGGGGCGGCAGTTCGTGGGTCTTGGCGAAGGCTTCCTGCTGAGCGGGCGTCGCCTCGGCGAGGAACGACGGCAGCTGCCGCTCGGCCTCGTCGCGGCTCGCCGTCCCGAACACCGTCATCAGGATCGACAGACCGAGGGATCCGCCGACCATCTGCGTGGCATTGAGCAGGCTCGAGGCGGCGCCGGACTCGTGCTGCGCCACGCCGGACACAGCGGTCAGCGTCGCCGTCACGAAGACCAGCCCCATGCCGAAGCCGAAGAGCAGCATCGGACCGAGTACGCCGCTCCCGTAGGAGCTGTCGGGGGAGATGAAGGTGAGCCACGTGATGCCGGTGCCCGTGAACACGGTTCCGGCGGCGAGGAACGGCTTGGGCCCCAGCACCGGCAGCAGTCGCGACGAGAGGCCTGCCGCGACGACGATCATCACCGTGACCGGAAGGAACGCGAGGCCTGAGGTGATGGGGCTGTAGTTCAGCACGTTCTGCACGAACAGGACGATGAAGAAGAACATGCCGAACATCGCCGCCGCGAGGCTCATCATGATCACGTAGGTGCCCGACCGGTTGCGGTCGGCGAACATGCGCAGAGGAGTGATCGGATCGCGCGCCTTGCGCTCGGTCAGCACGAAGGCCGTCAGCAGCGCCACGGCGGCGGCGAACGCGCCGAGCGTGAGCCCGTCGCTCCAGCCCTCCTCAGAGGCCCGGATGAAGGCGTAGACCAGCGACGCCATGCCCGCGGTCGAGGTGAGCGCGCCCGTCACGTCGAACCGGCCCGGGTTGCGCTCCGACTCGTTAATGTACACCGGGGCGAGGACGGCGATGAGGATGCCGATGGGCAGGTTCACGTAGAAGACCCAGCGCCAGTCCAGCCACTCCGTGAGCATGCCGCCCGCCAGGAGCCCGATGGCGGCGCCGCTGGCGGAGACGGCCGCGAAGATGCCGAACGCGCGTGTGCGTTCCGGTCCTTCACGGAAGGTCGTGGTGATCAGCGCGAGGGCCGTGGGCGAGGCGATCGCTCCGCCCACGCCCTGCAGCACGCGGGCCGCGAGCATCTGCCACGGTTCCTGGGCGACGCCGCACAGCAGCGAGGCGAAGGTGAACAGCAGCACGCCGGAGACGAACACCCGGCGGCGCCCGAGGATGTCGCCCGCCCTGCCGCCGAGCAGCAGAAGACCGCCGAAGGTGAGCGTGTAGGCGTTCACCACCCACGAGAGCTGCGTCGTGCTGAACTCGAGCGCTCCCTGAATGTGCGGGAGCGCGATGTTCACAATCGTGGTGTCGAGGACCACCATGAGCTGCAGGGCGGCGATGACGGTGAGCGCGATGCCGGGGCGCCCCTGCCGACGGGCCGCTCCTGGTGGAGAAGGTGCTGTTAACTGAGAGGTTGTCACTACGAGTCCCCCACGCATGAGTTAGTGAACGAAGGCGTTCACTTTTTCGTCAACCGTAGAGAGTCCCCGTCAGTGAACGCAAGCGTTCACTGAGCCTCCCGTCCCCAACGGAGATATGACGATGGCCACTTCGCGCTGGACCGGTGCCGCACAGGCTCCGCCGGGCCCGCTGCGCCGGCGAGGGCCCGTGCTCGAACGAGCGATCCTCGAAGCCGCGCTGGAGCAACTCAGTACGGTCGGATGGAACGGATTCACCATGGAAGGGGTCGCCGCCCGGGCGCAGACGGGCAAGGCGGCCGTCTACCGGCGCTGGCCCTCCAAGGAGGACCTGGTCGTCGACGCTCTCGAGGCCGGGCTCCCGCGGCTGGACGAGGCCGCCGACCACGGGTGCGTACGGGACGACCTCTTCCACGTCTGCTGCCGGGTGCGTGACGCGATGTTCTCCCGCACCGGGATCGCACTGCGATCGGTGCTTTACGAATGCGACGCGGTGGCGGCCGAACGCTTCCAGGGCGTGATCACCAGTCGGGTCGTCGAGCCGTCCGTCGAGCTCTTCCGCGCGGTGGTGCAGCGCGGAGTTGCCCGCGGCGACGTCCGGGCGGACGCGGTCTGCGAGCTGGTCCTCGATGTGGTCCCCGGCCTGCTGATGTACCGCTCGAAGGTGTGCGGGAGCGAATGGCCCGACCAGGACATCGCCAGGATGATCGACCAGGTCATGGTCCCGTTGCTCCGGCCGCACAGCTGCCGCCCGACCGTCGGCGGATCGTGACCTGCATCCGGTTGTCATCAGGCCACCCGGGCGGCGTACCCTTGCTGGCGCCATGCCCTACGAACCACCCACCCACGCAGTCGAGCGCTCGATCCGGGCGACCACCGGCGCCAAGATCGTCGCAGGTATCGACGAGGTCGGGCGCGGAGCGTGGGCCGGGCCGGTGACGGTGTGCGCCGCGATCACCGGACTGCGCAGGCCACCCGTCGGCCTGACCGACTCCAAGCTGATCACTCCCAAGCGCCGCGAGGAGATGGCAGAGGTGCTGGAGGGCTGGGTCACGGCTCACGCCCTCGGTCACGCCTCGCCGGAAGAGATCGACGAGCTGGGGATGACGGCGGCCCTCAGGCTGGCAGCCGGCCGGGCCCTCGAAGGCCTGCCGGTCCGTCCCGATGCCATCATCCTCGACGGCAAGCACGACTACCTGGGAGTGCCCTGGCAGGTGCGTACGGTGATCAAGGGGGACCAGTCGTGCGTGGCCGTCGCCGCCGCGTCGGTGATCGCCAAGGTGCGCAGGGACGCGATGATGGCGCAACTGCCGGAGGACTTCGCCGCCTTCGGTTTCGCCGAGAACGTCGGCTACCCCTCGCCCGTGCACAAGGCCGCACTCCGGGAACTGGGCCCCACGCCGTACCACCGGCTCTCCTGGGCCTATCTCGACGCGCTGCCCCGGTGGCGGCACCTCAAGAAGGTCCGCGTGTCCCCGGAGGCGGCCGAACTGGAAAGCGGGGGCCAGCTCGGCTTCGACTTCTGAACTCGCCCTGCCGTCAATCCGGTCGCACTGTTCGTGCCCACCCGCCGATGCCTTCCGCACCGGCGTTTGATAGACATCCACCCATGCCTCTCATTCCCGAGGAGCCTCAGATTCACGAGAGCGCCCAGGGTCCCCGCGTCACTCCGGCCACCGGCCGCACCGCGCCGACCCCCCGTCCTGTCCCCGGTCCCCGTTCCGCGGCGTCGCCGCGCCCCGGTCACCCGGGCCCCGGCCCGTCCAGGCCCGCACCGCCCGCGCAGCGCGCGTCCGGTGCGGCCGGCAAGCCGAAGCCGCCCCGGCCGGAGAATCGTTCCGAGCCGCAGATCCAGCTGGTCCCCGCGCCCGCCGACGGTGCGCTGGACGCCGCCGACGAGGCGGTCGACCTGCTGCTCGACTCCGGCCGCGCCCCTGGCGACGTGCTGGTGTTCACCACCGGTGACCAGCACCCGTGGGCCGCTCACGAGCTGTCCTTCGGCGAAAGCGCCTACTGGGCACAGCACGACGCCCGCGACGACGTCTTCTACGCCGACGCCGCATCGGTGGACCGGGCCGCTGCCCGGCCCGTCGTGGTGGTCGCCGTCAACGGCGGCACGGACGGCACCGCCGCCAGTGCGCTGCCGGCCGCGCTGAAGAAGGCTTCGGCGCTGCTCATCGTCTGCGGTGACCCCCAGCGCATCAACGCCGTGCTCGGCGCGGGCGTCTGATGCGGACCGCCTGAACGGGCCGTACGTCCGGTCGTGCTCCGGCTGCCCGGTCAGGGGCAGCCGGGCGGGCGGTTCAGCGGGCCGCCGTGCGCCGGAGCGCGTCCACGGTGCCGCCCGCCGTACGCAGGGGTACCGGCTCGGCATCGATCCCCGCGTCCGCCAAACGGCCGGGTGACGACGTCGAGTTGGGGTGCCGGCCGCCGCGTCCCTCGCCCAGCACCTGCCAACCGCCGCGTGTCAGCGTGATGTACGCGCCGCAGCGCAGCCCGTGCAGCGTGCACGCGTCCCGCAGGCCCCACATCCAGGCTCCGTCCTCCTCCGTCCACCGCTCGTCGCCCTCGCGGCAGTAGAGCAGCACCGCGGTGCGCACGGGCGTCCGGCGGCGGAGGTCGTGCGGGATCACTCGGCGCAGGTGGGCCAGCAGCGCGTTGCGGAACTCCCAGCCGTCCGCCGGCGCGGCGCGCCGGGAGAACGACGCGCTGGCCGCGAGCCGTTCCTCGTGATCGAGCACGGCGACGACCGCCGTGCTGGGTGCGGGACGATGCCGGGCATGCAGTCCACCGACCACCTCGCGGGGATTGCGCAGCAGCGGGATACCGGCTGCCGCCCATTCGGCCGGCTCGAGCAACCGGGCAAGGCGGTTGGCGGAGTTGGCCGATGCGGTGATCGAGGTGGCTGCGGACGAAGCGAATCCGAAGGTCACGGTCCTCCCTTCGCATACGCGCCCACAGTGCGGGCAGGGTCGGGTGAGGGCGCGCCACGGCATGGCCCTTGGGGACCGCGAACGGGCCGTGCGGGGGAGCACTCCAATTCTTCCTGGCGCATGGGAATGCGGCAACGAGCAATTCGGCACCACCGGTGGAAAACAGCGGGTATGACGCTCATATCCCTTCCCCTGTCCGTCCGTGACGACCCCTGTACTTCAGGACGTGACGGCTACTTCAGGACTGGATGGCAAGGACCAGGGGGAACACCCCCTTCGCGCCCGCCCTGCGCAGCAGCCGTGACGCCACGGCCAGCGTCCAGCCGCTCTCCGAGAAGTCGTCGACCAGCAGCACCGGTCCGCCCGCGGCGGCCAGCGCCTCCGCCAGCTCCGGGGGCACGACGAGCGACTCGTGCAGAGCCCGCACCCGCTGGGCGCTGTTGGTGCGCGACATCCCCGTCTCAAGCGCCTCCGGCACGTACTCGAGGGATCCCAGCAGAGGCATCCGCCCGACCTCCCCGATACGGCCGGCGAGGGAGCTGATCAGACGCGGCCGGGTGCGGGACGCGACCGTGACCACGCCCGCGGGGCGCTGCGGCGCGTCCGGGGCCCCGGATGCCCAGCCGCCGGGCCCCCTGGCCCAGTCGGAGAGCACGGTCACGACCGCGTCGGCCATGTCGTCGGGCACTGGGCCGTCCGGTGCCTGGGGCGAGAACATCGGACGGAGCCGGTTGCCCCAGCCGATGTCCGAAAGCCGCCCCAGCGCCCGCCCCGTGAAGGACTGCTCACTCTGCGGGATACGGCCCTTGAGATCGATGCCGACGGCGGCCAGCCCCGTCGGCCACATCTTGCGGGGCTCGACCTCCGCGCCGGGCCTGCCCAGCTCGCCCCGTGCCGCGTCCAGCGCCGCCGTGGACACCTTGTCGCTGAACCGCGCGCCGGAGCAGTTGTCGCAACGGCCGCAGCGCGACGCCTCCTCGTCGTCCAACTGGCGCCGCAGGAACTCCATCCGGCAGTCGGTGGAGCTCACGTAGTCCCGCATAGCCTGCTGCTCGGCGGCGCGCTGCCGGGCCACCCACGCATACCGCTCGGAGTCGTAGGACCAGGGCTGCCCGGTGGTGGTCCAGCCGCCCTTCACCCTGCGTACGGCGCCGTCCACGTCGAGCACCTTGAGCATGGTCTCGAGCCGGGTGCGCCGCAGCTCCACCAACGGTTCCAGGGCCGGCAGCGACAGAGGGCGCCCGGCCTGCGCCAGCACGTCCAGCGTGCGCCGCACGAGCTCCTCGGGCGGGAAGGCGACCGAGGCGAAGTACTGCCAGATCGCCTCGTCCTCCTTGCCGGGCAGCAGCAGCACCTCCGCATGCTCCACACCACGGCCGGCGCGGCCCACCTGCTGGTAGTACGCGATCGGGGACGAGGGCGAACCGAGGTGTACGACGAAGCCGAGGTCAGGCTTGTCGAACCCCATGCCCAGCGCCGAGGTCGCCACCAGGGCCTTGACCCGGTTGGCGAGCAGATCCTCCTCCGCCTGCTGCCGGTCGGCGTTCTCCGTGCGTCCGGTGTACGAGGTCACGGTGTGGCCGCACTGGCGCAGATACGCGGTGACCTCCTCGGCGGCGGCGACCGTCAGGGTGTAGATGATCCCGGACCCGGGCAGCTCGCCGACGTGATCCGCGAGCCAGGCCAGCCGCGTCGCGGCGTCCGGGAGCCGCAGCACGCCGAGGCTGAGGCTCTCCCTGTCCAGCGGGCCGCGCAGCACCAGGGCGTCGGTGCCGGCTCCCGTGCCCAGCTGCTCCGCCACGTCCGCCGTGACCCGCGCGTTGGCCGTGGCCGTCGTGGCGAGGACAGGAACGCCCCCGGGGAGATCGGCGAGCATGGTGCGCAGCCTGCGGTAGTCGGGCCGGAAGTCGTGGCCCCAGTCGGAGATGCAGTGCGCCTCGTCCACCACGAGCAGTCCGGTCGCCGCGGCCAGCCGGGGCAGCACCTGGTCGCGGAAATCGGGGTTGTTGAGCCGCTCGGGACTGACGAGCAGCACATCCACCTCGCCCTCGGCGATCTCGGACTGGATGGTCTCCCACTCCTCGGGGTTGGACGAATTGATCGTCCGGGCGCGGATACCGGCTCGCGCCGCGGCCTCCACCTGGTTGCGCATCAGCGCGAGCAGGGGAGAGACGATCACGGTGGGGCCGCTGCCGCTCGCCCGGAGCAGCGAGGTGGCGACGAAGTAGACCGCGGACTTGCCCCATCCCGTCCGCTGGACGACCAGCGCCCTGCGCTTGTCCGCGACCAGGGCCTCGATCGCCCGCCACTGGTCCTCGCGCAGCCGGGCACGACCCGAGGTGTCGGAAACGAGCCGGGCCAGGACGGAATCGGCGGAAGCCCTGAGCTCCGCGCGGTCTGCGTTGGTCATCCCCCCATGCAACCCGATGGCACCGACAAACCGCGAACGAGCCGCCAAGCATGTGGATAACTTTATCCACAGGGGTCGCGCGGTCCGGATCTGCGCGGGAGCGTCGTCGCATGAACAAGCACCACGACCTCAGCGGCACAGACCAGCAGATCACCCTGCGCGGCCCGGCCGAACTGGCCGACGCGCTCCCGTACATGATGGGGTTTCACCCGACTGATTCCATCGTCCTCGTCGCCCTGCACGGCAGCAGCGGACGCTTCGGCGGACGACTGCGGCTCGGTATCCCACCCTCGCCGGGGGAATGGGGTCCGGTCGCCGCGCAGCTCGCCGAATGCCTCGTCCAGGGCTGCCGCCGCCGCGGACCCGGGCCCGACGGCATCGTGGCCTTCCTCTGCCAGGAACCGGCGGAGGGCGAGAGCGGGCAACAGGTCATGGAACGGCTGCGTCCGCTGGCCCAGCGACTTCGCACCGCCTGCGGCAGCCTCGACGTACCGGTGTACGAGGCACTGTGCATCTCTGATGGCCGCCTGTGGAGCTACTGCTGCCCCGACGCCCGCTGCTGCCCGCCCGACGGCACGCCCCTCGCCCTGCCCGGCACGTCGGTGATGGCCGCCGCGGCCGCGTACGCGGGAATCAGGGTGCGCGGCAGCCTGCGCGACATGGAGCAGCGGTACGCACCGGCGAACGCTCCCGAGGCTCGGGACCAGGTCCGGGCGCTCGATGCGGCAGGTGTGGCGATCACCGGCAGGATCCTCGACGCCCAGGGACGGCAGGAGGTCGCGGAGGAGACCGTGACGCTCGCCCGCCGTCTGCTGGAACGGATGGCGGACGACCCACGTGGCGACGACGACCCCGGCGCCGACGCGGCCGACGACCGGCTGGTCTCCGCGGACGAGGCCGCGGCGGTCATCCTCGGCCTGCAGGACCGGGAGACCAGGGACCGGGCGGCGCAGTGGATGGAGGGCGTGGAAGCGGCCCCGGCACTCCGCGTCTGGCGGGTCCTGTCGCGCCGGTGCGTGCCCCCGTACACGGAACACGCTGCGGCACCGCTCACCCTCGCGGGCTGGGTGTCGTGGTCCCTGGGTGACGAACCCGGTGCCCGCGTCGCCCTGGGGCTCGCTCTGCAGGCCGATCCCGAGTACGTGTTCGCGCGGCTGCTGCACCAGGCGTGCAACGAAGGGCTGGACCCGGAGACCGTGCGCCACTGCCTGCGACAGGCACGCGACGCCCCGCCGGCGGCGCCGCCGTCCGCACCCCCTGCCCGGAACTCCCGCACGCGGACCCGGAGGCGTCGCACCAGGCCCCTCGGGAAGTCCGCCGCCCAGCGGGAGCGGTCGGAGTCCCGGAGCGAGAGCGGCCGCCCCGCCCCTGGCCGCCCACGCAACGGCACAGCCGCCGCCCGGGCCCGCGCGCGTGCCGGGCGGCGGAGCGGACAGCGCGGCACCAGGAGCGGGCGGTGACGGCGGCGACGGCCGTGAAGGCGGTGCGGACAGCGGCGGCGGTGACCGGACGGAACGTGCAGGCGCCCAACGCCGCGGCGGCGACGTACGGTCCGTGCCGCCACGCCCGGGCGAGCACGCCGTGGACCGGCTCCAGTTGGAGGTGCGAGCCGTCGTCGCCGGGCGGGTGCGACCGGGTGAGTAATCCAGCCGTGCAGGTGGCGAAGGGTGTCTTTATCGTCAGGCAGACGACTATGATCGCGGCATGTCGCCCTACGACCCGTCGGCCTTTCCGCCCTTCGCCGTCACTGTCGATCTGGTCGTGCTCACCGTGCGTCGGCACGCGCTCTGCGCTCTGGTCGTGCGCCGTGGTGAGCCGCCGTTCCAGGGCAGGTGGGCGTTGCCCGGCGGCTTCGTCAGGGGCGACGAGGACCTGGCGGCGGCAGCGGCGCGCGAACTGTCCGAGGAAACGGGCCTGTGCGCGCACGACCCGGCGTCCCCGGGCGCGGCCAACGGCGCCCACCTGGAACAGCTCGCCACCTACGGTGACCCCAAGCGTGACCCCCGTATGCGGGTGGTGAGCGTCGCGCATCTGGTGCTCGCTCCGGACCTGCCGGCGCCCCGAGCGGGCGGGGATGCCAACAGTGCGCGCTGGGCGCCGGTCGAGGAGCTCCTCGCCCGTGACAGCGTCTTCGCGCGCGAGGAGGAACAGCCGGCGCCGCTCGCCTTCGACCACGCGCTGATCCTGGCGGACGGTGTGGAGCGCGCCCGTTCCAAGATCGAGTACTCCTCGCTGGCCACCGCCTTCTGTCCGCCGGAGTTCACGGTGGGGGAGCTGCGGCGGGTGTACGAAGCGGTGTGGGGCGTCGCACTGGACCCCCGTAATTTCCACCGCAAGGTGACCGGCACGCCGGGCTTCCTGGTTCCGGCCGGAGGCACGACCACGCGGCAGGGCGGCCGCCCGGCGCAGCTCTTCCGTGCCGGTGGCGCGACGGTACTGAACCCGCCGATGCTGCGTCCCGAGGTCTGATCACGCGGGGATCGGCGCATCGGTCGTGTTCTGACACCCTGGGCTGCCGACCATGCGCAAGAAGTCTGAAATGTCGCGTTATCTTGCTGCGGTACCCGTGCTGCCGCTGAGCGGTCTCACCTTCCGCGAGAGAGGCGAGAGAAGCGATGCTCCAGGCCGTCGGACTGACCAGCACCCGCCGCCGGGAGCGTCGGCCCGCCGTCGACGACGTCACCTTCGAGGCCGGGCCGGGCCGCGTCACGATGCTGCTCGGTGCCTCCGGCGCCGGAAAGACGACAGCGCTGCGGCTCGCCCTCGGGCTCGAGGCCGGCCGGGGGGTCGCGTACTTCCGCGGGAACCCGCTGCATCGCATCGCCAACCCCGCATGCGAGGTGGGCGTCCTGCTCGGTGACGTGCCGGGGCACCCCGCCAGGACGGCCCGCAGCCAGCTGCGGATGCTGAGCGCGGCTGTCGGGGTGCCGGCCTCCCGCGCCGACGAACTGCTCGACGTCGTGGGCCTCGGCGCTCTCGCGCAGGAGCAGCTGGGCAGGCTGTCTCTCGGCATGGACCGCAGGCTCGGGCTGGCGTCCGCCCTGCTGGGGGATCCTCAGACGCTCGTCCTCGACGAGCCGTTCCGCGAGCTGTCCCCGCGCGACCGGAGCTGGTTGTCCGCGCTGCTGCGGGCGCACGCCGCGGACGGTGGAACGGTCCTGTGCACGATGCGCGACCCCAAGGAGGCCGCGAAGCTCGCGGATCGCGTCGTCACGCTCCACGAGGGCCGCCTCGTCGCGGACCAGGAGGCCGCCGACTTCTCGCGGACCCGGCTTCGCCCCCGTGTCGCCGTCCGCACCCCGCACGCTGCCCGGCTCGCCGCCGTTCTGGCACGCGAGGCACGGGCCTCACGGCGGTCGGTGGAAGTGGTCGCCGAGTACGGTGGCGGGCTGGCGGTCTTCGGCAGCAGTTGCGCCGAGGTCGGTGAGGCGGCCTTCCGGCACGGAGTGCTCGTCCACCGCCTCACCGACGAAGTCGGTGATACCTGCCCCGCCCCGGACTCCGCCGCCGGCGCGAGCGTGCCCGCCACAGCCACCGCTGCCGCAGTTCCAGTCCCCGCCACCTCCGACGAGCCGTCGCCCGCCCCCGACGCCCGGCCGACCACCTCCGACGCCCGTCCCGGCGCCCCCGACGCCCGACCGCCCGCCCCCGACACCCCGCCGCGCACCCCCGACGCCGGGCCCCCCACCGCCCCCGACGCAGCACCACGCCCCACCGCCCCCGCTCCCGTCGCGGTCCCGAAGCCCGCCCGCCCGGTGCGCAGCCCGCGGTGGCCGCTGCGCTACGAGATCCGCCGCCTGCTCGGCGTCCGCACCGCCCCCGTGATCGCCCTCGCCGCTCTCGCCGCCTCCCTCGCCCTGTGCGTGCTGCTGGCCCGGACGGAAGGCGCCCTGCACCCCCGGGCCGTCGTCGCGTGGCCCGACTACCTGCCGCTGCCGCCGGCGGCCTTCGGGGCCGGTCTGATCGGGGCGCTCGCCTTCGGTGAGGAGTTCCGCTATCCCACTCTTGCCGCCGCCCGGGGGACCGTGCCGCGCCGACTCGGCCTGCTCCTGGCCAAGCTCGGTGTGACCGCGGTCGCGGCCCTGGTGCTGGCGGGCCTCGTGGTGGCCGCCGACTTCCAGGCGCTTCGCCTCGTGTACGGGCCGGACTTGGTGGCGATGCCCGGCAATTGGGCGGGAGCGGCAGCCGGTTGGGGCGGTCTCTGCGTCGGCTGTGCCTGGTCCGGCCTGCTCGCCGCCGGCGTCTTCCGCGTCACGGCCGCAGGGGTGGCCGCGGTGCTCGCCGCACCGGTACTGGTGGCGCCACTCGTGCACAAGGTGATCGTCGTACCGGCGGCCCGCTCGATCACCGGACTTCCCGGCAGGCTGCGCGACCTGGCCTGGCTCGAGTTCCCTCAGCAGGCGGACCGCTGGCTGATCGCCGCGGGGCGGCTGCTGGCCCAGCCCGTGGGGGCCGCGATCGCACTGTCGCTGACGGCGCTCGTCTGCGCGTACGTGTTCACCGGTCTTCGCCGGAGGGCCTTTTGGTGACCGAGGGGTGACTGTCTGTTCGTGAACTGCCCGCGACGACTTGACTAATGCCCGTTTCCTTACGATAAGTCGTCAATTGAGGGGCGAGCGCCGATCACCCTTTCGTGTGCTTTTCACCAAAGACCTCAAGGGGCTCGGAAGCGGAGCCGACAAAGGATGCGTGAGTACCCTTGCGCACACCATGATGACCGCCGCCCGCCCCACCGAGAACGGCCTTGCCGGTCCGGGCGAACTCGACCGCCACGGCTACGGCGGATCGCCCGTCGCCGACCGTGTCGGCCCTCCCTCGTGGGACGGCTCCGACGCGGAGTTGGGCCGGGTTGGCCGCCGCAGCGCGGGCAGCCGCGGCCGCGGCCTGCACGGCCAACTCGTCCAGCAGCTCGGCCAGATGATCGTCTCCGGCGACCTGGGGGCGGACCGGCCGCTCGTACCCGAGGAGATCGGCCAGCGCTTCGAGGTCTCCCGCACCGTGGTGCGGGAGTCGCTCCGGGTGCTCGAGGCCAAGGGGCTGGTCAGTGCCCGGCCCAACGTCGGCACCCGTGTCCGCCCCGTCAGCGACTGGAACCTACTCGACCCCGACATCATCGAGTGGCGCGCCTTCGGCCCGCAGCGCGAGGACCAGCGCCGGGAGCTGGGCGAGCTGCGCTGGACGATCGAGCCGCTGGCCGCCCGGCTCGCCGCCGGTCACGGCCGTGAGGACGTCCAGCAGCGTCTCGGCGACATGGTCGAGATCATGGGCCACTCCCTGGCCCAGGGGGACGCGCTCACGTTCTCGCGCGCCGACGCCGAGTTCCACTCGCTGCTGATCCAGCTCGCGAGCAACCGGATGCTGGAGCACCTGTCCGGAATCGTTTCAGCGGCGCTCCAGGTGTCCGGCGCGCCGGTCACCGGCTGTGACCGGCCCACCGAGGCGTCGCTGTCGCACCACGCCCGCATCGCGGACGCCCTCTCCTCCGGCGACGGGCAGGCTGCGGAATCGGCCATGCGCCAGCTGCTCACGGTTCACCCGGAAGTGGAGCGAGTGGTCCCCGCGCCGCGTGAGCACTGACAGCGGCGGCGGTCGGGGATGGGACGGCATCCGGACCACGGGTCACCGGATTCCGAGAGGACGCGTCGCCGGATTCCGAGGGGATCCGGCGACGTGCCATGCCGTAAACATCCCGCTTTGACCGTTCAGTCGCTTTTGGGGTGTGACTGGGGCCACGTGGATTGGGCGTAACACTCCTCGAGGCTGCGCGATGACCTAAGAGGTGACAGCCGAGGAGGGAATACAGCAGCCGTACACGGCGCTGTGACAGCTCCTGGGTTCCGCCCGCGCCACCGGCACATCCGCAGCCCGGTGGTCGTCGGCTTCGGCCCGATCATGGGCGGGGCCGGAAGCCGTTTCCATCGTTCCGAGAGGTTGTTCGTGTCGGCCAGCACATCCCGTACGCTCCCGCCGGAGATCGCCGAGTCCGAGTCTGTGATGGCGCTCATCGAGCGGGGAAAGGCTGATGGGCAGATCGCCGGCGATGACGTGCGTCGGGCCTTCGAGGCTGACCAGATTCCGCCAACCCAGTGGAAGAATGTTCTGCGCAGCCTCAACCAGATCCTCGAGGAAGAGGGTGTGACGCTGATGGTCAGTGCAGCGGAGTCGCCGAAGCGCGCCCGCAAGAGCGTCG
Source organism: Streptomyces sp. NPDC002835 (assembly GCF_053591995.1). Lineage (NCBI taxonomy): Bacteria > Bacillati > Actinomycetota > Actinomycetes > Kitasatosporales > Streptomycetaceae > Streptomyces > Streptomyces sp. NPDC002835. Next base: position 74,610 of record NZ_JBSFUW010000021.1, on the reverse strand, counting down.
CTGCGAAGAGCCCGGCCAAGCGCACCGCCACCAAGACCGTCGCGGCCAAGACCGCCACGGCGAAGACCGTCGCGGCCACCACGGCCCCGGCGGCCGAGACCGTCGAGGTCCCGGCCGACGAGTCCTCGGAGACCGCGCCTGCCAAGAAGACGGCCGCCAAGAAGACGACGGCCAAGAAGACGGCGGCGAAGAAGACCGCCGTCAAGAAGACGACGGCGAAGAAGACCGCCGCCAAGAAGGACACCGACGAGGCGGCCGACGGCGAGGAGCTGCTCGACGAGGTCCAGCCCGGCGCCAAGAGCGACGAGGAAGAGCCCGAGGGCGAGAGCAAGGGCTTCGTCCTCTCCGACGACGACGAGGACGACGCGCCCGCGCAGCAGGTCGCCGTCGCGGGGGCCACCGCCGACCCGGTCAAGGACTACCTGAAGCAGATCGGCAAGGTCCCGCTGCTCAACGCCGAGCAGGAGGTCGAGCTCGCCAAGCGCATCGAGGCTGGCCTGTTCGCCGAGGACAAGCTGGCGAACTCCGACAAGCTGGCGCCGAAGCTCAAGCGCGAGCTGGAGATCATCGCCGAGGACGGCCGCCGCGCCAAGAACCACCTGCTGGAGGCCAACCTCCGGCTGGTCGTCTCGCTGGCCAAGCGCTACACCGGCCGCGGCATGCTCTTCCTGGACCTGATCCAGGAGGGCAACCTGGGCCTGATCCGCGCGGTCGAGAAGTTCGACTACACCAAGGGCTACAAGTTCTCCACGTACGCCACTTGGTGGATCCGTCAGGCGATCACCCGCGCCATGGCCGACCAGGCCCGCACCATCCGTATCCCGGTGCACATGGTCGAGGTCATCAACAAGCTGGCCCGTGTGCAGCGCCAGATGCTCCAGGACCTGGGCCGCGAGCCCACCCCGGAGGAGCTGGCCAAGGAGCTCGACATGACCCCTGAGAAGGTCATCGAGGTCCAGAAGTACGGCCGCGAGCCGATTTCGCTGCACACCCCGCTCGGCGAGGACGGCGACAGCGAGTTCGGTGACCTGATCGAGGACTCCGAGGCGGTCGTCCCGGCGGACGCTGTGAGCTTCACCCTCCTGCAGGAGCAGCTCCACTCGGTGCTCGACACTCTGTCGGAGCGTGAGGCCGGCGTGGTCTCGATGCGCTTCGGTCTCACGGACGGCCAGCCGAAGACCCTGGACGAGATCGGCAAGGTCTACGGTGTGACGCGCGAGCGCATCCGCCAGATCGAGTCGAAGACGATGTCGAAGCTGCGCCACCCGTCGCGGTCGCAGGTTCTGCGCGACTACCTCGACTGAGTCCAGCCCCAACAGAACGCCCCCGACCTGCGGATCCGCAGGTCGGGGGCGTTCTCGTTCCGCCGGACGGGGACACAGGCCGCGTTCCTGGTCCGGATCGCTGCGGGCCTGGGCAGCGAGGCGTCGGCGCGGTCCAGGGTATTGGCCCTCGGGCGGGGGCGTACGCGGTCGAGCGGATGCCGGTCCGAGAGCCGGTGGCGAAGGACCCGGATCCCCGTGGGGCCGGGTTCTTCGCCGTGTCATGGGGTGCGCGAGGCGGTCGGCTGGCGGACTCTGAGTTGGACCGGATTCACGCAGAGTCAGGAGACCATATGCGTCGGCCAACTGCCCGAGCCCTGGCCGGGGTGCCGGCCCTGATCGCAGCAACGGTCGTGACACCACTGGCGACGCCCCTGCCCGCCGCAGCGGACAGGGTGGTCATCGGCGGTTACGAGGTGCGTGCCGAGGAGGCCCCGTGGGTCGTGGCGCTGGCCAGCCGTGACCGGTTCGGCGCAACGCGCAGCGGGCAGTTCTGCGGGGGCGTGGTCGTGGCGCCGACCACGGTGATGACGGCCGCCCACTGTCTGAGCACGGCCGTGCTGGGCAAGGACGCCGCGTCCGTGCGCGACCTGCAGATCATCGCGGGCCGTTCGGAGCTGACGGGCGGTGGCGGGCAGGAGGTCCCGGTGCGGGAGACCTGGGTGACGCCCGAGTACGACCCGGTGACCAACAGTGCCGACATGGCGCTGCTGACGCTGGCCGATGCCCTGCCCGCGGATCATGTGCTGCCGGTGGCCGAAGCGGGCGACCCGGCGTACGAGGCCGGCACGGCCGCTACGGTCTACGGCTGGGGCGACACGAAGGGTGACGGCAGTTACGCGTCAGCCCTGAGGGCGTCGCGGGTGTCCGTACTGCCGGACGAGACGTGCGCGAGCGCGTACCCCGGCGGGCGGGGGAGCAGGTACCAGCCATCCACGATGCTGTGTGCCGGGGACCCGCAGGGCGGCCACGACGCCTGCCAGGGGGACAGCGGAGGCCCGCTGATCGCCGAGGGCAGGCTCATCGGCCTCGTCTCCTGGGGCAGCGGTTGCGGACGGCCCGACGGGCCGGGGGTCTACACGAGGGTCGCAGCGGTGGCTCCGCCCCTGGCAGGGACCGGCAAATGACCGGCCACGGCTGAGGACTCTGCCGAGGACGGGTGACGGAACGAGAGCGGGCGGCTTCCCCCGGTGTCCGGGGGAGCCGCCCGTCGGCCGGTCCTGGACCGGCTACTGGCTCGTCGGGATGTGAGGCGTCAGTGGTCCTCTTCACCGGCGCCGGCCGGCACGGCCGTCAGGCGGTCCGTCTCATCCTGTATTTCCGCGGCGATCTTCTTGAGTTCCGGCTCGAACTTGCGCCCGTGGTGGGCACAGAAGAGCAGTTCACCACCACTGATCAGTACGACGCGCAGATACGCCTGGGCGCCGCAGCGGTCGCAGCGGTCAGCGGCCGTCAGCGGGCTCGCGGGGGTCAGAACAGTAGTCACGTCGCCTCTTCTCTAGCTCGACGAGCTGTCGTACCAGGGTCAACATCCAACCAGCCCGAAAACGTTCCCGCTCGTGGCTTTTCCTCGAAACTTTTTCCCGAGGTGGCTGTCTGCTGCCGGTTGGCGGCGAATGAGCCGTATTGCTTCGCTCTACGGATTTCGCGTTGCTTGTCTCGTTTGGCCCTCCCGGCTGGGTTGCCGGTTGTTCATGAGGACGTGCCCGGAGCCTAAATGGTTCATGCCTGGAAGGGAACGTGATGTGCACGTCACCCCATCGAGGGATCGAACACCTTTGCGACTCTGGACTAGCATGAGTTTTCACGTGGGTGGCGTTACATCGGCTCTACCAGGCCTCTGTACGCTCTGACCCGGTGACAGACGCCGGGCCTATACCCCCACAGGCCACTTTCCAAATTCAGCGAGGAGCGAACCGCGTGACCGCCGAGACGTCCGTGCCGTCCAGTGCGCTGCTGACCGCAGACCGTGACGGTTCCAACTACACCGCGCGGCACCTGCTCGTACTTGAGGGGCTCGAGGCGGTTCGCAAGCGCCCTGGCATGTACATCGGGTCGACCGACAGCCGGGGCCTGATGCACTGCCTCTGGGAGATCATCGACAACTCGGTCGACGAGGCTCTCGGCGGGTACTGCGACCACATCGAGGTCATTCTCCACGAGGACAGCTCCGTGGAGGTCCGCGACAACGGCCGGGGAATCCCCGTCGACGTCGAGCCGAAGACCGGCCTCTCCGGCATCGAGGTCGTCATGACCAAGCTGCACGCCGGCGGCAAGTTCGGCGGCGGCTCGTACGCCGCGTCCGGCGGTCTGCACGGCGTGGGCGCCTCCGTGGTGAACGCGCTGTCGGCCCGCCTCGACGTCGAGGTCGACCGCAACAGCTCCACGCACGCCATCAGCTTCCGCCGCGGCGTCCCCGGGATCTTCACCGAGTCCGGTCCCGACGCCCCGTTCGACCCCGCCAACGGACTGCGCAAGATCAAGCGCGTGCCGAAGGCCCGCACCGGCACCCGCGTCCGGTACTGGGCGGACCGGCAGATCTTCCTCAAGGACGCCAAGCTCTCCCTGGACCACCTGCACCAGCGCGCCCGCCAGACCGCCTTCCTGGTGCCCGGCCTGACCATCGTCGTGCGGGACGAGCGCGCCCTCGAGGGCGCAGGCAAGACCGAGGAGACGTTCCGCTTCGACGGCGGCATCAGCGAGTTCTGCGAGTACCTGGCCCAGGACAAGGCCGTCTGCGACGTGGTGCGGCTCACCGGCCATGGCACCTTCAAGGAGACCGTCCCCGTCCTCGACGACCGCGGTCACATGACCCCGACCGAGGTCACCCGTGAGCTCGGCGTCGACATCGCGCTGCGCTGGGGCACCGGGTACGACACCACTCTCAAGTCCTTCGTCAACATCATCGCCACCCCCAAGGGCGGCACCCATGTGAGCGGGTTCGAACGCTCCGTGACGAAGACGATGAACGAGGTGCTGCGCTCCGCCAAGATGCTGCGCGTCGCCGAGGACGACATCGTCAAGGACGACGCCCTGGAGGGCCTCACCGCCGTCGTCACCGTCCGGCTGGCCGAGCCGCAGTTCGAGGGCCAGACAAAGGAGGTGCTGGGCACCTCGGCGGCCAACAGGATCGTCGCCGCCGTCGTGGCCAAGGAGCTCAAGGCGTTCCTGACGTCCACCAAGCGGGACGCCAAGGCCCAGGCCCGCGCGGTGCTGGAGAAGGCCGTCGCGGCCGCCCGTACGCGCATCGCCGCCCGCCAGCACAAGGAGGCCCAGCGCCGGAAGACGGCCCTGGAGTCCTCCTCGCTGCCCGCCAAGCTCGCCGACTGCCGCAGCGACGACGTGGAGCGCAGCGAGCTGTTCATCGTCGAGGGGGACTCGGCGCTCGGCACCGCCAAGCTGGCGCGCAACAGCGAGTTCCAGGCGCTGCTGCCGATCCGCGGCAAGATCCTGAACGTTCAGAAGGCGTCCGTCTCGGACATGCTGAAGAACGCCGAGTGCGGCGCGATCATCCAGGTCATAGGAGCCGGCTCGGGCCGTACGTTCGACATCGACGCCGCCCGGTACGGGAAGATCGTCCTGCTGGTCGACGCCGACGTCGACGGCGCCCACATCCGGATCCTGCTGCTCACGCTCTTCCAGCGCTACATGCGGCCCATGGTGGAGGCCGGCCGGGTCTTCGCGGCCGTGCCGCCGCTGCACCGGATCGAGCTGATCCAGCCCAAGAAGGGCCAGGACAAGTACATCTACACGTACTCGGACAACGAGCTGCGGCAGACCCTGCTGGAGTTCCAGCGCAAGGGGGTCCGTTTCAAGGACTCGATCCAGCGCTACAAGGGCCTCGGAGAGATGGACGCCGACCAGCTCGCCGAGACCACGATGGACCCGCGCCACCGCACGCTGCGCCGGATCAACATCGGCGACCTGGAGGCCGCGGAGCAGGTCTTCGACCTGCTCATGGGCAACGAGGTGGCGCCCCGCAAGGAGTTCATCACCAGCTCGGCGGCCACCCTGGACCGTTCGCGCATCGACGCCTGACGGCCGGACCGCCGGGCCCTGCCCACCCGGGGGTGGAGACGACAGCTCCACCCCCGGTCCGATCCGCGGCGCCGTCTCCCTCCGTAGCATCGGCCCGGACCGAGGAGGCGGACCTGCGCGGTGGCAGGTGGACCCGGTGGCCCACCCGGGAGGCGCTTTCCCGTATCGGTGTCCCACGGGCCCGGATGGCGCTCGACATCGCCCTGTTCGCCGCGCTGGCCACCTGGGCCGTCGCCGCGGAGGCGGTCGCCCTCGTCGCCGAACTCGCCCCCGACGTCGTCCTCATGGACCTGCGGAGGCCGCGGGTCGACGGGGTGGAGGCCACCCGCCGGATCCGCGAGGAGCACCCCGCCACCCAGGTCGTCGTGCTCACGACCTACGCCGACGACCACTCGCTCTTCGCCGCGCTGCGGGCCGGCGCCCGGGGCTACCTCACCAAGGACGCCGACGGCGACGAGATCGTCCGGGCGATCCAGGAGGTCGTCGCCGGGCGGGCCGGGCTCTCCCCGGTGGTCCAGAGCCGGCTCATCGACCAGGTCACGGCGGAACCCGCCCATTTCACCCCTCCCGGCTGCCCGACGGACTGACCGCGCGCGAGGGCGAGGTGCTCACGCTGATCGCCGAAGGGCCGGGCAACGCCGACATCGCGCGGCGCCTCGGCATCTCCACCGCCACGGTGAAGACCCACATCGACAACCTGTTCGCCAAGGCGGGACTCCACGACCGGGCCCAGGCCGTCCGGTACGCCTATCGGGAAGGGCTTGCGCAGCCTCCTGGGAGGAACGTCACCTGATGGGGTGAAGACCTCGAGAGAAGAGTCCTGGATCTTCCCACTCTGTCCATCCTTGGGCAGGCGGCCTGAACGGTTCGCCGCGGCAAGGAGTGTCGATGGTGGAGAAGCAGGAAGACCGGGATGTCGCCCCGGTACGGCTCGAAGACCCGTGGTGCGACGCACTGGCCTCCGGCTGGAGCGACCGGGACGGCACCGGAGCCCCTGCCCCTGACGGGCTGCCCGCCCCGGGCGACGGCCCTGCGGCCGCGCGCAGCGCCGCCGAGATCTATCTGGAGGTGCAGCGCAGTGAGGCGTTCCAGGAAGTACGCGCCCGCTACCGGCGGTTCGTCGTCCCCGCCTGCGCGGCCTTCCTCCTCTGGTACCTGGCATACGTGGTCGCGGCGACGACGGCGCCGGACCTGATGGCCAGGCCGGTCGTCGGCGCGGTCAACGTGGCGATGGTCGCGGGGCTCGCGCAGTTCCTCACCACGTTCCTGCTGACCTGGGCGTACGTCCGCCACGCCAGGCTGCGCCGCGACCGGGCGGCACTGGATCTGCGGTGGGACACCCAGGAGATGACCAGGGGGGCCAGGCGTTGACGGGGGATCACCAGGCGCTCGCACTGCTGCTGTTCAGCGTATTCATCGCGGTCACCCTCGCGATCACCACCTGGGTGAGCCGCAACAGGCACGGTTCCGCGGAGGAGTTCTACGCGGGCGGGCGGCTGTTCTCCCCGATGGAGAACGGATTCGCCATCGCCGGCGACTACATGTCCGCCGCCTCCTTCCTCGGCATCTCCGGCCTCATCGCGCTCTACGGCTACGACGGCATGCTCTACTCCGTGGGCTTCCTGGTCGCCTGGCTGGTGGTGCTCCTGCTCGTCGCCGAACTGGTCCGCAACTGCGGCCGGTTCACCCTCGCCGACGTCGTCGCCGCGCGGATGAGGGAGCGGCCCGTCCGGATCGCGGCGGGGACCTCCTCGATCACCGTCTCCGTGCTCTATCTGGTGGCGCAGATGGTGGGAGCCGGCAGCCTGGTCGCACTGCTGCTCGGCGGGACGAGCGAGGCCGCGCGCTCGTGGACCGTCGTCGGCGTCGGGGCCCTGATGGTGATCTATGTGTCGCTGGGCGGGATGCGGGCCACCACCTGGATCCAGATCGTGAAGGCCGTGCTGCTGATGGCCGGCGCGATGGCGCTGACCGTGCTCGTACTGGTGCGTTTCCACGGCGACTTCGACCAGTTGCTCAACTCCGCCGCCGCGCGCAGCGGTCACGGCGCGGACTTCCTCGCTCCCGGCCTGAGGTACGGCGGGGACTGGACCGCCCGCCTGGACTTCATCAGCCTGGGCCTGGCGCTGGTCCTCGGCACGGCCGGACTGCCGCACATCCTGGCGCGCTTCTACACCGTGCCCACCGCGCGGGCCGCCCGCCGGTCGGTCGTCTGGTCCATCGGACTCATCGGCGGCTTCTATCTGATGACGATCGTGCTCGGCTTCGGAGCGGCCGCCGTGGTCGGCACCGCGGAGGTACGGGCGTCCAACGCCGCCGGCAACACCGCCGTCCCCCTGCTCGCCCTCGACCTGGGCGGCGGCGCCGGCTCCACCGGCGGCACCGTGCTCTTCGCGGTCGTGGCGGCCGTGGCGTTCGCGACGATCCTGGCCGTCGTCGCAGGCATCACCCTCGCCTCCTCCACGTCCGTCGCCCACGATCTGTACGCCACGCTGCGGAGCGGTCGCCCCTCCGGCCGGCGGCGGCAGTACGGCGAGGTGGCCGTCGCGCGCGTCGCCGCCATCGGCATCGGCGCGGTCGCGATCGCCCTCGGGCTGCTGGCCCGCGACCTGAACGTCGCGTTCCTCGTCGGCCTGGCCTTCGCCGTCGCCGCCTCGGCGAACCTTCCGGTCCTGCTCTACTCGCTGTTCTGGCGGAACTTCACCACGCGCGGTGCGGTCTGGTCCGTCTACGGGGGGCTGGTGCCCGCCGTGCTGCTGGTCGTTCTGTCACCGGTCGTCTCCGGCGGCGAGCGGTCGCTCTTCCCCGGTGTGGACTTCCATGTCTTCCCGCTGGAGAACCCGGGGCTCGTCTCCATCCCGCTCGGCTTCCTCGCCGGCTGGATCGGCACGGTCGTCTCCTCCGAGCCGCCGGACGCGGCGAAGCACGCCGAGACCGAGGTACGGGCGCTCACCGGAGCCGGCGCGGTCTGACCGTGCCGGGTGGCGCGCGCGTGCGGCCGCCCCGCGCCCGTCAGATGCTCGACGCCCACACGTAGCGGTGCTCCGGGCGGCCCGTCTCGCCGTAGCGGAGCGACAGCCGGACCCTGCTCGACCGCTCCAGGAGCTTCAGATAGCGCTGGGCGGTCTGCCGGCTCACCCCCGCCCGGTCCGCGATCTCCTGGGCCGACAGCGGGCCGTCGGCGGCCAGCAGCACCTGCCGCACCAGTTCCGCCGTGGTCGGCGAGTGGCCCTTCGGCAGCTCGGGGGCGATCACACCGGCCGCCAGGGTGCCGAAGATCCGGTCCACCTCCGCCTGTTCGGCCTCGCCGCCGCCGTCGAGGGTGCGCCGCAGCGTCGCGTACGCCTCCAGCTTGGCGCGCAGCCCGGCGAAGTTGAACGGCTTGACGAGGTACTGCAGCGCGCCGTGGCGCATCGCCGCCTGGACGGTGGCCACGTCCCTGGCCGCCGTCACCATGATCACGTCCGTCTGGTGGCCGAGCGCACGCAGTTCGCGGACGACCGACAGCCCGTTCTCGTCCGGCAGATAGTGATCGAGCAGGATCAGATCGACGGGCACCTCGGCGATCCGGGCGAGCGCCTCGGCGGCCGAATGGGCCCGTGCCACCACCCGGAAGCCCGCGACCTTGGCGACATAGGCGGCGTTGATCTCCGCGACCCGGACGTCGTCGTCCACGACCAGTACGTTGATCATCGTGCCTGCCGGATCTCTCGTGTGCCACCCGCCGGCGCCCCGATCCCGGCCTCTTCCGCCGGTGCGCCGTCCGGGGTGCCGGGCTCGGTCAGGGCGTCCGGCAGTACGACGCTGAACTCGGCGCCGCCCGCAGCCGACGCGCGGACCGCCGCGCTGCCGCCCTGCCGCTCCGCGAACCTGCGCACCAGCGGCAGACCCAGGCCGCGCTTGCCGTGGGCGGGCAGCTCCTTGGTCGACCAGCCCTCCGTGAAGATCAGCTCGCGCTGTCCGTCCGGGATGCCGGGGCCGCTGTCCGAGACCCGCAGGACCACCGTGCTCCCCTCCGCGCGCAACTCGACCTCGACCCTCGGGTCCGGGGTGCCCGCGGCCGCGTCCAGCGCGTTGTCCACGAGGTTGCCGACCACCGTCACCAGTCCGCGCGGATCCACCAGCCGGTCGGGCAGCAGGGTCGCGGGGGCGACGCCCAGCGAGACGCCGCGCTCCGCGGCGACCGTCGCCTTGCCGACCAGCAGCGCCGCGAGCAGCGGGTCGTGGACCTTCTCCGTGACCTGCTCGGCGGTCGTCCGGTGCACCCCGACGACCTCCGTGACGAACTCGGCCGCCTCCTGGTGCATCTCCAGTTCCAGCAGGCCCAGCAGAGTGTGCAGCCGGTTCGCGTGCTCGTGGTCCTGGGCGCGCAGCGCGTCGATCAGACCGCGGGTGGAGTCCAGCTCCCGGCCCAGCTGCTCGAGCTCCGTCCGGTCGCGCAGCGTGGCGACGGCGCCGCCGTCGTCGGTCGGCATCCGGTTGGCGACGAGGACCCGGCTGCCCCGTACGGTCAGCAGATCGTCCCCGCTCACCCGGCCCGCCAGCACATCGCTGGTGCGCCCCTCGCCCAGTACCTCCTCCAGCGGCCGGCCGATGGCCTCGGGGCCCACGCCGAGCAGCCGCTGCGCCTCGTCGTTCAGCAGCCGGACACGCCCCGCGTCGTCCAGTGCCACGACTCCTTCCCTGATGCCGTGCAGCATCGCCTCGCGCTCGGCGAGCAGCGCGGAGATGTCGGAGAAGGCGAGGTCGTGGGTCTGGCGCTGGAGCCGGCGGGAGATGAGATAGGCGGCGAGCGCCCCGACGGCCAGCGCGCCACCGGCGTAGGCGAGCAGCCCCGGGATCGCGGCCAGCAGCCTCGCCCGCACACTGTCGTACTCGATCCCGACGGACACCGCGCCGACGATCGTCCCGTCCGTGTCGCGCAGCGGCACCTTGCCGCGGGCGGAGCGGCCGAGGGTGCCGCTGTCGATCTCCATCACGTCCTGCCCGGCCAGCGCCTCGCTCGGGTCGGTGGAGACGACCCGGCCGATCCGCTCGGGGGACGTGTGGGACCAGCGCACCCCGCGGCCGTCCATGACCACGATGTACTCGGCCCCGGTGGCCTGCCTGATCCGCTCGGCCTCGGCCTGCACCGGTCCGTCGGCGGTCGGCCGGGAGGCGGTCAGCTCCTCCGCGAGCTCCGGTGACGCGGTCGTCTCCGCGATGGCGAGCGCACGGCGCATCGCCTGGTCGTCGAGCTGGGCGCTGAGCGGGGCGAGGAACAGGCCGGTGGCCAGTGCGGTGACCCCGGTGACGATCGCCAGCTGCATCAGCAGCACCTGGGAGAACACTCGCTGCGGCCAGCCGAACCGCCGTCGCCGGGCGGGGGCGGTCGGTGCGGGACTCATGCCTACGAACGGTAAGGGTGGCGGCTCCATTCCGGAAATGCGGTGCCCGCGCAAGGCGCTTGCGCTGCTCGCGGCGGCCTTTCGTCCTGGTGCGGGATCAGCGCAAGCCGCTTGCATGGCTTGCGCCAGTCTTGCGCGCTTGACGCGACGACTTGCTCAGGTGGCGAAGAAGGTGGGGGTCAGCGAGGCCACGGTCAGCCGTGTCCTCAACGGCAAGCCGGGGGTCTCCGAGGCCACCCGGCAGTCCGTGCTGACGGCCCTGGACGTCCTCGGCTACGAGCGGCCGACCCAGCTGCGGGGCGAGCGCGCGCGGCTGGTCGGGCTGGTGCTGCCCGAGCTGCAGAACCCGATCTTTCCGGCGTTCGCCGAGGTGATCGGCGGTGCGCTGGCGCAGCAGGGACTCACTCCCGTGCTGTGCACGCAGACCAAGGGAGGCGTCTCGGAGGCGGACTACGTCGAGCTCCTGCTCCAGCAGCAGGTCTCCGGCGTCGTGTTCGCCGGCGGTCTGTTCGCCCAGGCCGACGCCCCGCACGACCACTACCGGCTGCTGGCCGACCGCAAGATCCCCGTCGTACTCGTCAACGCCTCCATCGAGGGCCTCGACTTCCCCTGCATCTCCTGCGACGACGCCGTCGCCGTGGAACAGGCGTGGCGGCACCTCGCCTCGCTCGGCCACGAGCTCATCGGCCTCGTCCTCGGCCCCGGCGACCATGTGCCCTCGCGGCGCAAGCTCGCCGCCGCGCGTGCGGTGGCCGGCGCGGCGGGGGCGCCGCTGCCCGACGAGTACGTGGAGCGCTCGATGTTCTCCCCGGAGGGCGGGCAGACGGCGGCCCGGCTGCTGGAGCGGGGCGTCACCGGGATCATCTGCGCGAGCGACCCGCTGGCTCTCGGCGCGGTACGGGCCGTGCGGCGGCGGGCCCGTCCAACCCACGATCAAGGTAGGACCCCCATATCCTGGGATCCGCAGCCGTCGCAGCCCCGGAGGTGCCGTCTTGAGCAAGCCGCAGATCCCCGTCATCGTCCTCGCGGGCTTTCTGGGATCCGGTAAGACGACGCTGCTCAACCATCTGCTGCGCACCAGCCGCGCGACCAGGATCGGGGCGATCGTCAACGACTTCGGGTCCATCGAGATCGACGCCATGACCGTGGCCGGACAGCTCGGCGACTCCACGGTCTCGCTCGGCAACGGCTGCCTGTGCTGCGCGGTCGACGCGAGCGAGCTCGACGTGTTCCTCGACCGGCTCACCCGGCCCGCGGCCGGTCTCGACGTGATCGTCATCGAGGCGAGCGGCCTCGCAGAACCGCAGGAGCTGGTCAGGATGGTCCTGGCCAGCGACAACGAACGGATCGTGTACGGCGGCCTCGTCGAGGTCGTCGACGCGGCCGAGTTCGAGCGGACCCGGGAGAAGCACCCGGAGACCGACCGCCACCTGGCCGTCGCCGACCTCGTCGTACTGAACAAGGCGGACCGGGTCGGCGAGGCGGAGCGGCGCGCGCTGCGCGAGACGGTCACCGGGCTCGCCCGGGGCGCCGCCGTGATCCCGGCGTCGTACGGGCGCGTCGACCCCGAGCTGTTCTTCGAGCCGCGGCCGCGGACCGAGCGGGTCGGCCAGCTGTCGTTCGAGGACCTCTACGACGACGACCACGACGGTCGTGATCACCACGACGGCCATCTGCACACCGCCTACGAGACCGCCTCGTTCACTTCGAAGGACCCGCTGCACCCGCGCCGGCTGCTGGACTTCCTCGACTCGCGCCCCGAAGGGCTGTACCGCATCAAGGGGTTCGTCGACTTCGGCGCGCTCGACCCGGGCAACCGGTACGCGGTCCACTCCGTGGGCCGGTTCCTGCGCTTCCACCCCGAGCCCTGGCCGCCGGGCGACACCGCTCGCCGGACCGAACTGGTGCTCATCGGCTCCGGCGTCGACGCCCCCGCACTGGTCGCGGAACTCGACTCCGCCCGTCTCACCGCAGCCGAGGACACCCCGGAGGAGCACAGCCTGTGGGGCGTCCTGCGCTACGTACCGAAAAGGTCCTCGGACGACCCGTCCGAGGACCCCTTCGACAGCTACGAGCTCTAGCCCCCGCGTCGCCCTAGCTCGCCGGGCCCGCGAGGACCGCGACCGGCGAGGTGAGAGGCGTGCCGGAGCCGTCGCGGCGCGGGTCGATCTCCGGGAGCTCGGCGGGGGAGCCGTTCTTCTGCGCCGCTCTGGCCGGCGCCGCGCCCGCCCAGCCCAGGATCAGCACGTCCTCGCCCTTCAGGAAGCGCTGGCAGCGCACCCCGCCGGTGGCCCGCCCCTTGCGCGGGTACTGGTCGAAGGGCGTCAGCTTCGCCGTCGCGATCGAGTCGTCCAGCGTGCCGTGCGAACCCGCCACCGTGAACACGACCGCGTCCCCGGACGGGTCGACCGCGGTGAAGGAGATGACCTCCGCGCCCTCCGTGAGCTTGACGCCGGTCATACCGCCCGCCGGACGGCCCTGCGGACGCACCTGCGAGGCCGGGTAGCGCAGCAGCTGGGCGTCGGAGGTGATGAAGACCAGGTCCTCCTCGCCGGTGTGCAGCTCGACGGCGCCGACGATCCGGTCGCCGTCCTTGAGCGTGATGACCTCCAGCTCCTCCTTGTTGGAGGGATAGTCGGGCACCACTCGTTTGACCACGCCCTGCAGTGTGCCGAGCGCGAGCCCCGGCGACGACTCGTCGAGCGTGGTGAGGCACATGACCGATTCGTCGCCCTCCAGCGACAGGAACTCCGAGATCGGCGCACCCCCGGAGAGGTTGGGGGCGGTCGCCGTGTCCGGCAGCTGCGGCAGGTCGATCACGGACAGCCGCAGCAGTCGCCCGGCCGACGTCACCGCGCCCACCTCGCCGCGCTGGGTCGTGAGTACCGCCGAGACGATCACATCGTGCTTGGTGCGTCTGCTCCGGCCCTCGTCGAGCGGCTCGCCCGTGGCCGTGCGCGCGAGCAGACCGGTGGAGGAGAGCAGCACCCGGCACGGGTCGTCCGCCACCTGGAGCGAGGCCGCCGGCGCGGGCGAACCCGCGGACTCCAGCAGGACCGTGCGCCGCGGAGTGCCGAACTTCTTCGCCACCGAGGCCAGTTCGGCGGAGACCAGCTTGCGCAGCTCGGAGTCCGACTCGAGGATGCCGGTCAGCTCGTCGATCTCGCCGTTGAGCCGGTCGCGCTCGCTCTCCAGCTCGATGCGGTCGAACTTGGTGAGCCGGCGCAGCGGGGTGTCCAGGATGTACTGCGTCTGGACGTCGCTCAGGGAGAAGCGCTCGATCAGCCGCTCCTTCGCCTGCGCCGAGTTCTCGCTGGACCGGATGAGCCGGATGACCTCGTCGATGTCGATGAGGGCGACGAGCAGCCCCTCGACCAGATGCAGCCGGTCGCGGCGCTTGGTGCGCCGGAACTCGCTGCGCCGCCGGACGACCTCGAAGCGGTGGTCGAGATAGACCTCGAGCAGTTCCTTCAGACCGAGCGTGAGCGGCTGTCCGTCGACCAGCGCCACGTTGTTGATGCCGAAGGACTCCTCCATGGGAGTCAGCTTGTACAGCTGCTCGAGCACGGCCTCCGGGATGAAGCCGTTCTTGACCTCGATGACCAGGCGCAGGCCGTGCGAACGGTCGGTGAGGTCCTTGACGTCCGCGATGCCCTGGAGCTTCTTCGACCCGACCAGGTCCTTGATCTTGGCGATGACCTTCTCCGGGCCGACCGTGAACGGCAGTTCCGTGACGACCAGGCCCTTGCGGCGCGCGGTGACGTTCTCCACGGACACCGTGGCGCGGATCTTGAACGAACCGCGGCCCGACTCGTAGGCGTCCCTGATGCCGCTCAGGCCGACGATGCGGCCGCCGGTCGGCAGGTCGGGGCCCGGCACATGGCGCATCAGCGTCTCGAGGTCCGCGCCGGGATACCGGATGAGGTGACGCGCCGCGGCCACGACCTCGCCCAGATTGTGCGGAGGCATATTGGTCGCCATGCCGACCGCGATCCCGGACGCGCCGTTGACCAGCAGGTTCGGATAGGCGGCGGGCAGCGCGACGGGCTCACGCTCCTGGCCGTCGTAGTTGGACTGGAAGTCGACCGTGTCCTCGTCGATCGACTCGGTCATCAGGCTGGTGGCGTCGGCCATCCGGCACTCGGTGTACCGCATGGCGGCGGGCGGGTCGTCGTTGCCCAGCGAGCCGAAGTTGCCGTGGCCGTCGACCAGTGGGAGGCGCATGGAGAACGGCTGCGCCATGCGCACGAGGGCGTCGTAGATCGACGCGTCACCGTGCGGGTGCAGCTTTCCCATGACCTCGCCGACGACGCGGGCGCACTTCACATAGCCGCGGTCGGGACGCAGTCCCATCTCGTTCATCTGGTAGACGATGCGGCGGTGCACCGGCTTCATGCCGTCGCGTGCGTCCGGCAGGGCCCGGGAGTAGATCACCGAGTACGCGTACTCGAGGAAGGAGCCCTGCATTTCGTCCACCACGTCGATGTCGAGGATCCTCTCCTCGAAGTCGTCCGGCGGTGGGGTCTTCGTGCTGCGGCGGGCCATCGCGGCTGCTGCTCCTTCACGTACCAGGTGGGCGTCTGACGCCGACCATTGTGGACCGTCCCGCTGACAACGCCGACCGCGACCCGTGTTCCGCACCGCGCCGGGGGCGGAACGCGGCGCTCCGGCAGGGGGGAAGAACGCGGATACCGGGCCCGGGAACTTCGCCAGGTGTCGGCACGCTTGCATACAGTGGCAGGTCTGGCAGCACTTTCACGTTTTCGCGATCGAAGGGACGTACATGCCCATGGGTCACACGGCCACAGCGCAGGCCGGTTCCGGCGGCCTGACAGCGACCGAGCACCGCCTGGCGAATGGCCTGCGCGTGGTGCTCTCCGAGGACCACCTGACCCCGGTCGCCGCGGTCTGCCTCTGGTACGACGTCGGTTCACGCCACGAGGTCAAGGGCCGTACAGGACTCGCCCACCTCTTCGAGCACTTGATGTTCCAGGGCTCGGCGCAGGTGAAGGGGAACGGCCACTTCGAGCTCGTGCAGGGAGCCGGCGGCTCGCTGAACGGCACCACCAGCTTCGAGCGGACCAACTACTTCGAGACGATGCCCACCCACCAGCTGGAGCTGGCGCTCTGGCTCGAGGCCGACCGCATGGGCTCGCTCCTGACCGCCCTCGACGACGAGTCGATGGAGAACCAGCGCGACGTCGTCAAGAACGAGCGCCGCCAGCGGTACGACAACGTGCCCTACGGCACCGCGTTCGAGAAGCTGACCTCCCTCGTCTACCCGGAGGGCCACCCCTACCACCACACCCCGATCGGCTCGATGGCCGACCTGGACGCGGCGACCCTCGAGGACGCCCGTGCCTTCTTCCGCACGTACTACGCGCCGAACAACGCGGTGCTGTCGGTCGTCGGCGACATCGACCCCGAGCAGACGCTCGCCTGGATCGAGAAGTACTTCGGGTCCATCCCGTCTCACGACGGCAAGCAGCCGCCCCGTGACGGCACCCTGCCGGAGAACATCGGCGCCCAGCTCCGCGAGGAGGTCGTCGAAGAGGTCCCGGCCCGCGCCCTGATGGCCGCCTACCGCCTGCCGCACGACGGCACCCGCGAGTGCGACGCCGCGGACCTGGCGCTGACCGTCCTCGGCGGCGGGGAGTCCTCCCGGCTCCACAACCGCCTGGTGCGCCGCGACCGGACCGCCGTCGCGGCCGGGTTCGGCCTGCTGCGGCTGGCCGGCGCCCCGTCGATGGGCTGGCTGGACGTCAAGACCTCCGGCGGCGTCGAGGTCCCCGGGATCGAGGCGGCCGTCGACGAGGAGCTGGCGCGCTTCGCCGCCGAGGGCCCGACGGCGGAGGAGATGGAGCGGGCCCAGGCCCAGCTCGAGCGCGAGTGGCTGGACCGGCTCGGCACGGTGTCGGGCCGCGCCGACGAACTCTGCCGCTACGCGGTGCTGTTCGGCGACCCGCAGCTGGCGCTCAGCGCCGTCACGCGGGTGCTCGACATCACCGCGGAGGAGGTGCGGGCGGTCGCGAAGGCGCGTCTGCACCCCGAGAACAGGGCGGTGCTGGTCTACGAACCTGTCGCCGCGGAAGAGACCGAAGCGGCCGACGGACACGAGCACGAAGGGACGGACCAGTGAGCGACGCTGCCGTGACCATGGACTTCCATCCGCAGCCGGCCCCGGGCACCGCCCGGCCCTGGGCCTTCCCGGCCCCCGAGCGCGGCACGCTCGACAACGGCCTGACGGTGCTGCGCTGCCACCGGCCCGGCCAGCAGGTGGTGGCGGTCGAGGTCTGCCTCGACGCCCCGCTGGACGCCGAGCCCGAGGGCCTCGACGGCGTCGCCACGATCATGGCGCGCGCCCTGTCGGAGGGCACCGACAAGCACTCCGCGGAGGAGTTCGCCGCCGAACTGGAGCGCTGCGGCGCCACCCTGGACGCCCACGCCGACCACCCCGGGGTCCGGGTGTCGCTGGAGGTCCCGGTCTCCCGGCTCCCCAAGGCGCTCGGTCTGCTCGCCGAGGCGCTGCGGACCCCCGCCTTCGCGGAGAGCGAGGTCGAGCGGCTGGTCCGCAACCGCCTCGACGAGATCCCGCACGAGACGGCGAACCCGGGCCGCCGTGCCGCCAAGCAGCTCTCCAAGGAGCTCTTCCCGGCCGCGCTGCGCGTCTCGCGCCCCCGCCAGGGCACCGAGGAGACGGTGGCCCGTATCGACGCCGCGGCCGTGCGCGCCTTCTTCGAGGCCCATGTGCGCCCCGCGACGGCGACCGCCGTGATCGTCGGCGACCTCACCGGCGTCGACCTGGACGCCGTGCTCGGCGACTCGCTCGGCACCTGGACGGGCGACAAGGCCGCCCCGCACCCGGTGCCCGCGATCACCGCCGACGACACCGGCCGCGTGATCGTCGTGGACCGTCCCGGGGCCGTGCAGACCCAGGTGCTCGTCGGCCGGGTCGGAGCCGACCGTCACGACCGTGTCTGGCCCGCCCAGGTGCTCGGCACGTACTGCCTCGGCGGCACCCTCACCTCCCGCCTCGACCGCGTACTGCGCGAGGAGAAGGGCTACACCTACGGCGTACGGGCCTTCGGACAGGTGCTGCTCTCCGCGCCGGACGGCTCGGGCGCGGCCATGCTCGCCATCAGCGGCTCGGTGGACACGCCCAACACCGGCCCCGCGCTGGACGACCTGTGGAAGGTGCTCCGCACGCTCGCGGCCGAGGGCCTCACCGACGCCGAACGTGACGTCGCCGTGCAGAACCTGGTGGGCGTCGCCCCGCTGAAGTACGAGACGGCGGCCTCCGTCGCGGGCACCCTGGCCGACCAGGTCGAGCAGCACCTCCCGGACGACTACCAGGCCCAGTTGTACGTACGGCTGGCGGAGACCGGCACGGTGGAGGCGACCGCGGCCGTGGTCAACGCCTTCCCGGTGGACCGGCTTGTCACGGTGCTCGTCGGCGACGCGTCGCAGATCGCCGAACCCGTCAAGGCGCTCGGCATCGGCGAAGTGAGGGTTGTCACGGGCTGAACGGAAGCCGCCGATCGGGCAGCAGGCCGAAACCGGCGGATCGCCCGTCAGGCGCAGACAAGCGGAACCCCGGCTTCGGATCGTTTGCCGGGGTTCCGTCGTATGCCCGTTTTGCGGGAGAGGTTGCCTGTCTGCCCTGTGGCATGCGCTACAAAACGGGCTGTCCGTTTGGCGATTGACGGACGAGATGCCTAGCGTCGGTCCGGCTGTTCGTCTGAAGATCGTCGCGCCCGCGGCGTCGGGCAGTCATCGCCGAGTCCCCGTCAGGCGCGAGCCTGGGGAGCCGGGGACCCAATCAGTCCCTGGGGTGAATCGGACACCTTCGCCCGAGCGGAGGCGCCCGTAGGAGACCTTCCTGCTCCGAACCCGTCAGCTAACCCGGTAGGCGAGAAGGAAGGAAAGGATCAGCCTCTCCATGGCGTTCACCCGTGCCACCGGGAAGCATCGTGCCCCGAGCCGCCTGACGCGCAGGAGCGCGAAACTGGCCGGCGCCGCCGCACTCGCCACCACCGGCGTCGTCGGAACCCTCGCCTCCCCGGCTCTCGCCGCAGACGCTTCCGCCCTCTCCGCCGAGGACACCGGCCTCACCCAGATCATCACCATGGGCTCGCTCGCCGACGAGATAGCCGACCAGGCCGCCGCGCAGAAGCAGGAGGCCGAGGAGGCCGCCGCCCAGGCCCGTGCGCGGGAGAAGGCCGCGGCGGAGGCCAAGCGCAAGGCGGAGGCGCGCGCCAAGGAGGCCCGCGAGGCCGAGGAGCGCGCCGCCCGTGAGGCCGAGCGCCGGCGGCTGAACTCCTTCCAGCTCCCCATCGCCGGCTCCTTCGTGACCACCGGCTACAAGACCGGCGGCGCCCTGTGGTCCTCCGGCTCCCACTCCGGCGTCGACTTCCGCGCCCCGTCCGGCAGTTCCGTCGTGTCCGTGGGCTCCGGCACCGTCGTCGAGGCCGGCTGGGACGGCGCGTACGGCAACAGCGTCGTGATCCGGATGAACGACGGCACCTACACGCAGTACGGCCACCTGGCGTCCATCGGCGTCTTCGCCGGCCAGCAGGTCACGCCCGGCCAGCAGATCGGGCTCTCCGGCTCGACCGGCAACTCGACCGGGCCGCACCTGCACTTCGAGGCGCGGACCACGGCCGAGTACGGCTCCGACATCGACCCGGTCGCCTACCTGCGCTCGCACGGCGTCGCCGTCTGACCCCGGCGTCCCCGCCGTGCGGCCCGCCCGTCGCACCCGCTCGCAAGGCCCCCGGCTTCCCGCCGGGGGCCTTCGGCCTATTCCGTGCCGTTTCCGCCATTCCGCGATTGCCGTGCGTGCCAAGAGATTTCCATGGTTTCCCGGCCGCCGTCGGAAAACGGCGCACATTGCAATAGAGTCACGGGAAGACACGTCCAACGGCTGCGTTTCGCTCGGATCAAGGCGGAGGTTCGGTCATGCGTATTCCCGCGCACTCGGTATGCACGGCGATCCGCGACGACATCGTCTCCGGTGTCTTCGAACGCGGCAGCCGGCTCACCGAGGAGCAGCTCGCCCGCCGCTACGGGGTCTCCCGGGTCCCGGTGCGCGAAGCGCTGCGCACCCTGGAGTCGGAGGGGTTCGTCGTCACCCGGCGGCACGCGGGCGCCTGCGTCGCCGAGCCCACGGAGCAGGAGGCCGCCGACCTCCTGGAGGTCCGCATGCTGCTGGAGCCCCTGGGGGCGGCCCGAGCCGCACAGCGCCGTACCGAGGCACACCTCAAGGTGCTTCGAGGCCTGGTCAGGCTGGGGCAGGAGCGGGCACGCCGGGGTCAGGGCGAGGATCTGCGCTCCCTCGGCAACTGGTTCCACGAGACGCTCGCCCAGTCCTGCGGCAGCCCCGGACTGACCGCGCTGCTCACCCAGTTGCGGCACAAGATCGCCTGGATGTACGCGGTGGAGCAGCCGGCCGCGCCGGTCGAGGCATGGGCCGAGCGCGGGGCGATCGTCGACGCCGTGGCGCGCGGTGACGCCGAGCGGGCGCGGGCGCTGACGGCGCTGCACGCGGAGCGGTCCGCCGGGGCGCACCGGCTGCGGCGCACCGTGCGGGTGAGGACTTCGCAACATCCCGTAAACACCACGAGCGGCCGGAATTAACAGACGGCGTATATAAAAAGTGGTGCGGTGCTGCTTCTTTTATGGATTTCCTTTTCCCGACGGCGTCCGTGAATTCGTGGTGCTCGCGGAAAGCGCGTGGGCGGTTCCGGGAAAGCGGTGGTCCCGGGAATGCAGAACCGCGGCGCCCCCGTATCGGGGCACCGCGGTTCTGTCGTACTGAACTGAGGGGGACTCGGCTCAGACCGTCTCGGGAAGCTCGTCGAGACCCTCGGCGACCAGCTTGGCCAGACGGTCCAGGGCGGCCTCGGCGCCGTCCGCGTCGGAGGCGAGGACGATCTCCTCGCCGCCCTGCGCGCCCAGGCCGAGCACGGCGAGCATGGAGGCGGCGTTGACCGGGTTGCCGTCGGCCTTGGCGATCGTCACGGGGACGCCGGCAGCCGTCGCGGCACGGACGAAGATGGACGCGGGGCGGGCGTGAAGGCCCTCGGCCCAGCCGACATTGACGCGGCGCTCAGCCATGGTGTTGCCCTTCAAGTCTTAGCGGGTTGTCTAGACCAGTCTCTCATGTGTTCCGGCGTGCCCTCCGACCGGTCCGAGGCGGTGCCGGACCGCCCGTGCGGCCTCCTCAGACTGCCCGCCGGCAACCGGCGGCGCGACCGCTGCGCCGCGCCGTAGGCTTTGCACCATGCAGACCTCGCAGGAGCACGCCTACCCGGCTCACTGGGAAGCAGACGTGGTGCTGCGCGACGGCGGCACCGCCCGGATCAGGCCCATCACGACCGAGGACGCCGACCGGCTGGTCAGCTTCTACGAGCAGGTCTCCGACGAGTCGAAGTACTACCGCTTCTTCGCCCCCTACCCGCGGCTGTCCGCCAAGGACGTCCACCGCTTCACCCACCACGACTACGTGGACCGGGTCGGGCTCGCGGTCACGGTCGGCGGCGAGTTCATCGCCACCGTCCGCTACGACCGGATCAACGCGCAGGGCCGCCCCGCGAGCGCCCCCGCCGACGAGGCCGAGGTCGCCTTCCTCGTCCAGGACGCCCACCAGGGGCGCGGCGTCGCGTCCGCCCTGCTCGAACACATCGCGGCGGTCGCCAGGGAGCGCGGCATCCGGAGGTTCGCCGCGGAGGTGCTGCCGGCCAACTCCAAGATGATCAAGGTCTTCCGGGACGCGGGATACACCCAGCGGCGCAGCTTCGAGGACGGGTCCGTCCATCTGACCCTCGACCTCGAACCGACGGCGGAGTCCGTCGCCGTGCAGCGCGGCCGCGAACAGCGCGCCGAGGCACGCTCGGTCCAACGGCTGCTCGCCCCCGGCTCCATCGCCGTCGTCGGAGCCGGCCGGCTGCCCGGCGGCGTCGGCCGCACCGCGCTGCGCAACCTCCTCGGAGCGGGCTTCACCGGTCGGGTGTACGCGGTGAACCGCGCGTTCCCGGAGGGACGCGGCGAGATCGACGGCGTGCCGGCGGTCCGCTCGGTCGGCGACATCGGCGAGCCCGTCGACCTGGCGATCGTCGCCGTCCCGGCCGAACGCGTGCCGGAGGCCGTCACCGACTGCGGCGAGCACGGCGTCCAGGGTCTCGTCGTGCTGAGCGCCGGCTACGCGGAGAGCGGCCCGGCCGGCCGGGAGCGGCAGCGCGAACTGGTGCGGCAGGCGCGCTCGTACGGGATGCGGATCATCGGGCCCAACTCGTTCGGCATCATCAGCACCTCGGACGCCGTCCGGCTCAACGCCTCCCTCGCGCCGGAGGCCCCGGCACCCGGCCGGATCGGGCTGTTCACCCAGTCCGGCGCGATCGGCATCGCCCTGCTGTCCGGACTGCACCGGCGCGGCGCGGGCGTGTCCTCCTTCATCTCGTCCGGGAACCGGGCGGACGTGTCCGGCAACGACTTCCTCCAGTACTGGCACGAGGACCCCGACACCGACGTCGTCCTGATGTACCTGGAGTCCATCGGCAACCCGCGCAAGTTCACCCGCCTCGCGCGGCGCACGGCCGCGGTCAAGCCGGTCGTCGTCGTCAAGGGCGCGCGGCACAGCGGCAGCGCGCCGCCCGGGCACGCCGTGCCCTTCACCCGTATCCCCGACGCCACCGTCGGGGCGCTGCTGCGGCAGGCGGGCGTGATCCGCGTCGACACGGTCACCGAACTCGTCGACGCGGGCCTCATGCTGGCCGGGCAGCCGCTGCCGAGGGGGCCGCGGGTCGCGATCCTCGGCAACTCCGAGTCCCTCGGGCTGCTCACCTACGACGCCTGCCTCGCGGAAGGGCTGCGCCCGCTCCCGCCGCGCGACCTCACGACGGCGGCCACGCCCGCAGACTTCCGCGCGGCGCTCGCGCAGGCGCTGGTGGACGACGCGTGCGACGCGGTGATCGTCACGGCGATCCCGTGGGTCGGGGAGAACGGCGTCACGGAATCCGGCGACGGCGAGGTCCTCGCCACGGCCCTCCGCTCGGCCTCGGCCACGGCGCCGGCGAAGCCGGTGGCGGTGGTCCACGTAGAAATGGGCGCCCTGGCCGACGCCCTGGCCGCCGCCTCCAGCACGGCCCCGCCCGCGGCCGGGGGCGCGGGCCAGGCCGGGACCGGGGCTGCCCTGGCCCCGGACCCGGCTGCGGCCGGGCTGGGCCCGGGTGCCCCCGGTCGGGGTGGTGCGGCCGACGGCCGGTCGGCGGGCACTGGTCTTTCGCCTTCGGGCAGCCCCGACGGCGCGGCTGTCCCGGTTTCGGGTCCTGGCGGCCCCGCCGCCACAGGCACCGGCTCCGCCGGTGACGGCCCTGGCCAGGGTGCGCCCGGTCGGGGTGGTGCGGCCGGGGGCGGGCCGGCGGGCACTGATGGTTCACCGTCGGACGCCCCCGCTGGCACGGGCGCTGCCCCGGAGGGGCCCGCCCGTGCCCCGGTTACGTCGGCCGACGCCGCGCAGGCTGCCGGCAGCGGTCCCGCCGCCATGGGCCCCGGCTCCGCCGCAGGCGCTCCTGCGCCGGGTGGCGTAGCCCCGCCCGCCCCCAGCCGCGCCGCGCAGTCCGGCACCGCCGCCCCGGCGCCGGGGCCCAGTGCACCCGCTCCCGACGCCCCCGGCTCCGCCGGGCCCGCCCCGTCCCGCAGGGACACCCGGCGGATTCCCGCGTATCCCGCCGCCGAGCGGGCCGTGCGGGCGCTTGCCGAGGCCGTGAAGTACGGGCAGTGGCGACGGCAGGCAGCCGAGCCGGGGCGGGTGCCTCAGTACGAGGACATCGACGAGTCGGGGGCCGCCGCGCAGATCGAGCGGACGCTCGCAAAAGCGGCGGACCGGAGGGGGTTCGCGCTCGACGCCGCCGACGCGCACACGCTGCTCGCGCGCTACGGCATCCATGTGCGGCCCACCCTCCCCGCGCCCGACCCCGGCGCCGCCGTGCAGGCGGCCGCGCGCCTCGGCTACCCGGTCGCACTGAAGACGACCGCTCCCCACCTGCGCCATCGCGCCGATCTCGGCGGCGTACGGCTCGATCTGGCGGACGAGACCCAGCTCCGCCAGGCGTACCGCGAGCTCACGGACCTGCTCGGCAAGCCCGCCGAGCTGCAGCCCGTGGTGCAGGCCATGGTGCCGCGCGGCGTGGACACCGTCGTGCGCGCCGCGATCGATCCGGCGGTCGGGGCCGTGCTCTCGTTCGGGCTGGCCGGTGCGGCGTCCGAGCTGCTCGGCGACACGGCCCACCGGCTGGTCCCGGCCACCGACCGGGACGCGGCCGAGCTGATCCGCACCGTCCGCACCGCGCCGCTGCTGTTCGGCTGGCGTGGCTCCGCGCCGGTCGACACGGCCGCGCTGGAGGAGCTGCTGCTGCGCGTGTCGCGGCTGGTCGACGACCACCCCGAAGTGGTCGGGGTCAGCCTCGAGCCCGTCGTCGTCGCCCAGCACGGCCTCAGCGTCCTGGACGCGTCCGTGCGGCTCGCGCCGCCCCCGCCCCGCAGCGATCTGGGCCCCCGCAGGCTCCCCAGCTACTGAGCACCGGCGCCTTCCGGGGCCCGTAGGATGGACCGCATGGCGAAGACCGGTACGACGACCCAGGGGCTGCGCGCGGCGATCGAGCGCAGCGGCTACTACCCGGCACTCGTGGCAGAGGCGGTGGAGGCCGCCGTCGGCGGCGAGCCCATCGCGTCGTTTCTGGTGCACCAGGAGACCACGTTCGACGCGAACGAGGTCCGCCGCCATGTCACGGTCCTCGTCCTGACGGCGAACCGGTTCATCGTCAGCCACACCGACGAGCAGGCCGCCGACTCCAGCTCCCCGACGCCGTACGCCACGACCTCCACCGAGTCGGTGAAGCTCAGCCGGATCTCGTCCGTCGTGGTCAGCCGTGTCGTCGCCAACCCGGAGGCGTACACCCCGGGTACCCTGCCCCGCGAGGTCGTCCTGACCATCGGCTGGGGCGCCGTCTCACGTCTCGACCTGGAGCCCGCCGCCTGCGGCGACCCGAACTGCGACGCCGACCACGGCTACACCGGCAACTCGACGGCCGACGACCTGAGCCTGCGGGTCAGCGAGGCCGGCGACGGCCCGGACACCGTGCGCCAGACCCTGGTCTTCGCCCAGGCGCTCTCCGAAGCCACGGCAGCCACCCGCTGATGGCCCAGCCCGCAGTGTGGCCGGACGACCCTGTGTCGCTGGACGTGCACGCCGCGCCCGCGCCCGAGTACGGCAGCGGCTCGCTGGCCGATCTGCTGCCGACGATCGCCGCAGGCCAGGGCGTGCCGGGGCTCGCGCCGTCGATCGCGGAGCTCACGCCCGCCGACCGGAACTGCGTTTTCCTGATCGACGGTCTCGGCTGGGAGCAGATCAGGTCGCACCCCGAGGAGGCCCCGTATCTGACGTCCCTCCTCGGCACCTCGCGCGGCGGCACGGGAGCGCCGATCACGGCCGGCTTCCCCGCCACCACCGCCACCTCGCTCGCCTCCGTCGGCACCGGCCTGCCGCCCGGCGCGCACGGTCTGCCCGGCTACACGGTGCGCAACCCGGAGACCGGCGAGCTGATGAACCAGCTGCGCTGGAGACCGTGGACGCCGCCGAAGACGTGGCAGCCGTACCCGACCGTCTTCCAGCTCGCGGACCGGGCGGGGGTGCACACCGCGCAGGTGTCGTCGCCCACGTTCGAGCAGACCCCGCTCACCAAGGTCGCCCTCAGCGGCGGCACCTTCCACGGCAGGCTGACCGGCGAGGAGCGCGTGGACCTCGCCGCCCAGCAACTCGCCGCCGGTGACCGCTCGCTGGTCTACACGTACTACAGCGAGGTCGACGGCAAGGGCCACCGCTTCGGCATCGACTCCGACGCCTGGCGCGGCCAGCTCATGTACGTCGACCGACTGGTCGAGCGGCTCGCCGACCAGCTCCCGCCGCGCGCCGCGCTGTACGTCACCGCCGACCACGGCATGATCGACGTCCCCTTCGACGAGCAGTCCCGTATCGACTTCGACGAGGACTGGGAGCTGCGGGCCGGTGTCGCGCTGCTCGGCGGCGAGGGCAGGGCCCGCCATGTGTACGCCGTGCCGGGTGCGGAGAGCGACGTGCTCGCCGTGTGGCGCGAGGTGCTGGGCGAGCAGTTCTGGGTGGCGAGCCGCGACGAGGCGATCGCCGCCGGCTGGTTCGGCCCCCGGATCGACGACCGGGTGTACGGGCGGATCGGCGACGTCGTCGCGGCGGCACACGACGACGTGGTGATCATCGCGTCGGTCAACGAGCCGAACGAGTCCGCGATGGTGGGCATGCACGGCTCCATGACCCCCGCCGAGCAGCTCGTGCCGCTCCTCGAAGTACGCTCCTGACTCCCTTCCGCCCAGACCCGAAAGGTCGCAACTTCCCATGCCCGAGCTGGTGTTCTTCTCCGGAACGATGGACTGCGGAAAGAGCACCCTCGCTCTTCAGATCGAGCACAACCGGTCCGCCCGCGGCCTGCAGGGCA
The DNA here is from genome assembly GCF_053591995.1 of Streptomyces sp. NPDC002835. Taxonomy (NCBI): domain Bacteria; kingdom Bacillati; phylum Actinomycetota; class Actinomycetes; order Kitasatosporales; family Streptomycetaceae; genus Streptomyces; species Streptomyces sp. NPDC002835. The sequence goes on along the minus strand of NZ_JBSFUW010000021.1, from coordinate 48,336 downwards.
TGATCTTCACCCGAGACGACCGGGCCGGGGCGGGTAAACTCTCCTCCCGCCTGGGCCTGGTGACCGACGCGGTCGAGGCCGCGGAGGGCTTCGACTTCTACGCGTTCCTGGTCGACCGCTTCTCCAAGGGCGGCCGCTGCGACTATGTGATCGCCGACGAGGCGCAGTTCCTCGCGCCCGAGCAGATCGACCAGCTCGCCCGGGTCGTGGACGACCTGGAGCTGGACGTGTTCGCCTTCGGCATCACCACCGACTTCCGCTCCAAGCTCTTTCCCGGCTCGCAGCGCCTCGTCGAGCTCGCCGACCGCGTCGAGGTGCTGCAGGTCGAGGCGCTGTGCTGGTGCGGCGCCCGGGCCACGCACAACGCGCGCACCGTCGGCGGCGTGATGGTCGTGGAGGGCGCCCAGGTCGTCGTCGGCGACGTCAACCACTCGCCGGACGAGATCGGTTACGAGGTCCTGTGCAGGCGTCACCACCGCCGCCGGATGACGGCGGCCTCGGCCAGGGCGGCCGCGCTCTCCCCGGACGTCCTGCCGGTCGAGACCGGCGCCGAGGAAGCCCCCGGCGCCGGCCGGCTCAACGGGCGTCCGACCGTACGATCGTGAAGACCGCGCCCTCCGGGTCGCAGACGGTGGCCTCCCGGCCACCCGGGCCCGGTCCGGGCGCCTTGATCACGTGGCCGCCCAGCTCCACCACCCGGTGGGCCGCGGCATCGGTGTCCTCGACCTCGAAGTACGTCATCCAGTGCGCCCCCCGGCCGCGCGGCAGCGCCTGGCCCATGCCGTGCACGGACGCCACCGGCCGGCCGTCGAGGCGCAGGGTGAGGCGGTCGGAGGAGTCGGCCGGCTCGGTGTCGTAGCCGAAGACCGCGTGGTAGAACTTCCCGACCGACGACGTCTCCATGGTCAGCAGCTCGTTCCAGACCGGCGTCCCGTGCGTGCCGTACACGGCCGTGCCCAGGTGCGCCGCCGTCTGCCAGACGCCGAACACCGCCCCGGCGGGGTCGGAGGCGATCACCAGCCGCCCCGCGTCGGCGGCGTCGAGCGGCCCGACGCCGACCGTGCCGCCGCAGCTGCGGATCGCCTCCGCGGTCGCACCGGCGTCGTCGCTCGCCAGATACGGGGTCCAGGCGACGGGCAGATGGCGGTCGGCCGGGAGACGGCCGATGCCGGCGACCTCCTTGCCGCCGAGCATCGCGCGGACGTAGGGCCCCAGTTGCGCGGGCCCGGGGAAGAACTCCCAGCCGAACAGCGCCGCGTAGAACTCCTGTGTCGCGTCAAGGCCGTGCACCATAAGGCTCACCCAGCACGGTGTGCCGGGCGTGTGCCGAGTCGCCTCGGTCATCGTCACTCTCTCCTCGGACCATCGTGGTGGCCGTACGGGGGGACCGGCCGCGTCGCCGGCCGCGGCGAAGGCCGTGCGGAAGGCCGTCGCGCCCGAGCAGATGGTGCCATCATGCGAGGCCCACGGCGCCGGGCCGCGCCGGATATGGCGGGTTCCCGCCGGAAGCTGCCCGTTTTGAAGCGGCTCATCCCCTTCGGGGGCGTTACGGTGCGCCAGGCCGGTGCGCGAGGATGGCACCCATGAATCCGATCATCTCCGCGGCGGATCTCGCCCACGAACTCGCCGGCCCCACCCCGCCGGTCCTCCTGGACGTCCGCTACCGGCTCGGCGGGCCGCACGGCCGGCCCGAGTACGAGGCAGGGCACATCCCGGGCGCCGTCTTCGTCGATCTCGAGGCGGAACTGGCGGGACCGCCCGGGGAGGGCGGGCGCCACCCGCTCCCCGACGTCGCCGCGTTCGGCGCCGCGATGCGCCGCGCGGGCGTCTCGGCCGGCACGCCCGTGGTGGCGTACGACGCGGACAAGGGCTGGGCCGCGGCACGCGCCTGGTGGCTGCTGCGCTGGGCGGGGCACGACGACGTACGGGTGCTGGACGGCGGGCTCGCCGCGTGGCCGGGACCGCTCGAGACCGCGGTCCCGGCCCCGAAGGAGGGCACGTTCGAGCCGAAGCCCGGCGCGCTGCCCCTGCTGGACGCCGACGAGGCGGCGGCGACGGCCCGTGACGGCCTGCTGCTCGACGCGCGTGCGGGGGAGCGGTACCGCGGTGAGGTGGAGCCCATCGACCCCGTCGCCGGGCACATCCCGGGTGCCGTATCCGCGCCGACCACGGAGAACCTGGACGACCAGGGCCGCTTCCGCCCTGCCGAGTGGCTGGCGGCGCGGTTCATGGAGCTCGGGGCCCATGAGGGCTCGGGGGCCGTCGGCGTCTACTGCGGGTCCGGCGTCTCGGCCGCCCAGCAGGTGCTGGCCCTGGAGCTCGCCGGCTTCGACGCGGCCCTGTACGCGGGCTCCTGGTCCGAGTGGTCGCGCGACCCGGACCGCCCGGTCGCGACGGGCCCCGAGCGGGGCTGAACCGGCATGGCGCGAGGGCCGGTTCCGCACAACGGAACCGGCCCTCGGGCACCACGTCTCTCACCGCTGCGAAACGTTTCTCACTCCTGCTTCTTGCGGCGGGTGCCGAAGACGATCTCGTCCCAGCTCGGCACGGCGGCGCGGCGGCCCGGCCGGACGCCGTCCGCCTCCGCCTGCCGGTCCGTCGTACCCGTCAGCCGGTCACGGTGGCCGGCCACGGCACGGGGCATCAGCACGTCCGCGTACGCCGATCCGGCGCCGGCGGACGCGGCGGGCGCCACCGGCTCCTCCTCGGACTCCGGCTCCTGCCCGGGCTCGACGGCGGGCGGCTCGACCGGCACCGGCCGTTCGGGCACGACCATGTCGCCGCGGAAGTTGGGCACGGCCTCCAGCAGGCTGGTCAGCGAGTCCCGCTCCTCGTTGCCGTCGCCGTCGGCCGGGGGTCCGGCGGGCCGCTCCATCTGGCGGTCGAGGGCGCGGTCCAGCGGCCGGTCCCTGGGCAGCCGTGCGATGCGGGGGACGAACGGGAAGCTCGGCTCCTGCGACGACGTGATCGTGTCGTCGGTCTCGCCGATCAGCGCCCGCGCCTCGTCGTCGACGGCCTGGACGAGCCGCCGCGGCGGGTCGTAGGTCCAGCTCGCCGAGTGCGGTTCGCCGGCGACCCGGTAGACCAGCAGGACCTCCCAGGTGCCGTCGTCGCGGCGCCACGAGTCCCACTGGGCGGTTTCCTTCTCGGCGCCGCGCAGCAGCAGCCGCTCCTGCACGGCCTCGCCCAGCTGGGGGCCGGTGTTCTCACCGGGGCGGCGTACGGGGGTCTTGCGGGCCCGCTCCGCCATGAAGGCGCGCTCGGCGAGGACCGGGCCCTCGAAGCGGCGCACTCGTTCCACGGGGATGCCGGCGAGCTGGGCGACCTCTTCCGCGGAGGCACCTGCTCGTATCCGCGCCTGGATGTCACGGGGGCGGAGGTGGCTCTCCACCTCGATCTCGATCTGCCCCAGGCGGGCGCGGTCGTTACGTACGGCGGCACGCAGCCGCTCATCGATCGGAAGCGTGTATTCCGTGCTGTCCGCAGCCTTGAGCACCAGTCGTGTGCCGTCGTTGGAGACGGCCACGACACGCAGTTCGGGCATGGGGACCTCCCGGGTGGTGCCTGCCGACGTCACCTGCGTCGCCGCTTCCGCTAGTCGAGTGTGGCCTGCCCGGGTGCAGCCTGCCACAACCTTGCCGAGATGCCCGGCGTGTCGGGCACCTGCCCTGGATCGCCGTTATGGCACGGTTATCCATTCGCCACTCAGTGTGATCGGTCGGTCACTCTGAGCAATAGATCTCCGTGCTTCACCGCGGCGCCCCCGGATCGAGCGCCGTTTTCGGCCCCCAACCTGGGGTCCGGACACCACGAGGGAGGCCGGTCCCAGGGCTCGCCACAGTACTCCATTCGGGCCATCAGAGTGGACCGCCGCGCCGCCGAAGTTCCGCGGCGGGGCGGTAGTTGTGCGCCCGAACAGGGGGTGGCGGGGGTCGGTGCTTCACCGAAACGTCACAATTGGATCCATCTGTCTCCCTCGCGCGGCAGGTGACGCCCGGTCAGTCGCCCAGCACCCGGCGCAGGTACGCGTTCTGGAAGACCCGGTCCGGATCCAGCCGGTCGCGGAGCGCCGTGAACTCGCCGAACCGGGGATACGCCCCGGCGAAGTACGCCGCGTCCCGCGTGTGGATCTTGCCCCAGTGCGGACGCCCGCCGTGCGCCGTCATGATGCGCTCCACGGCGGTGAAGTACGAACGGTAGGGCGTGCCCCGGTACATGTGCACCGCGATGTACGCCGTCTCCCGGCCCGAGGCCGTCGACAGCGTGATGTCGTCCGCCGGAGCCGTACGCACCTCCACCGGGAACCCCACCCGCAGCGGCGAGCGTTCGAGCATCGCCCTGACCTCGCGCAGCGCCGTCACCGCGGCCTGCCGGGGAAGTGCGTACTCCATCTCCACGAACCGCACCCGGCGCGGAGATGTGAAGACCTTGTAGGGAATGTCCGTGTAGGTGCGGGCGGACAGCGCGCGACTGGAGACCCGGGCGATCGCGGGAACGGCAGCGGGCACCGCGCGGCCGAGCGAACAGGCCAGCTGGAAGGCCCCGTTGGACAGCAGCTCGTCCTCGATCCAGCCGCCGACCCTGCCCGGCGGGTCCGGCGGACCGGCGCTGCGGTTGTTCCGCTTGGTGTTGCAGTTGCCGGTGTGCGGGAACCAGTAGAACTCGAAGTGCTCGTTCTCCGCGTGCAGCTCGTCGAACTCGGCCAGCACCCGGTCGAAGGCCATCGGCTCCTCCCGGGCGGTCAGCAGGAAGACCGGCTCCACGGCGAACGTGATCGCCGTGACGATCCCCAGGGCGCCCAGACCGATCCGGGCGGCCGCGAAGATCTCGGGATTCTCCTTCTCGGAACAGGAGAGGACCCGGCCGTCCGCCGTCACCAGCTCAAGGCCCTTGATCTGGGCGGCGATCGAGGCCGAGTCGCGGCCCGTCCCGTGCGTGCCGGTCGACGCCGCGCCCGCGACGGTCTGCTCCATGATGTCGCCCATGTTCGTGAGGGACAGCCCCTCACGGGCGAGCGCCGTGTTCAACCGCTTGAGCGGAGTGCCCGATTCCACGGTGACGGTCATCCCGGAGCGGTCGATCCGCCGGATCCCGGTCATCAGATCCGGCCGGACCAGCAGCCCGTCGGTGGCCGCGATGGCCGTGAACGAGTGGCCCGTGCCGACGGTCTTCACCCGCAGACCGTCCGCGACCGCCTGCCGCACGGCGTCCGCCAGCTCATCCACGGACGCGGGGCGCGCCTCTCTCGCCGGCCTCGATGCGACCGTTCCCGCCCAGTTACGCCACGGGCTGCTTTCGCCCCTCCGGGTCCTGATCACGCTGCTCACGCTGCCCCTCCCGCGTCGGCACCGGCCTGCGCAGCCGGCGGTACCCCAGAAACGCCACCACGGCCGCGACCCCTCCCGCCACGCCGGGCACCGCGTACCCCGCCGCGGCGCCCCGGGAGTCGACCACCCAGCCGGCGGCCGCGGAACCCAGCGCGATGCCGACCGCGAGCCCCGTACCGGTCCAGGACATGCCCTCGGTCAGCTTGCTGCGCGGTACGTGCGCCTCGACGAGGGCCATGGTCGTCACCATCGTCGGCGCGATGGCAAGGCCCGCGACAAAGAGCGCCACGGCCAGGAACGGCAGGCTCCCGGCCAGTTGGAGGGGGATCATACTCACGGCCATCGCGCAGACGCCCAGCACCCACCTCCGGGCGGGATCGCCCTTGAGGTGCAGCAGACCGAAGACGGCGCCGGCGAGGCAGGACCCGAGGGCGTACACCGCGAGCACCCCGCTGGCCGCGGCCTTGTGCCCGCTCTCCTCCGCGAACGCCACCGTCGCCACGTCGACCGCGCCGAAGATCGCCCCGGTCGCGACGAACGCGGCGACCAGCACCTGGAGACCGGGGGAGCGCAGGGCGCTGCCGCCGGTGTGCTGCTCGGCGGGATGCGGCCGCGGCTCCGTCGCACGCTGAGAGGTCAGCCACCAGACACCGGCGAGCAGGAACGCGGCCGCCAGCAGCGGACCGGCCTGCGGGAACCAGAGGGTCGACAGCCCGATGGAGACGATGGGGCCGAAGATGAAGCACACCTCGTCGATGACGGACTCGACCGAGTAGGCGGTGTGCAGCTCGCGCGGCGACCCGCGCAGCAGAGAGGCCCAGCGCGCCCGGGTCATCGCCCCGACACTCGGCACACACCCGGCGGCGGCCGTGAAGGCGAACAGCGTCCAGTCGGGGGCGCCCTGCCGCGTGCAGACCAGCAGCCCGATCACCGCCGCCAGGGCGGCCAGGGTGGCGGGACGCAGCACCCTGCGTTGGCCGTGGCGATCGACGAGGCGGGAGATCTGCGGGCCGAGGACGGCCGCGGACAGCGCCAGGGTCGCGGTGAGCGTGCCGGCCAGTCCGTACCGGCCGGTGATCTCCGAGATCATGGTCATGATGCCGATGCCCATCATGGCCAGCGGCATCCGGCCGAGGAAGCCGGCGGCGGTGAACCCCAGAGTGCCGGGGGTGGCGAAGATCGCGCGGTAGGGACTGGGCAACGGGGGACTCCGGATCGGGCGCCGGTCACACCTGTGGCGCCGGTGAGACGCAGGGCTCCGGTAAGGCGTATGGACAGCCTTCACAGATTACGCGCCGGGAGCCGGCGGACGCACCGCGGTTTTTCCGGTGTCAGCGCCTGGTGGCAGGATCGACCTCATGTCCGATCTGCGCGATCCAGCTCCTTACGACGCCCTTCTGCTGCTCTCGTTCGGCGGCCCCGAAGGCCCGGACGACGTGGTCCCGTTCCTGGAGAACGTGACCCGTGGCCGCGGCATCCCCACGGAACGGCTCAAGGAAGTGGGGCAGCACTACTTCCTCTTCGGCGGCGTCAGCCCCATCAACGACCAGAACCGCGCCCTGCTGGACGCCCTGCGCAAGGACTTCGCCGAGCACGATCTGGACCTCCCCGTGTACTGGGGCAACCGCAACTGGGCGCCCTACCTCACGGACACGCTCCGCGAGATGAGCGGCGCCGGCCACCGGCGCATCGCCGTCCTCGCCACCAGCGCGTACGCCTCGTACTCGGGCTGCCGCCAGTACCGGGAGAACCTCGCCGACGCGCTCGCCACCCTGGAGGCGGAGGGGCGGGAACTGCCGCGCGTCGACAAGCTGCGGCACTACTTCAACCACCCCGGGTTCGTACGCCCCATGATCGACGGCGTTCTCGCCTCGCTCGCCGACCTCCCCGAGGACGTCCGCACCGGCGCGCACCTCGCCTTCACGACGCACTCCGTCCCGACTTCCGCCGCCGACTCCTCCGGCCTCGTCGCCGAACACGGCGACGGCGGCGCGTACGTGCGCCAGCACCTCGACGTGGCCCGCCTGATCGCCGAGGCCGTCGCCCGGGAGACCGGCGCCGAGCACCCCTGGGAGCTCGTCTACCAGTCGCGCAGCGGAGCCCCGCACATCCCCTGGCTGGAGCCGGACATCTGCGACCACCTGGAGGCGCTGCACGGCTCCGGGGCGCCCGCGGCGGTCATGGTCCCCATCGGCTTCGTCTCCGACCACATGGAGGTCCTGTACGACCTCGACACGGAAGCCACCGCCAAGGCCGCCGAACTGGGGCTGCCGGTCCGCCGCTCCGCCACGGTGGGCGCCGACCCGCGGTTCGCCGGCGCGGTGCGCGACCTGCTGCTGGAGCGGGCCGCGACCGAGCGGGGCATCCCGGCCGAGCGCTGCGCGCTGGGCACGCTCGGCGCGAGCCACGACCTCTGCCCCGGCGGGTGCTGCCCGGCCCGCGCGCCGAAGCCCGCCGCGGCCGGCGCCGACAGCCCCTACGCGTGAAGGAGACCCCTGTGACCGCCCCCGTGAACGACCCGCTCGCCCGTGAACTGCTGCCCCTCGCCCTGGAGGCCGCCCGCCGGGCGGGCGCGCTGCTGAGAGACGGCCGGCCGGACGACCTCGGTGTCGCCAGGACCAAGTCCAGCCCCATCGACGTCGTCACCGAGATGGACATCGCGGCCGAGAAGCTGATCACCGGCTACCTCACCGAGCACCGCCCGGACGACGGCTTCCTCGGCGAGGAGGGCGCGGCCACGGTCGGCACCAGCGGAGTGCGCTGGGTCATCGACCCGCTCGACGGCACGGTCAACTACCTGTACGGGCTGCCGACCTGGGCGGTCTCCATCGCCGCGGAGGTCGACGGCGAGACCGTGGTCGGCGTGGTCGAGGCCCCGATGCGGCGGGAGACGTTCCGCGCGGTACGGGGCGGCGGGGCGTTCCTGAACGACCGGCCGGTACGGTGCCGGCCGGCGCCGCCGCTGGATCAGGCCCTGGTCTCCACCGGCTTCAACTACGTCCACACGGTCCGCAGCCACCAGGCGGACGTGGCCCAGCGCCTGATCCCGCGACTGCGGGACATCCGGCGCAGCGGCTCCGCGGCGATCGACCTCTCCGACGTCGCGGCCGGCCGCCTGGACGGCTACTACGAGCGCGGCCTCAGCCCGTGGGACCTGGCGGCCGGCGACCTGATCGCCCGCGAGGCCGGCGCCCTGACCGGCGGCCGCCCCGGCGACCCCCCGTCCGGCGACCTGACCGTCGCGGCGACGCCGGGGGTCTTCGAGCCGCTGCAGGGGCTGCTGGAGGAACTGGGGGCGTGGCACGACTGAGTGGTGACGCCCGGGTGCGCGGCGGGTAGCTTGCCCCACCCCACCCCACCCCACCCCACCCCACCCCACCCCGCGCCTTCCCTCCCCGAACCGGGCTCCGCCCGAGCCCGGTACCGCGCTCCGCGCGGTGGCCTCGATCGTCGGCCGGGCTGACTGTGTCAGCCTCGCCGGCGTTTGAGGCGCGGGTCCGGGCGGAGCCCGGTTTCGGAGAAGGGGCGGGGTGGGGGACAGGCCCGCGCAGCGGCCCCGCGCCCCCACAGCAGAAGGCCCGGCACCGCTTTCGCGGTGCCGGGCCTCCGGCGGCGCGCGCGCAAGCGCACGCCCAGCCTCACGCAGCCGTGAGGTTCACCCCATGCTCGGCGGCCAGACGGTGGAGATCGTCCAGTTCCGCCTGCTCGACATCCGCGAGGAAGTCGTCACCCGTCTCCCGGGCGATCGTGAGGTCGGTCTCGGCGGCCTTTATGCGCTGAAGCAGTCCGGCGGTGAAAGCGTCCATGGTGCGCCCCCTCGTCGTGGGTCGGTGGCACGGGGGTGTGCCGACGGTGGGTTGATCAACCCTGGAACAGGTCGTGGTGTGCCACATACAGGGCGTGATCGGGATGTGCAGTCGTCCTCCCCCGGCCTCCCTGCGTGGAAACCTCAACCCACACGCGAATTCGTCTTATTCCGCGGCGCCCCTCCCTGCCCGGCCTGTAGCCCTTTCGACTTACCGCCGGTTTACGCGCGTAACGGGCAGGATGGATCCGCACAGTCAGTGCACAGACCTGCCCTGTCACATCAGTGGGGCTCGTGAGAGAGGAACAGCGACGTGCGCGTACTCGTCGTCGAGGACGAGCAGCTGCTCGCCGATGCGGTGGCCACCGGACTGCGCCGGGGGGCCATGGCGGTCGACGTCGTGTACGACGGCGCCGCCGCCCTGGAGCGCATCGGCGTGAACGACTACGACGTGGTGGTGCTCGACCGGGACCTGCCGCTGGTCCACGGCGACGACGTCTGCCGCCGGATCGTGGAGCTCGGCATGCCGACCCGGGTGCTGATGCTGACGGCCTCGGGGGACGTCAGCGACCGCGTGGAGGGCCTGGAGCTCGGCGCCGACGACTATCTGCCCAAGCCGTTCGCGTTCACGGAGCTGACCGCCCGGGTGCGCGCCCTGGGGCGCCGTACGACGGTGCCGCTGCCGCCCGTCCTGGAGCGCGCGGGCATCAAGCTCGACCCCAACCGCCGTGAGGTCTTCAGGGACGGCAAGGAGGTCCAGCTCGCCCCCAAGGAGTTCGCGGTGCTGGAGGTGCTGATGCGCAGCGAGGGCGCGGTCGTCTCTGCCGAGCAGCTGCTGGAGAAGGCGTGGGACGAGAACACGGACCCGTTCACGAACGTCGTGCGGGTGACCGTGATGACGCTGCGCCGCAAGCTCGGCGAACCGCCCGTGATCGTCACGGTCCCCGGTTCCGGCTACCGGATCTGATCGCATGGCCACCGCTCCCGTGCCGCCTGAGGCGCCTCCCAAGCCCACCTGGGACCCCCGGGACCCGGTCCGCCCGTGGCTGCGCCCGACCATCCGGATACGGCTCACGCTGCTCTACGGCGGGATGTTCCTGATCGCGGGCATCCTGCTGCTGTCGATCATCTACCTGTTCTCCGCGCAGGCGCTGAACGTCGGCGTCACCGAGCTGCCCTTCAAGATCGTCGAGGGCAAGGTCCAGCCCACCACGCGCTGGTGCACGCTCCCCGAGGAGGCGTCGGGGGAGCAGTTCAGCCAGGCCGTCTCCACCTGCCTCCAGTACCAGCGCGAACTGGCCCTGGACGACCTGCTGCGCCGGTCGCTCTTCGCCCTGCTGGGCCTGAGCATCATCGCGTTCGCCTTCGGTTACGCGATGGCCGGCCGCGTCCTGTCGCCGCTCGGCCGGATCACCCGGACCGCGCGCCGGGTCGCCGGGTCGGACCTGTCGCGCCGGATCGAGCTCGACGGACCGGACGACGAGCTCAAGGAGCTGGCCGACACCTTCGACGAGATGCTCGACCGCCTGGAGCGCGCCTTCACGGCCCAGCAGCGGTTCGTGGCGAACGCCTCCCACGAGCTGCGCACCCCGCTGGCGATCAACCGCACGCTGCTGGAGGTCCATCTCTCCGACCCCGGAGCCCCCGTGGAGCTCCATCAGCTGGGCAAGACGCTGCTGGCCACCAACGAGCGGAGCGAGCAGCTCGTGGAGGGCCTGCTGCTGCTCGCCCGCAGCGACAACCAGATCGTCGAGCGCAAGCCCGTCGATCTGGCGGAGGTGGCCTCGCGCGCCATCGACCAGACCCGTACGGAGGCCGAGGCGAAGGGGGTGGAGGTGCGGGGCCGGTGCGAGCCGGTCGTCGTGCAGGGCAATGGCGTCCTGCTCGAGCGGATTGCCCTTAATCTGGTGCAGAACGCGGTCCGGTACAACGTGCCGGAGCAGGGATGGGTGGAGGTCACCACGTCGGTCGAACACGGTCAGGCGGTCCTGCTGGTCTCCAACACCGGGCCGGTCGTCCCGGCCTACGAGATCGACAATCTCTTCGAGCCGTTCAGACGGCTCAGGCAGGAGCGGACGGGCAGTGACAAGGGCGTCGGCCTGGGGCTCTCCATCGCCCGGTCCGTGGCCCGCGCGCACGGCGGCCGCATCTCGGCAGTGCCCCGGGAGGGTGGCGGCCTCGTGATGCGCGTCACTCTTCCGGTGTGAGGCCCGGAATCGTTGTTCGCTTTAAGCGGAATTTTCGGAAACGGCATCCGGCGAATCCATGTGCGATCGATCACATGGGTCGCATCGGGTGCCCCTACGCTCCGTGATCGATAATCCGGTGGAAAGTCGGGAAAAGCCCGGGTTTCCGAGGGGTTGCATCACGGGAAGTACACGGGGTGGCGCTCGCGAAGCGCCTCCGCGGACCGTGTACGGTCCCCATCGCCATCCAACCCGATCACTCTCGAGGGCTCCGGTTGGGTGTCGATTGAGTAACAGACCTTGATGTGAGGCAAAATCTCCGCCTCAGGTCGGGCACAAGTCCGGCCTCTCACGCGTTACGTGCGCTGGAGACACCGAAACCACCCAGAGGGGGAGAGCGACATGGCAACGGACTACGACACCCCACGCAAGACCGATGACGACGTCGATTCGGACAGCCTTGAAGAGCTGAAGGCCCGCCGGAACGACAAGTCCACCTCGACCGTCGACGTCGACGAGTTCGAGGCCGCCGAGGGCATGGAGCTCCCGGGAGCAGACCTGTCCAACGAGGAGCTCGCCGTCCGGGTCCTGCCCAAGCAGGCCGACGAGTTCACGTGCATGAGCTGCTTCCTCGTGCACCACCGCAGTCAGCTGGCGCGCGAGAAGAACGGTCAGCCCATCTGCCGCGACTGCGACTGAGGAGTCGGCAGTGGCAGGCGGGACACCGTCCGGGAAGCGGCGCTTTCGGCGCAGTAAACCGCCGGAGGCGCACCACGGCGGTACGGACCGCGGACCGGACGCCACGGCGTCCGCCGAGGACCGGGCCGCTCTACTGCCGCACGACGCGATCGAGGGAATGGAGCGGGGCCTCGCAGCCTCGCTCGAGACGGCCGGCCAGGCCGGGCTCCCGACCAGGGCCCGACGCCTGGCAGCTGTCAGGAGGGGCGTCGCCGCGGGCGGCCGGAGCGCACGGGCGGGCCTCGCCAGAGGCGGCCACGGCGCCCGTACGAGGTTCGTGAGGAGCAAGGAGAGCGCCAGGGCCGCACTGGCCCACCTCGCCGACGCCCTGATCGACAACGCACCGCGGATCCCGGTGCGCGACCTGGAGAAACTGCGCCGCCAGTTTCCCGGCCTGCCCGCCGAGCAGCTTGCCGACAAGCTGGTCGCGGGTGCGGCGAACGGCACGTCCACCGTCGGCGCCGGCATCGGCGCCGCCGCGATGATGCCCGTGCCGCCGGCGATGCCGACCGAGCTCGCGGCGGAGATCGCCGGCGTTGCCGCGATCGAGCTGAAACTCATCGCAGAACTGCACGAGGTCTACGGGGTACGGCCGCCCGGCGGTCTCAAGGACCGCAGCACCGCCTATCTGAACTCCTGGTCGCAGGAGCGCGGGATCGAGTTCACCAAGCCCTCGACCTTCAACGCCTCGATGAGCGGCCAGCTCAAGCGCCAGCTGCGTCAGCAGATCATGAAGCGCATGGTGCGCAACCTTCCGAACCTGCTGCCGTTCATGGTCGGAGCGGCCGTCGGCGCCGTGATGAACCACCGCGACACCAGGAAGCTCGCCGACCGCGTCCGCGCCGACCTGCGGCGCAGGCAGGTCCCCTGGGACGCCCTTCCCCCGCTGCCCCCGCTGGAGCAGCCCAAGAACCCGCTGGAGCCCCGCGAGCTCCCCCCTGGGCAGGACGCCTGACCGGGCCCGATCGAGCGCCCGGCCGGCGAAGGCGACGAAGACCGGATCAGGCCGTACGGATCAGGCGGTACGGACGGCCGCCAGCGCCGCGGCCAGCGCCTCCGGGTCCCGGGTCGAGAGGTAGACGTACGGCGTCGGATCGTCCGGGTCGCTGACCTCGATCCGGACGGCGGTCGGCACGTAGCTGCGCAGCAGCATGAACGCCCGCGGATCGGCCTTGTGGAGGCGCCAGTCCCGCGCCTGCTCCGCGTCCAGCACCTCGGCCTCGCCCAGCGCGGAGACCGGGATCCTCGCGTCCCCCGCGACCAGCGACCCGGCCACCACCCGGATCCGGGCGGACCCGTACGAGCTGACCAGCGCCGACGCCAGCGCGCCCGCGGCGATCACGCCGCCGAGCATCGGCAGGAGGCCCAGCGGCAGCATGATCAGACCGCCGGAGAGGGCGACGAGTGCGGTGACGGCCCACCACGAGCGGGGCGCGGTCAGACGTTCTGCGTACTGCGGGGCGGAAGGCTGCATGAATCCAAGCTTGGCACGGCGCGACCCGCGGGTAGCCGCGCGGGTAAGGTCTGCGGCTGTGAGTAACGCGAACTCCCGGCGGGCGACCCCCGGACCCCCCGCCGGTTCCACGGCGCTGACCCCGCCGGCCGACGCCACGGCGCCGGTGCGGCACCCCGACGCGCCTGCCCCGGGTGAACTGCTCGGCGCCCACTACGGGCACTGCTTCGGCTGCGGAGGGGAGCAGCCGCACGGCCTGCACCTCGCGGCACGGGCCGAGGAGGGCGTCCGCGTCACCGCCGAGTTCACCGTGAAGGCGGCGCACCAGGGCGCCCCCGGTCTCGCGCACGGCGGCGTCCTCGCCTCCGCGCTGGACGAGACCCTCGGCTCGCTGAACTGGCTGCTGCGCGTCATCGCCGTCACCGGCAAGCTCGAGACCGACTTCGTGCGCCCCGTGCCGGTCGACACCGTCCTGCACCTCGACGCCGAGGTCACCGCGGTCGCCGGACGCAAGATCTACTCGACCGCCACCGGCCGGATCGGCGGCCCCGACGGCCCGGTGGCCGTGCGCGCGGCCGCCCTGTTCATCGAGGTCAAGGTCGACCACTTCATCGAGAACGGCCGCCCCGCCGAGATCCAGGCCGCGATGGCCGACCCCGACCAGCTCAGGCGCGCCCGCGCCTTCGAGGTGAACCCGTGATGCGTGAACCCGTCGACGTACTGATCCGCCGCGTGGACCCGGAGGTGCCGCTGCCCGCGTACGGGCACCCGGGCGACGCGGGAGCCGACCTGGTGACCCGCGAGGCCGCCGAACTCGCCCCCGGGGAGCGCGCGGTGCTGCCCACCGGGGTCTCCGTCGCCCTCCCCGACGGCTACGCGGCCTTCGTGCACCCCCGGTCGGGGCTCGCCGCCCGCTGCGGAGTCGCCCTTGTGAATGCCCCAGGGACGATTGATGCCGGGTACCGTGGGGAAATCAAGGTGATCGTGGTCAACCTCGATCCGCGCGAGAGCGTGCGGTTCGAAAAGTTCGACCGGATTGCCCAACTTGTCGTCCAGCAGGTCGAGAAGGTGCGCTTCCACGAGGTCGCGGAGCTTCCCGGCTCGGCGCGGGCCGAGGGGGGCTTCGGGTCCACCGGCGGTCATGCCGCCGTGGACGGCTCTACGGGTGGGAATCGATACGCTTCGGTCGTATCCGACCGGGAAGGACAGTGACGTGTTCGGACGTCGCAAGAAGAGTGGTTCCGCCGAGGACGCGGCGGACGCAACGGGCGAGGCCGAGCAGGTCGACGAGCTCGGTACCGACGCCGAGGAGAGCGAAACCCGCAGGGTGAACCTCCCGCCGGCGCCCCGGCCCGACGGCCCCTGGGACGTGTCGGAGGTCTCCAAGCCCGGCGAGGGCCGCGTCGACCTCGGCGGCATCTTCGTGCCCGGGGTCGAGGGCATGGAACTCCGTGTCGAGGTCGCCGGCGACGCGATCGTCGCGGCCACCGTGGTGCTGCGTGACAGCGCCGTACAGCTCCAGGCCTTCGCCGCCCCCAAGAAGGAGGGCATCTGGGGCGAGGTCCGTGAGGAGATCGCCTCGGGCATCACCCAGCAGGGCGGCATCATCGACGAGGTCGAGGGCCCGCTCGGCTGGGAGCTGCGCGCCCAGGTGCCCGTACAGCTGCCCGACGGCACGGGCGGCGTGCAGCTGGTGCGCTTCGTCGGCGTCGACGGCCCGCGCTGGTTCCTGCGCGGCGTGATCTCCGGGCAGGGCGCGGTGCAGCCGCAGGCGGCCGGTCTGCTCGAGCAGATCTTCAAGGACACCGTCGTGGTGCGCGGCGACGGCCCGATGGCCCCGCGCGACCCGATCGTCCTCAAGCTGCCCGAGGACGCGCAGATGGTGCCTGAGGGTGTCCAGCAGGAGGAGCAGGAAGGCTCCCGCTTCTCCGGCGGCATGGGCCAGCTCCAGCGCGGACCGGAGATCACCGAGGTCCGCTGAGGCGCCGTCCCGCGACCAGGCGACAGGCCGCGCTCCCCTCGGGGGCGCGGCCTGCCTGTTTTCACGGCGCGGCGCACGGACGCCGCCGCCGACCGCTCCCTGCCGGCCGCCCGGGAAAGACATGCCTGGCCGCCGGGAAGACGTGCCGCGGGTGCATCAGAATCGCGTCAATACGCGCCGCGGAGTCCCGGCCTGCCCGATACGCCCGGTTCGCTCGGCGTAGGGTCGATGCTGCGGTGCACGGGGGACGAGGTGCCCGGAAGACAATGAGGCCATGGGACGCGGCAAGCTAAGGATCTATCTCGGCGCGGCGCCGGGCGTCGGCAAGACGTACGCCATGCTGTCCGAGGCGCACCGCCGCACGGAACGCGGGACCGACTGCGTGGTGGCCTTCGTGGAGACGTACGGCCGCCTCCGGACCTCCGGGCTGCTGCACGGTCTCGAGCAGGTCCCGCGGCGGGATACGGTCCACCTCGGCGCAGTCCTCACCGAGATGGACGTCGACGCGGTGCTGGCACGCCGCCCCGCCGTCGCCCTCGTCGACGAACTCGCGCACACCAACGTGCCCGGCTCGCGCAACGGCAAGCGGTGGCAGGACGTCGAGGAACTCCTCGCCGCGGGCACGGACGTCATATCCACCCTCAACATCCAGCATCTGGAGTCCCTCGGCGACGTCGTTGAGACGATCACCGGCGTCCCCCAGCACGAGACGATCCCCGACGAGGTGGTCCGCCGCGCGGACCAGATCGAGCTGGTCGACATGGCGCCCCAGGCGCTGCGCCGCCGCATGGCCCACGGCAACATCTACCAGCCCGAGAAGGTCGACGCGGCGCTCTCCAACTACTTCCGCCCCGGCAACCTCACCGCCCTGCGCGAGCTCGCCCTCCTCTGGCTCGCCGACCGGGTGGACGAGTACCTCCAGGAGTACCGCGGCGAGCACGGCATCCGCTCCACCTGGCAGGCCCGCGAACGCATCGTCGTCGGTCTCACCGGCGGACCCGAGGGCCGCACCCTCATCCGGCGCGCGTCCCGGCTCGCGGAGAAGGGCGCCGGCGGCGAGGTCCTCGCCGTCTACATCGCCCGCAGCGACGGACTGACCTCGGCCTCGCCCAAGGAACTCGCCGTCCAGCGCACCCTCGTCGAAGATCTCGGCGGCACCTTCCACCACGTCATCGGCGACGACGTGCCCTCCGCGCTGCTGGAGTTCGCCCGCGGCGTCAACGCCAGCCAGGTCGTGCTCGGCTCCAGCCGCCGCAAGACCTGGCAGTACCTCTTCGGGCCCGGCGTCGGCGCGACCGTCGCCCGCGACTCCGGGCCCGACCTCGACGTCCACATCGTCACCCACGCCGAGGCCGGCAGGGGCAGGGGCCTGCCCGGCGCACGCGGCGCCCGGCTCGGCCGCGCCCGGATCGCCGGAGGATGGCTCGTCGGCGTCGCCGGACCCGTACTGCTCGCGCTGCTGCTCACCCGCATCCACCACCACGGGCCGGGCCTCGCCAACAACGTCCTGCTCTTTCTCTTCCTGACCGTGGTCGCCGCGCTGCTGGGCGGGCTGCTGCCCGCGCTGGCCTCCGCCGCCGTCGGCTCGCTGCTGCTGAACTACTACTTCACCTCGCCCACCCACACCCTCACCATCGCCGAGCCGAGGAACCTCGTCGCCATCGTGATCTTCTTCGCGGTGGGCGTGGCCGTGGCCTCCGTGGTGGACCTCGCCGCGCGCCGCACCCAGCAGGCGGCCCGGCTGAAGGCCGAGTCCGAGATCCTCTCGTTCCTCGCGGGCAGCGTCCTGCGCGGCCACACTGCGCTGGATGCCCTGCTGGAGCGGGTGCGCGAGACCTTCGCCATGGAGTCCGTCGCACTGCTCGAACGCGACAGCGACGTCGACCCGTGGACCTGTACGGCGAGCGTCGGCCCCCGGCCCGCCACCCGCCCCGACGACGCGGACGTGGACATGCCCGTCGGGGACCACATGGCGATGGCGCTCTCCGGCCGCGTCCTGCCCGCGGAGGACCGGCGGGTGCTCGCGGCGTTCGCCACCCAGGCCGCCGTCGTCGTGGACCGGCAGCGCCTTGTCGGCGAGGCGGCGCAGGCCAGGGAACTCGCCGAGGGCAACCGGATACGCACCGCCCTGCTCGCCGCCGTCAGCCACGACCTGCGCACCCCGCTGGCCGGCATCAAGGCGGCCGTCACCTCGCTGCGCTCCGACGACGTCGCCTGGTCGGAGGCGGACGAGGCCGAACTGCTGGCAGGCATCGAGGAGGGCGCCGACCGCCTCGACCACCTGGTGGGCAATCTGCTCGACATGTCGCGGCTGCAGACCGGGACCGTCACCCCCATGATCCGCGAGACCGGTCTCGACGAGGTGATCCCCCTCGCGCTCGCCGGCGTCCCGGCCGAGAGTGTCGAACTCGAGATCCCGGAGACCCTGCCCATGGTGGCCGTGGACCGTGGACTCCTGGAGCGGGCCGTGGCCAACATCGTCGAGAACGCCGTCAAGTACGGCCCCGACGACGTCCCCGTCACCGTCGCCGCCAGCACCCTCGGCTCGCGCGTCGAACTGCGCGTCGTGGACCGCGGCACGGGTGTGCCCGACGACGCGAAGGAACGGATCTTCGAGCCGTTCCAGCGCCACGGAGACGCCCCGCGCGGCGCCGGCGTCGGCCTCGGACTCGCCGTCGCCCGCGGCTTCATGGAGGCGATGGGCGGCACGCTCAGCGCCGAGGACACCCCCGGCGGCGGCATGACGATGGTGCTCACCCTCGCGGCCGCCCCCGGCCCCACCGGAACACCCCCAGCAGCGGCCCGCACGGGCGGAAAGGCGGGCAGCTCATGACCCGGGTGCTCGTGGTCGACGACGAGCCGCAGATAGTTCGCGCCCTCGTGATCAACCTGAAGGCGCGCAAGTACGAGGTGGACTCGGCCTCCGACGGCGCCACCGCGCTCGAACTCGCCGCGGCCCGCCACCCCGACGTCGTCGTGCTCGACCTCGGACTGCCCGACATGGACGGCGTAGAGGTGATCAAGGGGCTGCGCGGCTGGACGCGCGTCCCCATCCTCGTCCTGTCCGCCCGGCACTCCTCCGACGAGAAGGTCGAGGCGCTGGACGCCGGCGCCGACGACTACGTCACCAAGCCGTTCGGCATGGACGAGCTCCTCGCCCGGCTGCGCGCGGCGGTCCGCAGGGCGGAGCCCGTCGGCGGCGAGCAGGAGGTGAGCGTGCTGGAGACCGACGGCTTCACCGTCGACCTGGTCGCCAAGAAGGTGCACCGCGACGGCCGTGACGTACGGCTCACCCCGACCGAGTGGCATCTGCTGGAGGTCCTGGCCCGCAACACCGGGCGCCTGGTGAGCCAGAAGCAGCTGCTCCAGGAGGTGTGGGGGCCCTCGTACGGCACCGAGGCCAACTATCTGCGGGTCTACATGGCGCAGCTCCGCCGCAAGCTCGAGGCCGACCCGTCGCATCCCCGGCATTTCGTCACGGAACCCGGCATGGGATACCGCTTCGAACGTTGATCCGGGGCAGGTGGCGGCCGGTAGGCTGGCTGTATGAGTGCTCGACCCCGTTCCGCGAAGGCGGCGAAGGAGGATTCGGTGGCCAGACAGGCCGGCCGCTTCCGGCGCATGCTGGACCGGCTCTCCAGCTCCCAGCAGGACCTCGAGTCCGAGGAGCTCCAGGAGGACGCACAGGCGTCGGGGTGCACCCGGATCTGTGACTGCGGTGACCGTCAGATCGTCAGAGTCGCTGGTACGTTGCGCACGGTCACCCTGCGTCCGGTGGCCGGCGTGCCCGCGCTGGAGGCCGAGCTCTTCGACGGCACGGCCCCGCTGGACGTGGTCTGGCTCGGCCGGCGTTCCATCATCGGCATAGAGCCCGGCCGCAGACTGATCGCCTCCGGCCGGGTCTCGATGAGCCAGGGCCGCCGGGTGCTGTTCAATCCCAAATACGAACTCCGACCACTCGGACAGGAGTAGCCGGTGCCGTCTGTCGACAAGCCGACCCCCACTACCACGACCAGCGACGCGCAGGAGCCCGCCCTTGGCTCCGGCGCCGGTCCCGACGCCGATTCCGGTGCCGTTTCCGCGTCCGACGATGTGAAGACGGTCACGGAGGCGGCTCTGTTCGAGGCCTTCGGCGGCGTCCGCGGCATGGTGGAGACGGTCCTGCCGGGGCTGCTCTTCGTCTCGATCTACACCGTCAACAAGGACCTGCACCTCTCGGCGATCGCGGCCCTGGGCGTCGCCCTGGTGATGGTCGCGGTCCGGCTCGTCCGCAAGGACACCGTCAAGCACGCGTTCAGCGGCGTCTTCGGCGTGGCCTTCGGTGTCGTGTTCGCGATGATGACCGGCAACGCGAAGGACTTCTATCTGCCGGGCATGGTGTACACGCTGGGCCTGGCGCTGGCGTACATCATCACGGCGATCGCGGGCGTACCGCTGATCGGCCTGATCCTCGGCCCGGTCTTCAAGGAGAACCTCTCCTGGCGGACCCGCAACCCCGGCCGCAAGAAGGCGTACACCAAGGCGAGCTGGGCGTGGGGCCTGATCCTGCTCAGCAAGTGCGCGATCCTCTTCCCGCTGTACTGGTGGGCCGACACGACGCAGCTCGGCTGGGTGCTGGTGGCGCTGAAGATCCCGCCGTTCCTGCTGGCGGTCTACCTGACGTGGGTCTTCCTGGCGAAGGCTCCGCCGCCGATCGACGTCTTCGCGGAGATGGAGGCGGAGGAGGAGCGGCGCGGAGCCGAGAAGTCCGGCTGACGCACCGGGGGCCTGCCCTTGCCCCCACCCCGCCCCTCCCCGAAACCGTGGCTCCGCCCCGGCCCCCTGCCGGCCGCCGCCGTCCGACCAGGGCTTCGGCCCCGGCCGCTCCGGCGGGCTACGGGAGGCCTGGCGTGGTCAAGGGGTACGCCCCTGGGGCAGGCCATGCCCTGTAGACGGGACACCCGGGCCACGGGCTGAGGCCGACCCCCGGGATACGTCGGGCCGAGCCACGCCCGCAGTGGCAACGCCCTCACGCCAGCGGTCGGCCTCCGGGACGACGCACCCCGCAACGGGGCCCGCAGGCACCACCTCACCACCCGGTCACGGGCCCAGACGGCGCCCCGCGGCACCCCTGCCGGAGCCAGCCCAGCAGGGGCGCCCCCGCCCCCAGCGGGGCACTTCGGGAGCACGCACCTGCCAACGGGGCCCGGCGTGGTCCAAGGGGACGACCCGGGCCGAGGCCACGACCCCGCCCCGCGCAACGCCTCCGGTGCCGGCGCGGGCCGCGCCCGTAACGGCGTGGCCCGCGCCCGGAATCAGCCCGCCTCCGGCGGGCCCTCGCGGCGGACCGAGAGGAGGTCCTCCAGTTGTTCCTCGCGCGCCTGCGCCGCCACGAACAGGAGCTCGTCGCCCGCTTCGAGCGTCTGCTCAGGGCTCGGCGTCAGCACGCGGGAGCCGCGGATGATCGTGACCAGTGAGGTGTCCTCGGGCCAGGCGACGTCGCCGATCAGCGTGCCCGCGAGCGCCGACTCCGGCGGCAGCGTCAGCTCGACGAGGTTCGCGTCGCCGTGGCTGAAGCGCAGCAGGCGGACCAGGTCGCCGACGCTCACCGCCTCCTCCACCAGCGCCGACATCAGGCGCGGCGTGGAGACGGCGACGTCGACGCCCCAGG
The DNA here is from genome assembly GCF_053591995.1 of Streptomyces sp. NPDC002835. Taxonomy (NCBI): domain Bacteria; kingdom Bacillati; phylum Actinomycetota; class Actinomycetes; order Kitasatosporales; family Streptomycetaceae; genus Streptomyces; species Streptomyces sp. NPDC002835. The sequence continues at coordinate 27,196 of NZ_JBSFUW010000021.1, read as the reverse complement.
ACTCGTTGAAGAGCCACTCGTTCTTCGGGTTGTTGACGCGCGCGACGACCCGCGGCACCCCGTACTCCGTTTTGGCGAGCAGCGACACGACCAGGTTCACCTTGTCGTCACCGGTGGCGGCGATCACCACGCTGCAGCGCTGCAGCGCCGCCTCGTCCAGGGACGTGATCTCGCAGGCGTCGGCGAGCAGCCACTCCGCCTGCGGCACGCGCTCCACCGAGATCGCGGTGGGGGTCTTGTCGATGAGGAGGACCTCGTGCCCGTTCTCCAGCAGCTCTCCGGCGATGGAACGGCCCACCGCACCGGCGCCCGCGATAGCGACACGCATCAGTGACCGCCCTCCTCTGGACCCTCCGCGAAGGCCTCCTCGACCTTCGCGATCTCGTCCGTGCGCATCATCACATGCACGAGATCACCTTCTTGCAGCACGGTCTGGGAGGTCGGCAGGACCGCCTCGCCCAGCCGGGTCAGGAAGGCGACCCGTACGCCCGTCTCGTCCTGCAGCCGGCTGATCTTGTGGCCGATCCAGGCCGGCGAGGTGTGGACCTCGGCCAGCTGCACGCCGCCGCTCGGATCGCGCCACAGCGGCTCCGCGCCGGAGGGCAGCAGCCGCCGCAGCATCTGGTCGGCGGTCCAGCGGACGGTGGCGACCGTCGGGATGCCGAGACGCTGATAGACCTCGGCCCGCTTGGGGTCGTAGATACGGGCGGCCACGTTCTCGATGCCGAACATCTCGCGGGCCACCCGGGCCGCGATGATGTTGGAGTTGTCGCCACTGCTGACGGCGGCGAACGCGCCCGCGTCCTCGATGCCCGCCTCCCGCAGCGTGTCCTGGTCGAAGCCGACCCCGGTGACGCGGCGGCCGCCGAATCCGGATCCCAGACGGCGGAAGGCGGTGGGGTCGCGGTCGACCACGGCGACCGTGTGCCCCTGCTGCTCCAGGGTCTGCGCGAGAGCGGCTCCCACTCGCCCGCATCCCATGATGACGATGTGCACGACCGTCCTTCCGGCTATGTCTTCTGCGGTACCGGCCTGAGGCACCGCGAGTGCGCGTGCAAGTCCACGCTGTGCACCACAGGGTCTCAGACCACGGCCCGGACAGGGTACGCACGGCTCGTCAAGAGGGCCCGGCGAGGCACCCGCGTTAAGATCCCGCAGGTTCTGCGCCGCTGGTTGGGCCTGGCTCATATTGAGCGCTTACGATCCTCAGCGTGTCCAAACTGACCGACGTTCCCAAACGGATCCTGATCGGCCGGGCGCTGCGCAGTGAAAAGCTGGGAGAGACGCTTCTCCCGAAACGCATCGCTCTCCCCGTCTTCGCTTCCGACCCCCTGTCCTCCGTGGCATACGCGCCGGGCGAAGTACTGCTGGTCCTGTCCCTCGCGGGTGCGTCGGCGTACCACTTCAGCCCGTGGATCGCGGCCGCCGTCGTCGTACTCATGTTCACCGTCGTGGCCTCGTACCGGCAGAACGTGCGCGCGTACCCGAGCGGCGGCGGCGACTACGAGGTCGCAAACACCAACCTCGGCCCGAAGGCCGGACTGACCGTCGCCAGCGCCCTGCTGGTCGACTACGTCCTCACGGTGGCGGTGTCGATCTCCTCCGGCGTGGAGAACCTCGGCTCGGCGATCCCGTTCGTCGTCGAGCACAAGGTGTTCTCCGCGATCGCGATCATCGTCCTGCTCACCCTGATGAATCTGCGGGGCGTGAAGGAGTCGGGGAAGCTCTTCGCGATCCCGACCTACGTCTTCGTCACCGGCGTCTTCATCATGATCATCTGGGGCGCGTTCAAGGGGATCGTCCTCGAGGACACCATGCGCGCCCCGACCGCCGACTTCGAGATCAAGGCGGAGCACGAGGGCCTCGCCGGTTTCGCGCTGCTCTTCCTGCTGCTGCGCGCGTTCTCCTCCGGCTGCGCCGCGCTGACCGGCGTCGAGGCCATCAGCAACGGCGTCCCCGCCTTCCGTAAACCCAAGAGCCGGAACGCCGCGACGACCCTGCTGATGATGGGCGCCCTGGCCGTCACCATGTTCTGCGGCATCATCGGCCTGGCCCTGGCCACCGACGTCAAGATGGCCGAGTTCCCGGCGAAGGACCTGATCGCGAACGGCGCCCCCGTCGGCCCCGACTACGTCCAGAACCCAGTGATCTCGCAGGTCGCGGCCGCCGTCTTCGGCGACGGAACGTTCTTCTTCGTCCTGCTCGCCGCCGCCACCGCCCTGGTGCTGTTCCTGGCCGCGAACACCGCGTACAACGGCTTCCCGCTGCTCGGCTCGATCCTCGCGCAGGACCGCTACCTGCCGCGCCAGCTGCACACCCGCGGCGACCGGCTCGCCTTCTCCAACGGCATCGTGCTGCTGGCGGGCGCCGCGATCCTGCTGGTCTGGGTCTACGGGGCGGACTCCACCAAGCTCATCCAGCTGTACATCGTCGGCGTCTTCGTCTCGTTCACCCTCAGCCAGGTCGGCATGGTCCGGCACTGGAACCGGCATCTGAGGACCGAGCGGGACAAGGCCAGGCGCCGCCACATGTACCGGTCCCGGGCGATCAACTCCTTCGGCGCCTTCTTCACCGGCCTGGTGCTGGTCGTCGTGCTCGCCACCAAGTTCACGCACGGCGCGTGGGTGGCCCTGCTGGGCATGGTGATCTTCTACGGGACGATGAGCGCGATCCGTAAGCACTACGACCGGGTCGCCGAGGAGATCGCGGCACCCGAGGAGCCCGGCGAGGACAGCGTCCGGCCGTCGCGCGTCCACGCGATCGTGCTCGTCTCGAAGGTCCACCGGCCGACGCTGCGCGCCGTCGCCTACGCCAAGGCGATGCGCTTCGACCGGCTCGAGGCCATCAGCATCAACGTCGACCCGCCCGACACCAGGGCGCTCCAGCAGGAGTGGGCCCGGCGGGGCATCAACGTCCCGCTGAAGATCCTCGACTCCCCGTACCGCGAGATCACCCGCCCCGTCATCGACTACGTGAAGGGCCTGCGCCGCGAGAGCCCGCGCGACGTGGTCAGTGTGATCATCCCCGAGTACGTGGTGGGCCACTGGTACGAGCAGCTTCTGCACAACCAGAGCGCGCTGCGGCTGAAGGGCCGGCTGCTGTTCACGCCCGGTGTGATGGTGACCTCGGTGCCGTACCAGCTGGAGTCCTCCGAGGCCGCCAAGGAGCGGGCCAAGAAGCGTCAGGACTGGAACGCCCCCGGGTCGGTGCGGCGCGGCCTGGTGGACGACCGGCCGAAGGAGCCGACCGGAAAGGCGTGAGACGCTTCACGGCGGACGTAGACTGGTCGGTCGTTGTCCTGCGTGACGCGGCCGCCGGGAGTACACCCGCTTCCGGCCGCTCGCCGAGTCCCGCACACCCCTTGATCTCTGGAGTCACCCCACCATGCAGAACGCACCTGAGTCCTCGCTGGTCGGGCAGGAGTACGAGGTCGAGGTCGGCCCGGTCGCCCACGGCGGCCACTGCGTCGCCCGCACCGAGGACGGGCGGGTGCTGTTCGTACGGCACACCCTGCCCGGCGAGAAGATCGTGGCCAGGGTCACCGACGGCGAGGAGGACTCCCGCTTCCTGCGCGCCGACGCGGTGCGGATCCTGGAGCCCTCCAAGGACCGGGTCGAGGCCCCCTGCCCGTACGCCGGCCCCGGCATGTGCGGCGGCTGCGACTGGCAGCACGCCAAGCCGGGCGCCCAGCGCCGCCTCAAGGGCGAGGTGATCGCGGAGCAGCTGCAGCGCCTCGCGGGCCTCACCCCGGAGGAGGCCGGCTGGGACGGCACCGTCATGCCCGCCCCGGGCGACAAGCTCCCCGCGGGCGAGGTGCCCGGCTGGCGCACCCGCGTCCAGTACGCGATCGACGAGGACGGCCGGGTCGGACTGCGCAAGCACCGCTCGCACGACGTGCAGCCGATCGACCATTGCATGATCGCCGCGCCCGGCGTCAGCGAGCTGGGCATCGAGAAGCAGGACTGGCCGCAGATGGAGACCGTCGAGGCGATCGCGGCGACCGGCTCGAACGACCGCCAGGTCGTCCTCACCCCGCGCCCCGGCGGCCGGCTCCCGCTCGTCGAACTCGACAAGCCCGTCTCGGTGCTCCGGGTCGAGGAGCGCGACGGGGGAGTGCACCGGGTCCACGGCCGCGCCTTCGTCCGCGAGCGCGCCGACGACCGCACGTACCGCGTCGGCATGGGCGGCTTCTGGCAGGTCCACCCGCAGGCCGCCGACCTGCTGGTCAAGGCCGTGATGCAGGGCCTGATGCCGCGCAAGGGCGACATGGCGCTCGACCTCTACTGCGGCGTGGGCCTCTTCGCGGGCGCCCTCGCCGACCGGGTGGGGGAGAAGGGCGCGGTGCTGGGCATCGAGTCCGGCAAGCGCGCGGTGGAGGACGCCCGCCACAACCTCCAGGGCTTCGACCGGGTCCGCATCGAGCAGGGCAAGGTCGATTCCCTGCTGCCGCGCACCGGCATCGACGACGTCGACCTGATCGTCCTCGACCCGCCCCGCGCCGGCGCCGGCAAGCAGACCGTCAAGCACCTCGCCTCCCTCGGCGCCCGCCGCATCGCCTACGTCGCCTGCGACCCGGCGGCACTGGCCCGCGACCTGGCGTACTTCCGCGACGGCGGCTACAAGCCGCGCACGCTGCGGGCGTTCGACCTGTTCCCGATGACGCATCATGTGGAGTGCGTGGCGATCCTGGAGCCTGCCGAAAAGGGACGCTGACCTGCGGTTTCGCTGAGTGTGCGTTATGGGCGTTACGTGCGTTACAGGCGATATATTGACGCATGTTTGACGCACGAGCGGCATGTTTGACGCACGTTTGACGCACGAACGGCGCGACTTCTGACGGGTCGTCACGCACAGTTTGGTGGCTGCCAGCGAAGCCCGCAGCCGGTGGTTAATGGGCCCCGGAGGGGGCGGGGGGACGGCCGCCGAGCCGTCGGCTGACCTAGCCCTCGCGCCTCTCGATGCTGACGTTCCGTGACGCTGGGTGGAGCCTCAGTCGGGCGGCGTGTCGTGGGCTGTAGGGGCTCCACGGTGGCTGACGTCCGGCTGATCCATGCTTCGGCTTCGGTCCTGGCCTGGCCTGGCCCGGCAGTATGGCCTCGACTCGCGTGCGTACCGCGCTCATGTATGTGGTCAGTCCGGTGGCGTGGCGCCATGCCGCTTCCTGTGCTTCGAAGTGTTTGAAGCGGTACGCCTCGGCGTACTGGACGCGGGCTTCTTCCATGGCGGCTTCCCAGCGGATGCGCTTGACCCGGACCAGGTGACCGCCACTCTGGCGACCGCGCAGGGCACCGAGCAGGTGTCGGCCGCCTACCTCGTCGGTTGCGACGGGGCCGCAGCCTGGTGCGCAAGCGACTCGGCATCTCCTTCGAGGGGTTCACCGAGGCGGAGAAGCAACTGATCGTCGGGACGTCGAGATCGACGGGCTCGCGCCCGACGCCTGGTACCAGTGGCTGGACCTCGACCCCGGTGTGGTCATGCTGTGCCCGCTCAGCGGCACGCGCTCCTGGCAGATCCAGGCCACGCTCCCCGTCGACGCGGACGGCCGGCCCATGGAGCCGTCGGTGGAGGCCCTCCAGCGGGCCGTCGACCGGGCCACGGGCATGCCGATCCGGGTCCATGACGCGACATGGCTGTCGACCTCGCGGATCAACGTACGCATGGCCGACCGGCTGCGGATGGGCCGGGTGCTCCTGGCCGGGGACGCCGCGCACGTCCACCCCGTGCTCGGGGCGCTGGGCGCCAACACCGGCGTGCAGGACGCCTACAGCCTCGGCTGGAAGCTCGCGCTGGTCCTCGCCGGGGCGGCACCGGAGCTGCTCGACACCTGCCAGGAGGAGCGGCTCCCGGTGGCGCGCTGGACGCTGGATACCAGCGTGGCCGGCACCAGGGCCGTGTTCGAGGAGATGACCGGCGGCACCGGCGGCGCCGAGACCGGCCTCACCCAGGAGACCCTCCAGCTCGGGCTGGAGTGCCGGGCCAGTTCGCTCAGCCGCGCCACGCTCGCCGACACCGGCGGCGTCCAGGCCGGCGACCGCGCCCCGGACTCGGTGTGCCTGGACATGGCCGGCCGGCTCGTCCGGCTGTTCGACGTGTTCCGCGGCCCGCACTTCACGCTGCTCGGCTTCGGCGCCGACTGCGAGGCGGCCCTGCGCGAGGTGGCGTCCGCCGGCCCGGACGACCTCAGGACCTGCCTGCTCGGCGAACGGCCGGCGGCCTACGGACTGCGCGCCGACACGCTGGTCCTCGTCCGCCCGGACGGCTGCATCGGGCTCACCGCGCCGGCGGGGGACGGCGCGGCGGTGCTCGGCTACCTCGGTTCGCTGCTCGGCGGCGCGGTGTCCGCCACCACCGCCTGATCAGGCCCCACGGAAAGGAGAGTGCAGATGGTCTACCGCCCCGACTGCTTCCGGCAGCCGGACCTGGGGACGCAGTGGGACCTCATCGAGGAGCACCCGCTGGGCCTGATGGCGCTGTCGGTGGAGGGCAGGCCCGCCGCCGTCCACATCCCGTTCGTGCTCGACCGGCACGCCTGGCCCTACGGCAAGTTGCGCGGGCATCTCTCGCGGGGGCAACCCGATCTGTGAGGCGCTGGCCTGCAACGTCGAGGTGGTGGTGGCGTTCCTGGGCCCCAGCGCCTACATCTCGCCCGACCACTACGCCTCCCCGGCGGACGCGGCCGGCTGATCCGGCGTACGTCGGCAGAACGACGACGGCGCCGCCTCTTCGAGGCGGCGCCGTCGTCGTCGGTTTCACTTCTGGACGGCTGCCCCCGCCAGGCCCTGGCGCAGCAGGGCGTAGGCGTGGTCGGCGTCGGCCACCGCCTCGGGGTAGACCTCGTCAGCGGACCGGCCGGCGACGATGCGCTGCCAGTTCACCGACGCCAGGATGCGCTCGGTGGCGATGACCTGGCCGGCCAGCAGGGCGGCCGTGATCTCGCGGTCGGAGTCCAGCGCGTCGACCAGGGCCTGGGCGAGCGCCTCCTCGGCCTGGGCCAGGTACTGGCTGACGCGTGCCACCAGGCTGGGCGTGGAGTACACGAGGTGGTGGAAGGCGAGGACGTCCTCGTCGTCGTTGAGCCCCGTGATGGGGTCCCGGGCCGCCAGCCCGTCCAGGAAGTGCTGGTGCAGGGCGTCGATCGCGGACACCCCGGGCGGCCGCTCCGCGACGACGGTGCTGCTCACCGTCTGGTGGTCGGCGAAGCGGTGGACGACCAGGTCTTCCTTGGTGGGGAAGTACTTGAACAGTGTGGGTTTGGAGACCTCGGCGACGGCCGCGATGTCGACGACTGAGACCTGGTCGAACCCGTGTTCAAGGAAGAGCGTGATCGCCGTGTCGGAGATCGTCTCTCGCGTTCGCTGTTTCTTGCGCTCCCGCAAGCCCATCGGCGCATTCACCAGGCCACCCTAGCACATACCCTTACCCGGGCAATCAGGTGACTGAGTCCGCGAATTGACTCGGTTAAGGAATCTGCTCTAGTGTCCGCCAGCGGAAGACGGACGGGCCGGACCGAGCGCCGCCCGCTGTGAGGGAAGGACATCAGGACATGGCACAGGCAACAGCGGCCTCCACCGAGAGGTCGGTGCGCCACCGGTGGTGGGGGCTGGGGGTGATCGCCCTGGCTCAGCTGATGGTCATGCTGGACATGACCATCGTGAACATCGCCCTCCCGTGGGCCCAGCAGGACACCGGGATGTCGGACGCGAGCCGGCAGTGGGTGGTCACCGCCTACACCCTCGCCTTCGGTGCCCTGCTGCTGCTCGGCGGACGGGTCGGCGATCTCGTGGGCCGCAGGCGCGCCTTCGTGGCCGGCGCCGTCGGCTTCGCCGTCGCCTCGGTGGCGGGCGGCGCCGCGCCGAACGCCGAGGTGCTCGTCGGCGCCCGCGCGGCGCAGGGCGTGTTCGCCGCGCTGCTCGTGCCCTCGACCCTGGCCATGCTCGCCACCACCTTCACCGAACCGCGCGAACGCGCCAAGGCGTTCGGTGTCTTCAGCTCGGTCGCCAGCGCCGGTGGCGCCATCGGCCTGCTGGGCGGCGGCGTGATCACCGAGTACCTCGACTGGCGATGGTGCTTCTACGTCAACGTGCCGATCGGCGTGGCCGTGGTGGCCGGGGCCTTGCTGTTGCTGCCGGCGATGCCCGCCAACCGCCAGCGCGTGGACGTCCCCGGCGCGGTGCTCTCCGCCTGCGGCATGCTCGCCCTCGTCTACGCCTTCGACCAGGCGGCGACCCACAGCTGGACCTCGCCCCGCGTCCTCGGCTGCCTCGCGGCCGCCGTGGTCCTGCTCGCCGCGTTCGGCCTCACCCAGGCCAGGGGGCCGGCTCCGCTGCTCCCGCTGCGGCTGGTCGCCGACCGCAACCGGGCGGGAGCGAGCCTGACCATCGCCCTGGCCATGGTCAGCCTGTTCGGCCTGTTCCTGATCCTCACCTACCAGTTGCAGGTGGTGATGGACTTCTCGCCGCTGCGCACGGGGCTGGCGATCCTGCCGGCGACCGTGGCGACGGTGCTCACCTCCACCCAGATCGCCGCCCGGCTGGTGCCCCGCGTCCCGCTGCGCCTGCTGGTCGTGCCGGGCCTGTCCATCGCCATGCTGGGCCTGCTCAACCTCGGCCGGCTCACCCCCGACAGCTCCTACGCCTCGACGCTGATGCCCACCCAGATCTTGCTCGGCATCGGTGTCGGACTGGTGATCTCGCCGTGCATCAGCGCCGCCACCTACCGCGTGCCGCCGCAGGAGGTGGGCGTGGTGTCGGCCTTCGTCTCCACCTCCCAGCAGCTGGGCGGCTCCATCGGCACGGCCCTGCTCAACGCCATCGCCACCAGCGTGACCGCCGACCGGATTGCGGGCGGCGGCCGCGGTGAACGGGCCGTGACCGAGGCGACCGTCCACGGCTACGCCGTCGCGAGCCTGTGGGCCGCGGGCATCACCGCCCTCGCCGCCGTACTCGCGGGCCTGCTGATCACTATCGACCTGCGCAAGCCCGCCCAGGCTCCCCCGGAGCAGGCGCGTGCCACGGAAGGCGACCTGGCGCCCAGCAACTGACCGCGCCCCACCGGACCAGCAGTCGCCGGGTGACCTCCCCCGGCCTGGTGGCTGCTCCGGCCGCCCGCCGGGACTCACACAACCAACCGGCGGGCGGCCCCTATCAGGCCCCTAGACCCCCTTTTCTCGCCGTGGATCGGCTTCGGCCCGCCAAGGGCGTACATAGGCTCAGCGCGACCCGCGAACGGCCCGGAGCCGTCATTTTCGAGGATGTGCCCATGCTTCAGGATTCAGCCCCTCTGGAACTCGACGACGCGTTCATGCAGGACCCCCACTCCGTGTACACACGGCTCAACGCCGGAGGCTCGGCGCACCGGGTGATGATGCCTCCCGGGGTCCCCGTGTGCGGCGGACTGCCGGTGTGGCTGATCACCGGATACGAGGAGGTACGCTCGGCGCTCGCGGACCCCCGGCTGAGCACCGACCTCAACAGGACGGACCGGCTGTTCGCGCAGAACGAGCCCGACCGCAACAAGCGCGGCGCGTTCTCCTCCGCCCTCGCCACCCACATGCTGCACTCCGACCCGCCGGACCACACCCGGCTGCGCAAGCTGGTGAACAAGGCGTTCACCAGCCGCGCCATCGAAAAGCTCCGGCCGGAGATCGAGCAGATCACCGGCGAACTGCTCGCCGCCCTGCCGGACGAGGACCCGGTGGACCTGCTGGACGCGTTCGCGTTCCCGCTGCCGATCCGGGTGATCTGCCTGCTGCTGGGCGTGCCGCTGGAGGAGCAGGAGAACTTCAAGTCCTGGTCCAAGGCGCTCGTCTCCGGCGACTCGCCTGCGGCGACCGCCGCCGCGTCGACCGCGATGATCGAGTACCTCGGCGACCTCATCGAGCGCAAGCGCCGTACGCCCACCGACGACGTGCTCGCCGCGCTGGTCTCGGCGCGTGACGTCGACGACCGGCTCACCGAGACCGAACTGGTCTCGATGGCCTTCCTGTTGTTCATCGGCGGCCACGAGACCACCGTCAACACCCTCGGCAACGGCACGCTGCACCTGATGCGCAACCTGGACCAGTGGGAGGCGCTGCGCCAGGACCGCTCCCTGCTGCCCGGCGCCGTGGAGGAGTTCCTGCGGCTGGAGAGCCCGCTGAAGCACGCCACCTTCCGGTGCGCCACGGAGGACCTGCGCATCGGCGACACCGAGATCCCGGCCGGCGACTTCGTGCTGCTGGCACTGGCCTCCGCCAACCGGGACCCGGAGCGCTTCGGCGATCCGCACACGCTGGACGTCCGCAGGCCCACCGGCGGCCATGTCGCCTTCGGGCACGGCATCCACTACTGCCTCGGGGCGCCCCTGGCGAGGATGGAGGCGCAGATCGCCTTCGGCGCGCTGCTGGACACCTTCCCCGCCATGCGGCTCGCGGTCGACCCCGAGGACGTGCGGTGGCGCACCAGCACGCTCATCCGCGGGCTCCACTCACTGCCGGTGCGGCTGAACCGCCCATAGTGTCCAGGCTCTGCGGCAGTTCGTCACGGCGGGACAGGTTGAGCTTGCGCAGCACACGCGTCATGTGCTGCTCGACCGTGCTGACCGTGATGAACAGCCGCCGGGCGATTTCCCGGTTGGTGTGCCCCTCCGCCGCCAGGGCGGCGACCCGCAGTTCGGCCTCGGACAGCACGTCGTGGACCTGCTCGGAGGCCTCGTGCCCGGCGGCGCACACCCGGCCGTCGGCCGACCGCTCCGCGTCCGGCAGCAGGCTCTGGCTGAGCGGCTGCGCATGGCACTTCTTCGCCATCCGGTAGGCACGGCGTACGATCACCCGGGCCCGGTTGGACTTGCCCAGCAGATGGTAGACACGGCCCAGATCGCCCAGCGCGTGCGCCAGCAGCAGATCGCACCCGGAGTCCTGGAGTTCGTCCACGGCCTCCCGCAGCGCCCGCAGCCGCTGCTGGGGCTCCATCGTCGAAGCCAGCAGACGCAGGGCGTTGCCGTGCACCCGGGGGTGGCCCTTGTGCCGGGCCAGTTCCTCCCGCAGATACGTCACGGCCTGGTCCGGCTCGCCCAGGCGCAGCCGGGCCTCGGCCACCCCGGAGCGCCACGGGATGAGCGTGGTGTCGGCCACCCCCCAGCTCTCCAGGGCCTTGCCGCACGCCAGGAAGTCGCCGAGCGCGGCCTGAAGTCTCCCGGTGGCCAGGTGGAACTGGCCCCGGGCGTACAGGTAGTGCTGGCCGAAGAGGGTCTGGAAGACCGCCTCGGGCACCGGCTGGCCGAGCCGGGCCCGCGCCTCGTCGTAGCGGCCCATCGCGGTCAGCGCGTACACCGAACTCGCCAGCGGCAGGCCGATGCTGATCCCCCAGCCCCGGGACGACATCCGCGACAGGACCAGGTCGCTGTGCCGCTCGGCCTCCAGCAGTCGGCCCTGCCGGATGAGGTTCGCCGCCCGCAGCGAGGACAGCAGCGCGTCCCAGGTGGGGATGTTGCGCTCGCGGGCCGCCTCCAGCAGCGTGGTGCACCAGGCGTCGACCTGCTCGGTGCGGTCGGCGTAGAACAGCGTCATCAGCGCCAGCGGGATGGTCTCAAGCGTCGGCGTCAGACTGGACATCTCCAGCACATGGGCGGCGCCGACCACGGCCGGCCCGGGTTCGCCGCCCCGCAGGACGACGGACAGGGCGGTGGCCGCGTGCAGCCGCGGCTGCTCGGCAATCGCCGCGGGGGCGATCTCGTGCGTGACGTCGACGGACACCTCGCCGAACATGCGCCGGTGGAACGGCGGGCACAGCACGGACAACCACCGCTGCAGCGCCCGCACCTCGGCCACGCCCTCCTCGCCCGGGTCGTCGGCCAGCTGCCGGTCGACCAGCTCCAGCACCTCCGCGGCCTCGTCCACATAGCCGTGCCAGACCAGGTTCTTGATCAGGGACATCGCGCCCGACGTGGCCGTGAGATTCCCGGCCTGGAGCGCCTCCTTCAGTTCCGGGAGCCGCCGCATTGCCTTGGCCGGGTCGACCTGCCAGGCGGACAGCGTGCGCTGGAACAGGATGGACGCCCGCAGCGGCCCGTCCGGGCAGATGGCGTGGGCCAGGTCGAACAGCCGCATCGCCTTGGGGAACTCGTCCTGGGCGATCGCGTCGGCCGCGGCTTCCCAAAGCAGTGGCGGCGCCCAGGATTCCGCTATGCCTCCCGCCGCCACGATGTGCTCGGCCACCGTGGCCGGATGTGCGCCGTTGTCGTGCAGCAGTACGGCGGCCCGCCCGTGCAGCCGCGCCCGCTCCTCGGCGGAGACCTCGCCTCCCAGCACGGTGTGCATCCTCGGGTGGCGGAAGCCCGGTCCCGCCAGCAGGCCGGCCTGGGTCAGCTCCTGAAGGTGCCGGGTGGGCGGGTTCGTGCTGTTGCGGTCGAGCAGCACCGACAGCGCGTCCGGCCCCAGCACCGCCAGGTGCCGGGCGAGATCGGCCGCGGGCGCGCTGACCCGGTGGGCGCAGTCGACCACCGCGGAGTCGAACATCTCCCCGGCGACAGGCCGTATCGCGGCCGCGCCCGTGTACGTGCCCTGCCGGGCGTTGCAGGTGTCCTCGACCAGCGCCCGCGTCAGCAGCGGGCTGCCCCCGCTCGCCGCGTGGAACTCCGCGGCGCCGGCCTCGTCGGCGGGCACGCCCAGCCGCTCGGTGAGCAGCAGCCGGATGTCGCCGGCGGTCAGCGGGCCGACCCGCAGCTGATGGAATCCGGGCTGCCGGGCGAACTCGGCCCGCGCGGCGGCGTACGGGGGCAGGGCCTGCGGCCGGTCGGTGAACACCGCCAGAACCCGGGAGGCGACCATGCGGCGGGCGAGGTGCCCGAGGCAGCCCAGCGACTCGGGGTCGGCCTCGTGGATGTCGTCGACGGCGAGGACGAGGGGATGGTCGTCGGCCAATTCCATGACGGCCGCGCAGAATTCATCCATGGCCTTGTCGTGTTTACCTTCCGGTGCCCGGGTGACCGCCGCAAGGCTGCGGCCGACGGCTGCGAGCGTGTCACTCGTACGCTGTGAAGCTCCTTTGAATCGCCCTGTGCGCCACAGGAGTTGATGGACCACGCCCCAGGAGTTGGCGCGCTCCCTCGGGGAGCAGGCCGCTCTCAGGACGAGGGAACCGGACTTCGCCGCGCTCTGGGTGAATTCGTGGAGGAGGGCGGTCTTGCCGATCCCCGCAGGGCCACTGACCAGGGCGATCGGACCCGCTCCGCAGTCGCGTGCGGTCAGCAGGTCATGCAATTGGGTGAGTTGTATGTCCCGTCCGACGATGGACATCCGCAGGTGCTCCTAAGGTGCCGAGGCTTCGGTATGTCTTCAGCCATCCTGCAACTTCAGACAGTCCGCCGGATCTTCAGTGATCATCGCCACAGGGATTTGGCGCAAGTGTCACCGTCGACAACGGCAATTCGGCCAACTCCGAAAGCCAGGGCAATTTTCCGCCTTGGGGTTCTTCAAAGAGGCGAAAGAAAATGCGGCCCGGGGGAATCCCCGGGCCGCACCTCTCGGACAGGCCTCGACCGTTCTCGGACGGTCCGCGCCTCAGGCGGCGAGCGGCTCCGGCAGCGGCCGGGCGTGCAGGACGTCGAGACGGGACACCGCACGCGTCACCACGACGTACAGCCGGTGCAGTCCGCGCGGCTCGGACTCGACGATCGCGGCCGGCTCCACCACGACGACATGGTCGTACTCCAGGCCCTTGACGACCGTCGCGGGCAGCACGGTCACCCGGGCGGCCGTGCCGACCTCCTCGGCCGTCGCCGTCTCGATGCCCGCCCGGCGCAGCGCCGCCGAGGTGGCGGCGACCGCGTCGTCGGCGGCGATGACGGCGACCGACCCCTCGCGGTCGAGGGCCGCGCGGACGCCGGACACGGTGGCGGACGCCAGGTCGTCGACGGCGCTGACCGTCAACTCGCCGTCATGGCGCAGCGAGCGGGCCGGCGGCACGTCCACGCCCAGGGCGCCCACCAGCCGGTTGGCCAGCTCCATCACCGCGGCGGGCACACGGAAGCCGGTGGTCAGCGGGACGACCGTGGCCTGCGCCTTGCCCAGGTGCGTCAGCTGCTCCTGCCAGGTCCGCGCCGACCACGGCGCCGTCGCCTGGGCCAGGTCGCCCAGCACCGTGATGGAGCCGAACGCGCTGCGCCGGGCGATCGCCCGGCACTGCATCGGCGACAGGTCCTGAGCCTCGTCCACGACCACATGGCCGTAGCCCTCGGGGCGTTCGATGAGCCCCGCGACCTCGTCGAGCAGCAGCATGTCCTCGACCGACCAGGTGGCGCTCTTCTCCGACCGCGGAGGCTTCGCCCACAGCAGGGCCCGCTGCTCGGCGGCGTCGAACACCCCGTCCGCCGCGGCCTCCATCACCGCCGGATCGCTCAGCAGCGTGGCCACGACCTCCTCCGGCCGCGCCACCGGCCACGCTGCCTCCAGCAGCGCGGCGACCGGCTTCGAACGGCCGATCTTGCGCGCCCAGGTCACGCTCTTCGGGCCGGCCCGCCGCTCGGCCTGCTGCTGGATCAGCGTGACCACCCGCGAACGCACATGCTCGCGGCCGATCCCGTACGGCACCCCCATGCCCCGCACCTCGTCGATGACCCGGGCCAGGTCGTACGAGTCCACCCGCCAGCGGTACGAGCCGTCGGTGACCGCGATGGACTCCTCCGAGTGCCTCACCCGGGCGTACAGCGCGCGCTCAAGGACGGTGGCCATACGGTCGCTGTGCTTCAGGACGCTGACGTCCTCGGAGTCCGCCCGCCGCACCGGGTGCCGTGCGACGACGTCCTCCACCGTCAGCTGGGCGATGTCGATCTCGCCCAGCGACGGCAGCACCTCGGAGATGTAGCGCAGGAAGGTGCGGTTCGGGCCGATGATCAGCAGACCGCTGCGCTGCAGCCGCTCGGGGAACGTGTAGAGGAGATACGCGGCGCGGTGCAGGCCGACGGCGGTCTTGCCGCTGCCCGGGGCGCCCTGCACACAGACCGACTCGTTCAGCTCGCTGCGGACCAGGTTGTCCTGTTCCGGCTGGATGGTGGCGACGATGTCGCGCATCGGGCCGAGGCGAGGCCGCTCGATCTCGGCGGCGACGATCGCGCTCGCAGCGTCGCCGCCGTCGTCGCCGCGGGCGTGGTCGAGGTGCTCGTCCTCGAGTCCGGTGAGGTCCTCGGGAGCGCCGTGGCTCCACGGCGCCCACCCGAAGCGCCGCCGCACCGCGACGCCGCGCGGCTCCAGGGCGCTCGCCTGGTAGTAGGTGCGGGAGACCGGCGCACGCCAGTCGATCACCAGGGGCGGTGCGGCCGGGTGTTCCGAGATCCGCCTGCGGCCGATGTAGTACCGCTGCCGCCGGTGGTCCCCCGCCTCCTCGGAGTCCTCGAAGTCGAGCCGGCCGAAGAACAGCGGGCTGTCGGGCTCCTCCGCCATCTGCTGTGCGCGGGTGCGCAGGTAGCGGCCGAGCGCCTCGGCACTCGCGCCGTCACCCGACACGTCCTCGCCCGCGACGACCTGGTACTGGGCATCGTCCACCTGCCGGGTCATCGCCTCGCGGCACACCGCGACGTACGCACGCTCCAGGGCCAGCTCGTCGTCGAGTCCGACGGCCTCCTGGGTGCCGTACGTGTCCTGGACGTGTGACGTCATCGATCGACCTTTCCGAAGTGACGGCCTTGCGCGCCGCCCGACGAGGCCGGACGGCGAATTCCGGGTCCCAGCATAACTGAACCCGGTTAATAGACTGGCTGGGTTGTGTTATTGCCGGCCGGATACCGACGGCCTACGCGCAGTGCTCCGAGCGGGCGCGTACGGCTGGGCGCGACCAGCGCTCCGCGCGGCCGGTGTCGACCGGGCCGCGGCCGGAGTTGCCGGGGGTCTGCTGCCGCCGGGTCGCGGTCACGTTCCGAGCGGCCGGTTGTCGCCGGGCGTGCCCAGTGCTCCGGGGGCTGTTTGCCGTCGGCCGCAACCAACGCTTCGCGGCGCCGGTGTCGCGGCCCGGGGCCACGCGTTTCTGGCGGCCGGTAGCCGCCGGGCGTGCCTAGTGCTTCGAGCGGCCGGGCACCGCCGGGTGGGACCAGCGGTGCCGGCGCAGCCGGCGGCTGGTGACCGCCGGCCGCCGGCAGTGCTTCGGTGGCCCGTTACCGCCTGGCCGCGATCAGTGCGCCCAGCACCGCCGCGTGGACCAGATGGCCGGGGGCGTACAGCTCCTTGCCGATCCACAGTGGGGGGTGGTGTTCGGCGTTCAGGCCGTGCTTCAGGAGGAAGGCGCAGCCTCGGTGTACGGCCTGGGTCGCCTCCTCGGAGCGGGCGTCTCCGTCGGCGGTGAGTTCCAGCAGGGTGCGTACCGCGTAGGCCGTCTCCTCCGGTGTGCCGTCCCAGCGGCCCCAGGAGCCGTCCTCGTGCTGCCGGTGCAGGAGCCAGTCGACGGACCTGCCGAGGGCTTCGGCCGACGCCGGGCCGGCGTACCGGTGCAGGGCCAGGGCGCAGCGCATCGTCGCGAAGTAGGGCGAGGCGTGCCACTTGTCGGACCAGCTGCCGTCCGGCCCCTGGCGGTCGCGCAGCCACGACGCGATCCGGGCGACGGCGTCCCGGGACCGGTCCCCCTCAGCAGGAGGACCGTCGGCCGGGTGGCAGCCCAACGCCTCAAGGATGTGCGCGTTGGTGGTCGTGGACGGCTCGTGCTCCGGGATGGTGGACATGAAGTGGCTGCCCGCGTCGTACTGCCACAGGTACTCCGGCTCCTGCGGCGCCCCCAGGCGGGCCAGGGCCGTCAGAACGATCGCGCTGGTCTCCGCCTCGTACGCGAACCCCGGCGCGGTCGGCGCCCCGGACCGGCCGACGTCACCCGGCAGCTCCTTCAGCAGCGGAGCGAGCACCTCACGCTCCACCCCCGCCGTCGCCAGGTTTCCGGCGATCCACGCCCGCTCGTAGTACACGATCGAGGTCATCGCGGGGACCGCGCCGGATCCCCGCTCCTGGGCCTGCCGCAGGAAGCGCACCGAGGGGTGCGCGGGGGCGGCCGGCTCCCGAGGGCCGAGCCAGGCGGCGGTCGCGGCAGCGGAACAGCCGACGACCCCGTCGACCGGCTCCATCTCGGCGGCGCCGACGGCCGCCGGGCCCACGATCTCCAGGTAGTGACCGGCGAGCGGGTTGCGCCAGGCACCCCCGCGCAGCCCACGCAGCGCCTCGTCGGTCAGCCCGTGCGGCAGCGCCAGCGGCTGCACCGGTCCGTCCCCGAGGACGGCGAGCCGGGCGTTGATCCCCTCCACCAGAGCGGGGATGACCATGAAGAACACGACCGTCGACGGCACCGGCTCCTCGGCGCTGCCCGCCACCAGCGCGGCCGCCGCCGCGAGCCCCCGCCGCGCGGCCTCGACGAGCGCCGCGGGCGGCAGCGGCAACTCGCCGCCCTCCCAGCCCAGCACGGCCAGCAGCGCCTCCGTCGCGCTCAGCGTCGGCACGAGGGCGTACCCGCCGGGACCGCCCCAACTGCCGTCGGACCGCTGCTCGTCGAGGAGATACCGGACCCGGGCGGCGTCCCCGTCCAGCCACGGGGCCAGCGACACCAGCCGGGCCGTCTCGTACACCGAGGGACCCAGCGCGCCGGTCGGGTCGTCCAGCACCCGCTCGACCAGCTCGGCGACGAGCCGGTCGAGGTCCACGTCCGTGGGCGTGCTCACGCGGGGAGCTCCTCGGAGACGGTGATGCTGTCGACGAGCAGCGACGACGGCAGCGTCGCCGGGTCGGGGTCGCCCGGCAGGACCGGGCCGCCGGGGCTGCCGATGATGATCGCCAGACAGAAGTACACGGGCTGGTCGAACAGCCAGCCCTTCGGAGTGGTGTCCTGCGGGGTCAGCTTCAGGTACTCGCGGCCGTCCAGGTACCAGGTGATCGAGTCGGGGCCGCGCCGCCAGACCGCCGAGTAGGTGTGGAAGTCCGCGCTGAGCGGGCTGCCGTCCTCCGTGGTCGTACGGGCGCCCATGCCCAGGGACGGGATCTGGTGGCACTCGGGGGAGTGGACGGCACCCCACACCGAGTCCGGCTCGGAGCCGAGCGCCTCCATGACGTCGATCTCCCCGGCCCGGTACCACGCCTGCACCGGGTCCTCGTCACCCCGGTGCCGCAACTGCGTGCCCCAGGCCCACAGCGCGCAGTCCAGGCCCGGACCCGCTGCGGTCTTCACCCGGGCGTCCAGGCGCAGCGCGCCGCCGGGCCGCGGCACGAAGTCCTCGCGCCGGGTCTCCAGCCACGCCGCCCGGTACTCCCCGTCCTCGTGCGTGGCGGTGATCCGCAGGTGCCCGGCGCCGTCGAGGCCGACGTTCGCGGGGTCGTCCGTGTGGAACTCGATGCCGGCGCCGAACGGCTGCCCGGTGACGACCTGCCACAGGGCGGGGTCGGGCGGGGACCCGGCCGGGCCCTCGAACGTGTCCTGCCACAGGACCTTCCACGACGGCGGCGCGGTCGCGGCGGCCGGGGCGGTGGCGTGCTTCTCGTTCACGGTCTCCATGTCTTTCTCGGGCTCCGTCTTCCTCAGTTGCCCGGGGCCGACGGTGCGGCGGCGTCCGGATCGAGATGCTCGGCCATGGCGAGCGGGGTGGGATGGGCGAACAGGTCGGCCAGGCGCACAGGCACACCCAGCGTCTTCTCGATGCGCTGCACGAGCTGAGCGCCGAGCAGCGAATGCCCGCCGCTGTCGAAGAAGTTGGCGTGCGGGCCGAGGTCGGTCCGGCCGAGCGTGCTCTGCCACAGGGCGAGCAGCCGCCCGGCCGTCCCCGACTGCGCCTCGGGCGAGGCCTCTTCCGCCCCCGCGGCCGCACTGCGCTCGGAGCGGCGCTGCTCGGCGTGGCGGGTCAGCGCGAGATGGTCCCGCTTCTCGTTGGCGGTGGTCGGCAGCGACTCCAGCACGACGATCTCCTGGGGTACGGCGGCGGAGGGCAGCAGGGACCGGGCATGGGCCGTCAGCCCGGCGGTGTCCACCTCGGCCACGGCGTCCCCTCCCTCCGCTCCTTGCGCCGGTTCCACGAACGCGACCAGGGCGGCGTCCGGCCCGCCGCGCCCCACCACGACGACGGCGACGTCCCGTACGTCCGGACGGTCGAGCAGCACCGCCTCCACCTCGCCCAGTTCGATCCGGTGGCCGCGCAGCTTGATCTGGCGGTCGGTCCGGCCCAGCAGCTCGACGCTGCCGTCGGGCCGCAGCCGGGCCAGGTCGCCGGTGCGGTAGTGGCGCCCGTACGCGGGATGGTCGCGGAAGCGGTCCGCCGTCAGCTCGGGGCGGTTGTGGTAGCCCAGCGCGATGCCCGCTCCGGCGATGCACAGCTCGCCCTGCACACCGACCGGCAGCTCCCGGCCGTCCGGGTCGACGGCGAACACCTGGGTGTTGGCGATCGGACGGCCCACGTCCGCGCGGACCACCTCGTCCGGCACCGGCCCCGAGGTGGACCAGATGGTCGTCTCGGAGGGGCCGTACACATTGAGCAGTGAGCCGCCCGAGGCGGCCAGCGTGCGGGCCAGCGCCGGCGGCAGCGGCTCCCCGCCGCAGACCAGGCGCCGGCCGGCGAGCTGCCCGTCCGCCGCGTCGGCGACGACCCGCCAGGTCGTCGGGGTGGCCTGCACGATGCCGACGTCGTGCGCGACGACCTCGGCGAGCAGGGCCCGGCCGTCGGTGCGGGCCTCGTCGGAGGCCACGACCAGCCGTCCGCCGCACACCAGCGGCAGGAACAGCTCCAGGGCGGAGATGTCGAAGGCGAAGGTCGTCAGCCACAGCACGGCGTCGTCCGCGGTGACCTTCAGCTCCTCGGCGAAGTGCTGGACCACGTTGGCGAGGCTGCGGTGGCCGACCAGGGTGCCCTTCGGCTTCCCCGTCGAGCCGGACGTGTAGATCAGGTAGGCGCAGCAGTCCGGATCGGGGCCGCCGGCACCGGGGTCCGGCAGCGGGCCGGAGCCGTCCCGCGCGAGCGGCTCCAGCGGAACGACCCGCGCCCGGACCCCCTCGGGCAGCTCCACGCCCGGCGCCGTGAGCACTGCCTGCGCGCCGGAGTCCTCCAGGACGTACGCCAGGCGCTGCACGGGGTGCTCCGGATCGACGGGCAGATACACCGCTCCGGCCAGCCACACCCCGAGGGCCGCGGCCGCGAGTTCGGGACCCCGGGGCGCGGCGAGCGCGACGATGTCACCGGCCCTCACCCCGGCGTCCGCCAGGACGTCCCGGGTGTGCTCGGCGGCCCGCCACAGCTCGGCGTACGTCGTGCTGCGACCGTCGCCCACGACGGCCGGCGCGGACGGCGTCAGCGCCACCCGCTCCCGCACCGCCGCGAGCACGCTGGGCGGATCCACCGGGCGCGCGGTGTCGTTGCTCGCGGCCAGCACGGCGAGGTCGGAGGGCCCGGCCAGCGGCAGTTCGCCCATCGGCCGGTCCGGCCCCTCCGCGGCCGCGAGCAGCAGCGCCTCGAAGCGTTCGAGCAGCCCCTGTACGTCGGCCCGGTCCAGCACCTGCGTGTAGTACGCGGCCCGGACGGTCACCTTGTCCGCCGAGGACAGGAAGAAGAACTCCAGGTCGAACTTGCTGAAGCCGTTCTCCACCGTGAGCCTGCGGGCCGTGGTGTCGCCGAGGGGGAAGCTCGTACGGCCGTCGTCCGGAACGTAGTTGAACAGATGGCGGAAGACGGTGTTGCGCCAGGAGGCGCCGCCGTCCCTGCGCAGTTCCGGCAGCAGGACGTCGACCGGCACATCGGCGTGGGCGACCGCCCCGAGGAACGCGTCGCGGGCGGTCCGCACCAGGTCGCGGAAGCCGCCGCCGAGGTCGACGGGTATGCGCAGCGGCAGGGTGTTGACGTGGTAGCCGACGGCCCTGGACGCCTCGCGCGCCCGGACGTTGACCGGGGTGCCCACCACCAGGTCGGGACCCGCGCCGTGCCGGGCCAGCAGCAGGCCGTACGCGGCCAGCAGCACCACCGCCTCCGGCGCGCGCAGCTCCTTCTGCAGCCGGCGCAGTACCTCGGTCGCCCGCGGGGACAGGTCGGCCGTGATCTGGTCACCGGTGAGGGTCGGCTCGGGAAGATCCTCGCTGCCGCACCACAGGGCGAGGCCCGCGGCGTCAGCCCCGGCCAGCTGCCCGCGCCAGTACTCCACGGCAGCCGCGCGGGGAGCGGGCTCCCGGTACGGCGGCTGCGCGGTCAGCAGCTCCGCGGGTGGCGCGGCACCGGCCGCGAGCGCCGTGTACCCGGCGGTGAACTCCTCCAGCAGGACCGCGCCGGAGACCGTGTCGAAGACCAGGTGGTGGACGGCGAGACAGAACGCGTCGCCGTCCGCGCACCTCACCCGCGCGGCCCGCACCAGCGGCCGCCCGTCGATGTCGAAGGGACGCGCGATGAACTCCCCGACGACAGCGGCGACCTCCCCCGGCTCCGCCGCCAGCTGCTCGGCCTCGATCCGCACGGCAGCGGGGTCGAGCACCTCCTTGACGAGGCCCGCCTGCTCCTGCCGGAACACCGTGCGCAGCGCCTCGTGCCGGCGCAGCAGCAGATCGATCGTGCCCTGGAGCGCCGGGCCGAGCAGCGGCCCGTCGGCCTGAAGGGCGACGGAGAGGTTGTTGACCCCCTTGACGGGCACCAGCTCGTCCAGGAGCCAGAGGGCGTGCTCCTTGCTGTCGGCCGGGCGGGACCGGACTTCCGTTGCTTCTGGCATTCCAACCGTTCCGTGGGTTCGCGGGAATTCGGTGGGGCGTACGTACGGGATTCGCGCGTACGGGACTTGCGCGTACGTGACTTCTCAGGCGGGCCTGTCCGCGCCGAGCAGCTCGGTCACCGTGCGGGTGACACCGGGGTCGCGCAGCAGGTCGACGTGCCGGACGTCGACGCGCAGTTCCCGGCCCACGGCGATGTCCTGGCCGGCCGCGCGGGAGCCGTTCAGACCGCTCGTGGGCGACGAGGACGTGACGGCGACGGCCTCCCGCCACGCGGGCAGAGGGTCGATGTCCGCGGCCGCGATCAGATAGCCGACGAACGACGCGAAGACCGCGGTGATCTCCTCCATCCGCTTGGCGTCCAGCTCCAGCCGGTCGAAGGCGGGCTTGGCGGTACGCCGGTACACGTCGAGGAGTTCGGCGCCCAGCGCGGCCATCGTCGTGTGCTGCTCGTGCGCCCGCCGCGCCTCGTCCGCCGCCTGCGCGGTCTCCTCGGCACTCAGCAGGGCGGACATGGAGTCGAGGACCTTGTAGAACTGCGAGTACAGGGTCAGCGGGCCGGACTGCTCGGGGTCGAACAGCACCAGCGCGGGCGCCTGTTCCTGCCGGGCGGCGAGGCGCTGCGCGATCACGCCCGCGTAGACGCCGCCGACACAGAAGCCGAATACCGCGCGGACCGGGCGGCCGTCGGCCGCCACCTCCTCCAGCCACCGCTCGACGGGGTCGGCATCGTCGGCACCGGTCCCGGCCTCCTGGGGAATCGTCTCCCAGATCGAGTAGGGCAGCAGGTCACCCAGACCCGAGGCCAGATCGGTGAAGCGGCCCTCGGCCCGGCCGGTGGCGTCGAAGTCCACGGCGAGCACGAGCTCGTGCGCGTCCGCGTTGCCGAGAACCCGCCACGTCTGCTGATCGGTCATGGTTCGGGATCCCCCATGGTCTGTGGAAAACACTGCGTTCGGTTCGGTGGAAAACGGTGAACTCGCGTTCGTGGAGAACGGTGAATGCACGTCCGAGGACAGCGGATTCGTGTTCAGGGACGGTGAATTCGCGTCCGTGGAATACGGAGAATGCGCGGTCACGCTAACTTCGCCTCCTGGCTCGGATAACCCCTAGCCGACCCCTGCGACCCCCAGCCGCGTGGCCAGCACCTCGGCGACCGCGTCGGTCTGCTCCGAGACATAGAAGTGACCGCCGCCGAAGACCCGCAGGTCGAACGGGCCGGTGGTGTGCTCCTGCCAGGCCCGGGCCTCCTCCACGGTGGTCTTCGGGTCGTTGTCGCCGGTCAGCGCGACGACGGGGCAGCCGACGGCCGCGCCCGGCGCGCTGCGATAGCGCTCGATCGCCTTGTAGTCGGCCCGCAGGGACGGCAGGAACATCCGGACGATGTCCTCGTCGTCCAGCGCCGCCTGCGCGGTGCCGTCCAGGGCGCGGATCTCCCGCAGCAGCGCGTCGTCGCCCTTGCGGTGCAGGTCCTCGCTGCGGTGCCGGGAGGGGGCCCGGCGCCCCGACACGAACAGGGACACGGGCGTCACGCCCGCCCGCTGCTCCAGCCGCGCGGCCACCTCGAAGGCGACGGACGCGCCCATGCTGTGCCCGAACGGGGCGAGCGGGCGGTCGGTGCCGACGGCCTCGACGACCGCGTCGAACGCGGCGTCGGCCAGCTCGTGCAGGTCCTCGAAGGCGGGCTCCCGATGCCGGTCCTGACGGCCGGGATACTGCACGGCCACCACGTCCAGCCGTCCGGCGAGCGCCCGGGACAGTGCGTGGAAGGACGTGGCCGAGCCACCGGCGTGCGGGAAGCACACCAGGGTGACACCGTCGGCGGGCGCCGGCTGGTAGCGGCGGATCCAGGGGCTCTCGATGGGTGCGGTACGTGTGGGGGTCATGACGCGGTCCTCTTCATTTCCTCGTGCAGGTGCGCGGCGAGCTCTGCCGGCGTGGGGTGGTCGTAGATCAGCGTGGGCGGCAGGTCGAGGCCCGTGACCTTGGTGAGCCGGGCGCTCAGCTCGACGGCCGTCAGCGAGGCGAACCCGGCGTCCAGGAAGTCCTGTTCGGCCGGAAGCGCGTGCGGGTCGGCGTGCCCGAGCACCGCGGAAGCGGCCGACCGCACGGCCTCCAGCAGCAGCGCCGGCCGCTCGTCCTCGGGCGCGTCCGCCAGGGCCCGCGCCAGGTGCCCGTCGTCCTCGGACGGCTGGGCGTCCTCCGGCGCCTCCATGGCGGTGGTGGCGCGGCTGTGGTCCCAGGCCGACAGCAGCGACAGCACCGCGTTCAGGGAGTCGGCCTCACGGGCGGAGTCGACGTCGAGCAGCGCGGCCAGAGCGCCGACGTCCCGGCTGCCGACAGCGCGCCAGAACCGCCGCTCCAGGTCGCTGCCGCCGGCCGGCGCCTGCTGCGGCCCGGACGGCAGCCAGTACGCCGTGCGCTGGAAGGCGTACGTCGGCAGCTCGACCGTACGGGCGCCGGTCGGGGCGAACACCGCCGCCCAGTCCGGGGACACACCGTGGACGTGCAGTTCGGCGACGGCCGTGGCCAGCGCCCGGGCATCGGTGCGGTCGCGCCGCTGGACGGGTACCACCAGCGCCTGACCGCCGAGGCATTCCCGGGCCATCGCGGCCAGCACCGCGTCCGGGCCGACCTCGACGTACGCGGTGACGCCCTCCTTCTCCAGACGCGTCAGCTGATCGGCGAAACGCACCGCCTCCCGCGCGTGCCGCACCCAGTAGCCGGGGTCCTGGAGCAGCCCGTCCGACGCCGTCTCCCCGGTGACGTCGGAGACGACCGGGACGCGCGGCGCCCGGTACGACACCTCGCGCGCGACCGCCGCGAACTCGTCGAGCACCGGATCCAGCAGCGGCGAGTGGAAGGCGTGACTGACCCGCAGCCGCCGGGTCCTGCGGCCGAGAGCCCTGAAGTGCGCGGTGATCTCCTCGACCGCGCCCTCGCGGCCCGACACGACCACGGTCGACGGCCCGTTGACCGCGGCCACCCCCACCTCGTGCGTCCGCCCGGCCAGCAGCGGCAGCACCTCGTCCTCGGCCGCCTGCAGCGAGGCCATGGCCCCGTCGGCGGGCAGCGACTGCATCAGCCGGCCACGGGCCGCCACGAGCCGTGCCGCGTCGGGCAGGTCGAAGACCCCGGCGACATGGGCCGCCGCCAGCTCACCGATCGAGTGCCCCGCCAGCAGGTCGGGTCGCAGCCCCCACGCCTCAAGCAGCCGGAACAGCGCCACCTCGACGGCGAACAGCGCGGGCTGGGCGTACTCGGTGCGGTCGAGCAGCTCCGCCTCCGGGGAGCCGGACTCCGCGAACACGACCTCGGCCAGGGGCCGTTCCAGCAGCGGTCCGAACTGCGCGCAGACCTCGTCGAACGCCGCCGCGAACACCTCGGACGAGGCGTACAGCTCCCGGCACATCCCGGGCCGCTGGGTGCCCTGCCCCGAGAACAGGAAGGCGACCTTGTGACCGCCCGCGGCGGCACCCGTCACCACGGACGGCGAGCCCTCGCCACGGGCCAGCGCCTCCAGCGCCGCGAGCCGCTCCGCCGGGTCGTCGCCGAGCACCGCACCCCGGTACGCGAACGCGGACCGGGTCGTGGCCAGCGACAGCCCGACCTGCGCGGCAGTCAGCTCCGGCCGCTCCTGTACGAAGTCCCGCAGCCGGGCGGCCTGGGCGCGCAGGGCCTCCGGACTCCTGCCGGACAGCACCCACGGCAGGGCGACGACCCCGCCCGGCTCGCCCTCCTCGGCCCCGGCCTCGTCCGGCGCGGCATGCTCCAGGACGACATGGGCGTTGGTCCCGCTGATCCCGAACGACGACACGGCCGCTCGCCGGGTACGGCCGGTCTCCGGCCACTCGGTGGTCTCCGACAGCAGCGAGACGGCTCCGGAGTCCCAGTCGACGTGGGTGGAGGGGGTGTCGACGTGGAGGGTACGGGGGAGCAGGCCGTGGCGCATGGCCATGACCATCTTGATGACGCCGCCGACGCCGGCGGCGGCCTGGGTGTGGCCGATGTTGGACTTCACCGAGCCGAGCCACAGCGGCTGTTCGGGAATGTGGTCCTGGCCGTACGTCGCCAGCAGCGCCTGCGCCTCGATGGGGTCGCCGAGGCTGGTGCCGGTGCCGTGGGCCTCGACCGCGTCGACGTCCGCTCCGGTCAGCCCCGCACTGGACAGGGCCTGGCGGATCACCCGCTGCTGCGCGGGACCGTTCGGGGCGGTGAGGCCGTTGCTGGCGCCGTCCTGGTTCACCGCGCTGCCCCGCACCACCGCCAGCACCGGGTGGCCGTTGCGCCGCGCGTCCGACAGCCGCTCCAGCAGCACGACGCCCGCGCCCTCGCCCCAGCCCGTGCCGTCCGCGGAGTCCGCGAACGCCTTGCACCGCCCGTCGCGGGCCAGCCCCCGCTGCCGGCTGAACCCGATGAACGTACCGGGCGTGGTCATCACGGTCACGCCGCCCGCGAGCGCCAGCGAGCACTCGCCGTTGCGCAGCGACTGCGCGGCCAGATGCAGGGCCACCAGCGAGGAGGAACAGGCCGTGTCGACCGTGATGGCCGGGCCTTCCAGACCCAGGTGGTACGCCACCCGGCCAGAGGCGATGCTGCCGGAACTGCCGTTGCCGAGGAACGCCTCCAGCCCCTCCGGCACCTCGGTGACCTGCGTGCCGTAGTCGTGGTACATGACGCCGGCGAAGACGCCCGTACGGCTGCCTCGCAGGGTCCGCGGGTCGATGCCGGCCCGTTCCACGGCCTCCCAGGAGGTCTCCAGG
The DNA here is from genome assembly GCF_053591995.1 of Streptomyces sp. NPDC002835. Lineage (NCBI taxonomy): Bacteria > Bacillati > Actinomycetota > Actinomycetes > Kitasatosporales > Streptomycetaceae > Streptomyces > Streptomyces sp. NPDC002835. The sequence goes on along the minus strand of NZ_JBSFUW010000021.1, from coordinate 765 downwards.
AGCAGGCGCTGCTGGGGGTCCATGGCGAGGGCCTCGCGGGGCGAGATGCCGAAGAAGCCCGCGTCGAACTCGGCGGCGTCGTACAGGAATCCGCCTTCTACCGCGTACGTCGTGCCGGGGTGGTCCGGGTCCGGGTGGTACAGCGCCTCCGTGTCCCAGCCGCGGTCGGCGGGGAACCCGGAGATCGCGTCGCCGCCGGAGCGCACCAGCCGCCACAGGTCCTCCGGAGTGTGCACCCCGCCCGGATAACGGCAGGCCATGGCCACGACGGCCACCGCGTCCTCGTCGGGGTCCAGGTCGCTGCGCCGAGCCGGGCCGGCCGCGGTGTCGGGCTCGTCACCGAGGGCCTCGGTGACCAGATACCGGGCCAGTTCGACCGGGCTCGGCTGGTCGAAGACCAGCGTGGCCGGCAGCCGCAGCCCGGTGGCCGAGGCAAGCCGGTTGCGCAGCTCGATGCCCGTCAGCGAGTCGAACCCAAGGTCCCTGAAGCTGAGTTCGGCCTCGACACCTCCGGCGCCCGCGTACCCCAGGATCCCGGCGGTGTGCTCCCGCACCAGGCCGAGCATCGACGCCATCCGCCCGGCCGGCTCCAACTCGCCCAGCCGGGCGGCCAGAGACCGGCTCTGCGGTTCGGCTCCCTCCCGGGCGGCGGCGCGGCGCACCTGGCGGCGTGCCAGCCCGCGCAGCAACGCCGGCACGGGCTCCTCCGCGCCGAGGGAACGCCGCAGCGCCGCGACGTCGAGCCGGATCGGCAGCAGGTGCGGT